>CAYNAV010000028.1:0-10219 GCA_964395405.1 Candidatus Woesearchaeota archaeon | reverse complement strand
GTATGATTCGAGCTTCCCAAGCTCGCTGGCCGGGTTCAATTCCCGGATGGCGCATCTGCCCATTGTGGTCTTTTGACGACCACTCGCGGGTTTTTGAGGGAGGTTTGGGGTGAAATCCTGTTGAAAGCTATAGAAATGCTCTTCTTACTCTGATTCTTTTGAGATTGCTAGGTTTACCAATGTAGGATATCAATATAAACAGGAGATTTTGTAAATGCTGAGTTTGTTAAATTATCACCTTAGAAATGAGGCTCCTTAAGTCTGGGAAGCCAATAAGTTGCTATCGCTTTCCCCTTTGACATTTTTGAAATAAGTTTGTCTTTTCCTTCAATATAAATTCCAGGACACCCGCCATCAGGGTCAGGAATTCTTTCTTTGGTTTTTGGGTTTTCCATTTCTAATCTTAAACTAAAACCCTTTTTGCTTTTCAATCCGGCTTTTTCATAAAACTTAGCAGTTTTTTCGCCACAAAAACCAAGACCAGTTTTTCCAGTCTTCTTAAGATACTTTATAATTTCCGCAATTAAAATAGTTCCATAACCTTTTCCTTTTTCAACTGAAAAAATATTGCATATCCCTAGAATATCATAATTCTTAGCAAGATAATTTAGTTTAATTGGTTCTAATCCTCCGAAGGCCAAGATTTTATCTTTTTCTTTGTAAAAGAAAAAAATTGTTCCATTTGGATAATCCCTGCTAAAATCTTTTCTTCCACTTTCTCCAGCTTCTCTTATCCGAATTTTATTCATTAGAATTTTTTCTGATCTTGTAAGCTTTTTGACATTCTTTTTTATGGTTTTTTCCTCTTTCATTTTAAACTCCTCAAAACATTTTTATGTACATCAATTGTCCATTTTAAACAACTGATAGATCCTTCATGTCCTGTTTTCATTATTCCTTTTGCATTGTAAAATTTTTCAAACATAAACAAATTATCTCTTAATAGCATCAGTAAAACTAACGCTCTCTCTTTATTTGATAAATGGTTCACTTTATTATAATTGTCTGAAATAAAATCAACCCTCTTCATAAAATCTTTTCCGCTTTTATAAGAACATTTAATCAAATGTGCTAAATCCAAAATCCTTGGAGCATAAAAAACTCTTTCAAAGTCAAGTATTCCAACAACTTTCTTGTTTTTGAATAATAAGTTTCCTTTATGAAAATCATAATGTATTGGAACATGGCTCACATTAAAATCGACATTGTTTAATTTAGAAAAACTATCTAAAAACAAGCCTATATTCTCAAGCATAAGTTCATCTTTTGAGTTTTTTGGCTTAATCCCTCTCATGGCAAGATATTTCTTGTAAAGAATTTTTAAGTCTCCAAAATTACTCTTATTTTTTATCTTAAAATTCTTAACATATTTATGATATGTTGCTAATGCTTTTGCAATGTTCTTTAGACTTGTTTTATCATAATCTTTAATGGAACTTCCTTCAACTTTTTTATAAATCCAAACATTATATTGTGATATTTTAGTTAAATAATTTCCCTTAGCATTTTTTATAGGAACTGGAATACCATAAGGAAATTTATTTTCTTCAAGAAATTCTAAAAGTTTAAATTCAGAATTTAATCTTGATTTCTTAGTAGCGTTCATGCTTGACCCAATTACTCGAAGAATAAAACATCCTTTTTCGGTTTTCAAATCAAAGTTATGGTTTACCCAACCACCATCAATTAATTTTAATGAATTAACTTTTCCTAAATGGTAATCATCAGAGATCCTTTGGGCTTGGACTTTTTTGATTTTCATGTTAACCTCAATTTCCAAGCGCAAAAGGAAGGTCTTTTCAAGTAGTTTTCATAATCTTCAGGAAAATATTTTTTTGCAATCTTAATTGGGGGGCAATCACTATATCCTATAATCTCAAATCCATTTGTCATTATTCTTTTTATTATGGTTTCATAGGTTATATGATAAGCAAATACTTTTGCTTTTCCTTTATCAGTGTTCCAAAGATAGTTGAGCTTTCTTTCTCTAAAATAGTTTCCGTAGGTTCTGAATGTTTTGCCTTTGTATTTGACTCTTTCGACTGACTCTGACATCGGATTTCCAGTAGAAAAAATAAGGATTCCTCTATCTTTCAAAATTCTTCTTATTTCTTTAAACATCTTATTCCAGTCCTGAATGTAATGAACAACTAAGGAAGCAAGAACAATATCAAACTTTTCATTAAATGGGATATTATCAGCTGTGCCAACTTTTAAGTCTAAGTTTGGATTTTCCTGTTTGGCGATTCTTATCATTTCTGGGGAAATATCAAATCCTTTTACTGTTGCTCCTTGTCTAGTAAGGAGTTTGGCATAGATTCCACTTCCACATCCCAAATCAAGAATTTTCTTGCCTTTAACATCTCCTAACAAGTTAAGAACTGCGGGCATCTCGGTCATTTCATTATAGAACCATCCATGAGGATATTTTTTAGTTCTTTGATTATGATATGATTCTGCAAGTGAGTCATATATCTGCTTTGATTCTTTTTCTTCTGGCCTCATATCAAATCCATCTCCTAACTTGTCTTTTATAATCAATGTATTTTTTACCAAATTCCTTTTCAAGAATTTTTTCTTCAAAACTAATATTAAATTTGATGATTAGAATAAAAAATATCGCAGGGATAATAAACGTCGCTAATGAACCTAAAAATATTGCTTCACCAATTAAAGTGACTATCATCCCAAGATAATTAGGATTTCTACTGATTCTAAATAATCCTGTTGTTACTAATTTTTTAGGCGTATCTTTTGCAGAAATTGAAGTATTAACTTTTCTAAAATGTATTCCCAACCAGATATTTGGTATCCATCCAATCACAAATAAGATAATTCCAATATAAGAATACGGAACAAAAATTATTTGTTTAACGGGGGCTATATACTGTAACATTATCTCAATTAATATTAATACTAAAAATAAATTTGCTATGTCCATCTTTAGTTGTTTCATGTCTTCTTCTTATAATATTTAATCATGTAATCTGGGATGACTTTCTTCAATACCATCTTCTTAGTTTTTTCTTCAACAGTTTGAAAGCCTCTCTTTTTCATAAAATGTTTCCTTAAATCTTTTATGTTTTCATTAATTGTATTTTCAATAGTTAAACTAAACAATTCTCCGATTTCTACCAATTTTTTAGCTTCTTTAATATCTTTATCAGTTTCAATTATCATCACTTTTATCTTGTTCCTAGTGAGATTTGCCGCAGTTGTTTTATGACTTCCATCTAATAAAAGATATTCTGCTTTTGGATGTTTTTTTTGAAATTCTTTAAAATCTGGAAATGTTTTATCAAAAATCTGGGCAAAGAATCTTTTATGTATAACTGGACACGCAGGAATTATCTTCCCGTATCCATCTTTAAATACTTTAAAGAAGATTTTTAAGATATGCCCATTATGGACTGGAAAGTCATTTAAAGTTATTATCTGGTTTGGTTGCAGTTCTTTTATTTTCATCTCTTCCTCGCCTTAAAAATGATTGTAGCAGGCAACCTACTCATTCTTTTTTTAGTAAAGTCCCACATACCATACCAAGGATCATCTTTGTACTTTTTTCTAGAATCTGGTTCAATCATTTTTTCAACAATAAATCCTGCTTTTATCAGGGTATTAAATAACTCACTCACCGTGTGGGTATAAGCTACAAATTTTTTTGACTTATCAGAGAAAACTTCCACATATTTACCTGTTTTGAAATAACTTTCTTTTGTTTTTACTGCTGTTCTAAAAAAAGGATGGTCTAAACTTAACACAAATATCCCTTGTTTCTTTAATACTCTATAAACCTCCTTAAAGCATTTTTCTAAGTCATCAACATAATGCAATGCCCAGGCAGAAAAAACAATATCTTGGCTATTAGAATTTATTTGATGCAAACTTTTTATGTCTCCTTGATAAAATTTTATGTGAACTTTATTTTTTTCAGCAAGATTCTTAGCAAATTTTAATTGTTCTTCAGAAATATCTATCCCAATAACATTTGCTCCTTGTTTTGCCATAGCGATTCCACATTGTGCACCACCACAGCCAATTTCAAGAACATTTTTTCCTTTTAGATTGCCTAATAGTTTAAGATTACTCTCCCCCGGACTTCCAGGACCATAGTGAATACTTACAGGGATTTTAGAATCTCTTTGATAATACTTGCTTGCATGTTCCCACCATTTTTTTGTTTCTTTTGTCATGCTCTTTCCCCCTTCAATTTATGTTGACTAACTAGCTCATCTGATTCAGCTTTCCACTCTTCTGCAACCTCCAATCCTTCTGGAGTAGGTTTGACAACATTGACAAGTTCGTCATAATTATGTTGAACCACTCTTTCAAAATCACTCAATTTTTTCTTATCAGTAGCATACTTTAAGTTGTGTTCAGCGAAATTAGGATGTAGAAATGAAATCCTATCTGCTTCTCTGATAAGTTGTAATTCTGGATGTTTTCTTAAGTATTCTTCTCCTTGTTCATCAAGGGGGCCACTATGATACTTAATACAAGCATAAATTTTTTCTTCTAAATCACTATCATCTAGATGTTTTCTAAACTCCTTATTGAAAATATCAACTCCCTTCTTCTTATGAATTTCTCGTTTTTTATAATCAGTATTGCCTAAATCTTCTCCTAAGGCCGGAACATAATGTCCAATATCATGAAGCCAAACAGCAACCTTGTAAGCATCTGCATTAAATTCTGCACCCTGCTGTTTTCTTAGATCCCCATAACGGAGCATATTTTCATAATGCAAATTAGGTCCTTTATATGGATTAAATTTGCTTTCATAAGATTCAAACAGTCCTTTCGCTTTCTCAACTAAGGCCTTATATCTTTTTGTTTCTTTCTTCATCCCTCAACCTCACTTTTTATCTTCCAGCCATCAATATTAAACCCACCCATCTTCTTCATAACATATTGGATAATTTGCTTAAACTTGGACATCATCTTTGCCTTGTCTGATAACTCTATAGCTTCCAAGTACATTTTCCTAAAAGTTTTGTCAGGAAAGTCATTCATCCTATACTTTTTCTGGTCTTTTTTATCAGAAAGAAATCTTCTGACTTTATTTGTATTAATGCTATTAAATCCCTTAAACTTAGAATAAGATTCTAATATGGAATTAAGAAAATTATAATAAACATAATAAAAATCACTTTCGTTCTCTTCATAAACTTCTTCAAGATTGTCCCGCATATCCCACATATGATACTTATTTATTTCAATTTCAAATTTATTTGATTTTATGAAATCCTTTTTATCCCATTTTTTTGATTCTTTAATTAATTTTTCCACATCCCCATTTTTATCTAGGATAACCTTTCCGGTTGTTAGCATATGGATTTGAATCTTCCTATTTCTTTTAAAATCACTCTCAAAATATTTCAAGTTTTGTCCATAGGGATTAGCAAAATATTCAATTAAGAATCCATTAACAATCTTATTGCCTCTTTCCCTCCATTTAACTTTATTATCTAATATTACCTGTAGGTCAATGTCTGAATGTTTGCTTGGATTTCCAGTTACATAACTTCCGCAGATTACTGCTCCAACAACATCTTTCTTATGTTCCCAGTTCTCTAGGAATTTTTCTACTGCAAGTTCATAGGGAGGTTTCATTATAATTTCCTCCAATCAGGTGCTTTATGTATTTGGGTATTTAACGGAATTATTTCGAGCTCTTTTTTATTCGTATCAAGAATCATTAAGCCATTTGCAAAAGTTCCATTGGCAATACATGGACAATAAATTCCCAAGGGTTTATCTGTTAATTTTATTTTTGTTCCAAAAGAAATTTCATGAAACTTATTTGGAGAAAAGCACATAATTCTTCGATGGTCATGTCCTTGAATGCTTAAATTACAACCCTGTTTTTTCATAAATTCAAAATGTTCTGTAAAATCTTCTGGTTTTTCTGGGTTAAACGTTAATGAACCAGACAAATCAGGATAAGTCCAATGAGATAAAAGTATTTTTATTCCATCGAAGTTAGCAAGGATGTATTCAGGTAACTTTTCAATATACTTTTCATCTTTTTTAGTAATCAGGGGGGAAAGTTCGTCATGTTCATACAGATTTACCTTTCCCTTGGATAACTCCTTCCTTTTCCAATAATCTAATTCATACCAATTTTTAGGATAATCGAACCCCGCATTATATCTCGGTAGTTTTCTTACCTCATAGAGTTCATGATTACCTGCAACAACCAAATCACATTTCTCTTGGATTACTGAGATTACTTCGTGACCGTTTCTAGAGTTTAGAAATCCGTAGAAAGGAACACTATAGCCTATAAAATCTCCTAAACAAACAATTTTATTACAATTTTGTTTTTCAAGAATTGCAATTGCCTCTCTTAACCTAACAATATCTTCGTGTATATCTGATATAAATCCTATTTTCATCTTATTTCAACCTCCGCAATCAAAGCCTTATGATCAGAAACATCGCCTTCACACTTTAGTGATTTAAATTTATACTTCTTAGGGATTAGTATATAATCTAAAGTCCATTTGTTTAGGGGATACGAAAGATATTTTTTATACTGCATTGAACTTACATATTCTTGAGAGGTTAAATCATTAAGCCAATCTTGATGCCACATATTAAAATCTCCCGCAATAATTGGTTCAATCTTTTTCTTTTTGATTATACTCAAAGTTTCTATTAAATGCAATAAACTAAATAAATCACTATTTGAGAAATGAACAACAATCAAATCAATAATCTTTTCTGCTTTTATTTTAACATATAAATTCCCACAAGTATATCTATCGTCTGGATGTTTTCTTAATTTATGTTTTTCAATTTTAAGGATTGGGAATTTGGATAAAACTGCAATACCTTCAATGCAATAATGCTTATATTTTTCTGGTCTTTCCTTTCTTTTATCTGTAACTGGATAAAATGCATAATAAGGATAGTTTAGTTCGTCATTAAGTTGTTTAGCCTGATTATAACCCTTCTTATTAAACTGAATATCATCCCGAACTTCTTGTAATGTAATAATATCGGGATTATGTTGTTGAACAAACTGAATTATTTTTTCTTTTCTATTCTTCCAGTCTGTATAGTTCCATAGGTTTAGATTTAATAGTTTCACCATCTTTCTCAATTCTCTAACCATGAAAAAGGCAATAATTCTTTTAATTTAATTTTTTTATTATCTGGAGTAATTACAAAAGTATTCTCTCTATTTTTTTTATCTATTAATTGCATTAATTCTCTGCATCTTCCGCAAGGATAGAGGATTGGATTTCTTTTTGAATCTGTGCATGCAACAATTGTAGATATTTCAGTTTCATCTGAGTGAGAAATCATATTAGCAATTGCAGTATGTTCTGCACAGAAACCAATTCCAGAAGAAAGATCCATGCAAACACCTGTAAATATTTCTCCTTTTTTAGTTATTAAGGCACACCCCACTTCACCCACAACACCCCCTGAAACTTTTCTTACATTTACAAGATTTTTAGCTTTCTCAATTAGTTCCTTATCTTGCTTTGTTAGCTTCACCATCTTTCTTTTTCTAGGTTTATAAGATATATAAATTTACCTTTTGCTTTCAAAAGATCTTATATCATGCTCACATTGCTCACAATATGTTCGGGCATTGGCTTTTGCTCTTTGATCTGCATAAGCAATTGCCTGAGGGACTGAATCTTTTTGCTGCATCACACACAAATCACTAGAACAATGTAATCCTAAATGCTGATAAGTATTTGTTCTTCCTTCAGAAGGTGCCCCAAACATATGACCTAGTTCATGCTTCAAGATGTCTGTTGCCTGAGCAGGAGTTTGCATTCTTGCAGAAGACATTAAAATATATCCCAGTCCTGTGTCTGTTCCAGTAAACCCTCCAAAACACCATCCGACTTGAGGATAATACAAATCATTCTCTATTAATACTAATTTTCCGGGTTGAGTGTATCTTCCTATGTCTGACCTGTTTATTCCTGCAAGCAGTTTTTTCCCATTGACCTGTTTTCTGTCTTGATTATATGAAAGAGCAATTTGCTTTTCCAGAAATCCTCTTGCTTCTGCTGGAATAATTTTCAAAGGCTTTATCGCATTAATATCTTGTAAGGCAGTTTCAACTAATTCATTTGGCATTCTTGAGATATTCATTAAAATGATTTCATCTGTCATCTTTTTACTCTTTTCTTAAAACTCTCAGGCCATAACCTCTGTCTGAGAAATATGAGTTTAATTCTTTGGGAGTATTTGGGTCTGATGCAAATCCTGCATTTTTTAAATCTCCATCCCATTCTAGACCATGTAAAGTTATGCTTCCTTTTTGTGTAACCCTATAGATTTCTCTGCATAATCTTGTTACATATTCTTGCAGAGGTTTTTCAATTTCTACACCATCCATATATAAAACTCCTTCATCAAAAACTCCGAAGCTTGTGATTATTGCGGATCCTTCTGGTTGTCTCATCAAATAGGTTAATCCATCTACTCTTGAGGCTTTTGGATCTGCTGTCTCAAGATTTTTTGCTCCTAATTTTATGAAAAAAGGCTCGTTTATCTTTCTTCCTGCATCTCCCAGCTCAATGATTCTTTGTCCAGTTACATGCTTTGCTAAATAAGCTCTCGCTTCCGGACTTAATTTATATAGATCATAAGGAGTTCCAATTATTTCCTGTGTTTCAGCACTAGGGGTGGTACTAAAATAATCAACCAATCTTAAGGCATCTCCTCTGGAAAAATGAGTTAAAAGTTCGGGAGTTACTAGGTTTTCAAGTCTTTTTTCTCTTTCTAATCTAGCTTCTTCAGGAGTAGTTAGTCTTGCAGGTCCATCTCTACTTGCTCCAGGATAATCATCTTCATCTTTGTTATCATAAGGAATTCCAGAACTCAACTTATCTGCCTTATCAAAAAATTTATTTTGATTCATCTTCTGACCTCCTTGATTTATATTCTAAAATCACAGGTAAGTTTCTTAATCTTTCAGCATGGGCATCCCAATATTCTTCTGTATCATTGTATCCAAGATCAAGACCTTTTCTTATTCCCTTCATTTGTGCTTGCCCTATTTCATTTGTTTCCTGAACTGAGAATCTTTGCTCTTCTAAGATTCTTTGAAGATCATCATTACTGACAATTATTCCTGACTGCATAAAACCTTCCAATCTTCCTAAAATCCTTTCTCTTGGTTGGCCTCTTGCATTACTTGTAATTGTTTCATAAGAAACCCAATTACTGCCATATCTTGCTGTTTCCTTTTCTTCAGTTTGTTCATTCATTTTCAATCTCCTTGATTAGTTTATTTACAGCATTTTCTATCAGATGGCTGTTGTTCCTAAATGAGCCGGTACTGACTATATTCTGCACTTTTTGGATAGTGCTTTCTTCAATGCTGATACTTACTTTAGTTTTCATAAAAGTAGTAAGAATTACTACCTTTTAAACTTTTCTATTTGTAACTACTATAAAGATATAACATAAATCATAAAAAACCTTAATAAAAATAAAACAAGAAAGTTTGTCCCCACACGATGCCAAGATTAGATGGTCGGCGGATGGCGCATAAAAAACCTTAAATACACGCAAATACAAGAAGTGTTATGGCTGAGGAGGTTGATTTAAGAGAGGGGAACATTAGTTTAATTCTTGATGGCTATAATGATTTATTCTCAGATTTCGACCCTAGACATTTTTCAGAAAGAGCTTTGTCTGATGATTTTTTAGCCGAATCTAAAAGAGCTAGCCGAGATAAGCCTGCTGGTTCTATTGAAGTGAAATTTCTTGTTCCTGAGAAGAAAAGAAATTATAAGGATGAAGTAACCATAAAAAGAAGATTAAAAGAACATTTTAGAAAACATTTTTTACTTATAGATTCTGAAAGGAAAAGGATAATAAAGCAGGGATTCTTGTTTATTCTCTTTGGGTTGGTTCTTATGGCTTTTGCTACATATGTGCTTTTTTATTTTGAAGGAAGTTTAATAACCCATTTTATCGTTGTTATCTCTGAACCTGGTGGTTGGTTTCTGTTCTGGGAGGGGCTTGATTTAATAATTTTTGAATCTAAAAAGTTAAGGCCTGAAAGAGATTATTTTGAGAAGATGTCTAAGGCGGTTGTGTATTTTAATTCTTATTGATTGCCTAGTCTTTTATTCTTGCGCTCTTAAAAGAGATAAAAACTCAAAAGTTATTTATGGTCTGGGACAACCAAATCTTTTTAAAGTAATCATGCTTTTTTAATGCAGATAAAAGATGTTTA
>CAYNAV010000027.1:0-10455 GCA_964395405.1 Candidatus Woesearchaeota archaeon | reverse complement strand
AACCACATGAAGGACGTATGATTGTAATGTTTATAGGACTATTTGAAATTGAGTTAACAACAGTCAACTCACCTGAAGGAGTAGAATTTCCAGCAACCTCTGCAACAAAATAATAAGTTCCAGCATCAGAAGTAGTCCAGTATGCAGCTGCTTCCGTATCCAATTGAGAGTTAATTGTAATATTATAAACTAAATCATCAGAACCTAACCAAGAATCACTTTCCTGATATACTTTAAATGAAACAGGTAAGCCAGAAAGCCCAGTTCCAAGTAAAGACATTTTAACAGTATCATACTTATTGGCACTAGAAATAATAGCAGAGTTCATATCCTTCCAATTAGCATTTCCTGTTCCAACATTCAACACGCTTACACCACAACAAACCTTAACAGGAAAACCTGTATCTAGAGAGTTAGAAATATTTGAATTTGTCGTTGAATTTAACCTGGCAACAACTCTATAATTTGGATCTGCACAACTAATACTCGCGTCAGACTCATAAACACAACTAAGATTTCCATAACAAACAGGGACATTATAAACCGGATCACTAAGAGAACCATTTATCGAAACCTTAGAACCAGACTCATTTGAAAGCCATAAAAAAGGCCTTTTTACAGTGCAATCATGAACTTGCGTTGTTCCAACATAACTATAATTAAAAATCTCATCATAACATAGAGGGTAATTATAAGCAACATTTACATAAGTAGTGCATGTCTTTCTTCCAATTCCTGCATTATACAACCCAAAAATCTCAGCGTCACTTAATACTCTATTAAATATTGAAACTTCATCTATTTTCCCACTGAAATTGCCATAAGTTGAAGTATCAGCATTCCCAATCTTAACACTTCCTCCAGCAATCGGAGCTCCATAGTTACAATTACTATTGCTATAAGTCCCATTGATATAAAGCCTAGGTACTCCTGCAGAGTCCCTTGAAGCACAAACAAATTGCCAAGCATTCAAGACGATACTATCCTGCGAAGAGATACAAAAGCCAGAAACGTTTCCATTAGAGACAATCCCTAAAGAATGCTGTGGAAGATTAAACGAATTAAGATAAAGCCATGTCTGACCATTGCTCACTATCTTCATACCCCTGCCGCCACTCCAAGCAGTAGGATAAACCCACGCACAAATTGTTGTAGCGCCCGCCCCAATTATATCACTACCAATATTAAAATAATCATCAACCCCATCAAATGAATAAGCACTATCCAATTTCCCACTAGAATCATGAGAAGGACAAGTAGATCCAGAGCAAGAACCATCACGACCATTATTAGAGGAATCTATGATCTCACTTCCAGAAGTCTCATCAAAATTCCAATAAGCTGTAACCCCGCTAGAACAAGTAGTTATGCTCTGTCCAGTCTTATTCCATAAAGCAGCATAAGCATTCTCCGAAAACGAAATCTTCATAATTGTCTGATCTAATGAAGAGCAATTATTTTCTGGAACGGCTGAAACTCCACAGTTTAATCCAGTGAATCTTGGATCAGAACAACACTCTCCTGAAAATAGCCCAGTAATATTATCATAATTACAATCAGGAATTTTTGCAACTCCCAATTTAGTGACTCTTGTTCTTTCACAATGAGTATCATCCCCGTGATAAAAACTATATGCTGCAACTATCTGATCTTTCATAACATCTGCAGAAATATTTACCTGCCTAGTATTTATCTTATAACCCTTCCCGTTATAAGGAGAAGCAGTTGAACATTCAGGTAAAGTTTGAGCACTCAAAAACGGAGTAAATACTGTCTTAACAAAATTCGCACTTTTAACATTATTCCCGGTACAATAATCTATATTAACAGTCTTCGAATGACAAATATAATCCCATTTTCCAGCCCAATCACCATTTATACTATCAACACAAGCCTGATAATTCGCTGCTCCACCACAACACTTAGAAACATTCCCAACACAGTCATAAACCCACACATTGTTTCCAGTTCCTCCAGCTCCATTACTTAAAGTCCAACAAAAATTAGCATTTATACTATGCATAGCATAATCAAGCTTCTCTCCACAACCCAAATAACCATAAATAGTATCATTTTGCAAACAATAAGTTGCTTCAAAACTTATTGTAAAGTTCTGGGTTACGGGATTATAATTCGCAGTCCAATTTAAAGTGGGTTGGGTTCTCATACATGTTGTTCCCCAAGCACTAACAAAACTAAAAGCAAAGACAAAACTAACTAAAGCAAACAATAAAACTCCACTCTTTTTCATACAATTTTAAACATACAAGACTTTATAAAACTTACTTCAAAACTTTTCCTGTTTCCAAATACCACAAATATAAATCCAATTCAGCCAAATTCAAACTAACAACATCACCTATCCCCTGTAAGGTCTTCTCAATTTCCAAATATCTCCCAGGAGTTAAAGATTTACCCTTTCTGTCAAAATCAATCACTCCTTCCTTATTCAACAAATCAATAATATGAAAGTCAATAATTGCAACATCCTTATACCCAACATTTCTCAAAAAATGACTCGCTTCTTTCATTCCCAACCCTTTTATATTCTTAACCAACCATTCTCTCATGTCCTTCCCACTTTCTTTCATAACCCGCGTACATAATTCGTCCTTACAATCCCTCGCCTTAACAATTCTTTCAGCCCTCTGAGGCCAAAATCGATGCCCTGCCTTTTTCAATTCAACAGCAAGTTCTTCTTCAGGTAGGATCTCAAACCATCCAGACCTCCCAGCCTCCTTCTGAATTCTAATACACTTCTCAGCTTGAAAATTCGCAGTCAACAAACAAAAACACAATTCAGAAAAAACTTTATCTTCCTTATCTTTCCCGATCTCCTCAAATTCCACAATTCTCTCTTTAATCACTTCTGCAATTTGAGTTTTCTTTAAATTATTTATTTTTTCAATTAAATGTTCCATAGTTAAATTAAAAAGATTAAGTTTATTACTTTTTCCAAAGCCCATGCAAATTACAATACTCTCTCGCACTCTTGACATCAAAGCAAAATTCAGCCTCCGGCTTCATCCCCTGCTTTAAAAAAACTCTCGCATATTCATCTGAATTTTTGCCCCATGCTTCAATCCATTCAATATAGTGTTCCTTAGTCATTGGATGCTCAACACTTCCAATCTTTACCTTTCTCCCATCAATCACCGGAACATGCTTCTCAGCCGCAGCATCCGCAACATTCTCTTTTTGAAGCTTCATTGACTTTCCGCAGCAAACTAAAGAATCAGCACCTTCATGTAAAACCTCAACTATATTTCCACATATTTCACATTTCCATATTTGTTTTTTCGTTGTCATTAATAATTTTCTCCAAACAATTCATAATATTCTTGTTTATGCTTACATGCAGGACAAACATCCGGAGCGTCCTTGCCTTCATGAACATAACCACAATTCCTGCACTTCCATTTCACAACCTTATCTCTCTTAAAAACTTTTCCAGAATTAACATTATCAAGTAACTTCCTATATCTTTTTTCATGTTGTTCTTCAACTTCTCCAATTTCCTTGAAAGAATTTGCAATCATCTCAAAACCTTCTTTTCTTGCAACCTTCTCAAATTCAGGATATAATTCTCCCCACTCCATCTTCTCCCCTTCAGCAGCAGCAAGTAAATTTTCTTGGGTCGTCCCTATCTTTCCAGCAGGGTAACTTGCCTTAATCTCCGTATCTCCACCTTCCAAATACCCGAAAAAAATTTGAGCGTGTTCTTTCTCATTATCCGCCGTCTCTAAAAAAAATCCCTCAATCTGTCTATACCCCTCTTTTCTTGCAACACTCGCGAAATAAGTATACCTATTTCTAGCCTGACTCTCACCAGCAAAAGCCTTCAAAAGATTTTTTTCAGTTTCACTTCCCTTTATACTTTTCATAGTTAGCAAAAGCGTGCAGGGTTTTTATAGTTTTGGAAGCTGTGTTAACATTAAATCTCTTTTTAATAATCCTCCTTCTTTCGAGCATCATCATGAATATTCAACTTTAGTAATCCAAAAAAATAAATCCTAAGTAACTAATTCTAACAAATAATTGTAAGAAGACTTAAGAATTACTAAGAGTCTTAGCAAAATCAAAAGCGACTTCAGGAGCGGAGAATTTGCATTTATTATTTATTAAATCTTATTAATTCATTTACCCAATAACCAACAACAAAAACATCAAAGCCAAACCAGCCAAAATCATCAAAAAATTAATAATAGATTTCACAACACCCATTTCCTTTCTAACTTCAGGAATTAAATCGGAAGCAGCAATATAAACAAATCCTCCTGCCGCAAATCCAAGTAAAGCGGGAAGAAGATTATCAACACTATTAAACAAGAAAAAACCAACAAATCCCCCAAGAACAGCAGAAAGAGCAGTTAAAAAATTCCACCAGATTGCTTTTTTCCTTGAAAATCCTGCATAGATCAAGACACCAAAATCCCCTAATTCTTGAGGAATCTCATGAAGAGCAATAGCCAAAGTAGAAGCAATCCCAACAGAAACATCCACCAAAAAACTTCCAGCAATAATCAGCCCATCAATGAAATTATGAACTGTATCCCCAAATAGATTAACATAAGCAAAACTATGAGTCTTACATTTGTCATCATGGCAATGCCTCCAATGAAAAAATTTCTCAACAACTAAGAAAAATAAAAATCCAACTAACACAAACATAAAAACACTCTGCAAAGAAATAGAATCGCTAGCTTCTGGTATAAGATGGATAAATGCGTCACCAAGCAAAGCACCAATAGACAAAGAAACAAGATAAATCAATATCTTATTGAGAAACCTCTGTTTTATTGCAAGAGTAATAACCCCAATAAGAGATATAAAACTAACCAAAACAGTAGCAATAATTATCCATAACAAAACATTCACCATTTTTATAAAAGGAAACTAGGATTTTTAAATATAATCCTCAATCAAAAAACATTTTTTTGAGAAGTGGTAACATTAAAACAACAGCAATGATAAGATAAAGATACCATTCATACCCCAAAACAAGATTCCTCAATCCTCCCCAAGCAGTTATTAAAAACAGTGTAATAAAAAATACACACAGCTTTAGAATTGAAAGATCATACCACTTCATTTTCTTAGCCTTTGAATTAAACCACTTAAATAAATCCATCCTTCACCTCAATCAATACTAGCTGTCATTCTTTATATACTTTCCTAATAAAGCAATTAAAAATAAAACAATGTAAATCAAAAAGTTATAAAAACTCAAGATTTAAATACTCATATCAATTGATATTACTATGGAAAATGTAAATTATCAAGAAAAAAATGAAATAGCAAGAAGCCCAACACTTCAGACAGTTTTAATGGTAGAAAAATTTATTGACAAAAATAGCGGAGAGTACAAAAAAACAGATTTATTCAAAAATCTTCCAAGAAAAGTAATGTGGCAGACCTTTCAGGTAATAATGGAATATCTTGAAAGTATAAATAAAATAGTCTATGACAAAGAAGGCTATATTGTCTATATTTGGAATCCTGAATTTGTTAAAAAATACATAAATAGAAAAGACTTAGAATGGAATGCAAAATAAGATTTGTAGATGAAAAGCTAAAACAAGCTTTTGAAGAGGCAGAAAAATCTGATCCGCGCCTTTACAAAGAAATAGAAAAAGCAATGACCGATATTTGCAATAATGCTTTTTGCGGTAGAAATGTAAAGAAAAGTTTAATTCCTAAAGAACTTGCTAAAAAATATGAACTTAAGAATTTATGGATATATAATTTAAGAGTGGATTGGAGACTTTTATATACCGTAGGGAAAGATGAAATAGACATTCTTGCAGTTGTCCTAGATTGGATAAATCACAAAGATTACGAGAGGTTATTCAACTTTACATAACATGAGAAAAATACCCCAAGACATAATCGGAGACATCGCAGTACTAAAATTCCCACTAAAAGGAATAAACAGCTGGAGCTTTATAAAAAAACTAAAAGCAAAACAATTCCTAAAACAAAATCCAAGCGTTAAAACAGTTCTGGAAAAAACAGAAAAGTTCTCAGGAGAATTAAGACTTCAGAAAACAAAATTCCTAGCAGGAATAAACAAAAAAGAAACAACTTACAAAGAGAATAACTGTCTCTTTAAATTCAACGTAGATGAAACCTATTTCTCTCCAAGATTAAGCAACGAAAGGAAACTCGCAGCAGAAGAAATATTAAATCAGATTAAAAAAAATAAAACCCCCCATCCAAAGATTGTAGTAATGTTTTCAGGGGTCGCCCCCTACCCCATAACAATTGCAAAAACCCTAAAACAAAATGGAATCAAAGCAAAAATAATCTCGAGTGAATTAAATACTGAAGCAAGTAAATATGCAGAAGAAAATGTAGAACTTAACAAACTGGAAGATTACATCCAAGTAATAGATGGAGATTCAAAAAAACTTCCAGAAAAAATAAAGTTTAAAGCAGATTTCATTTTAATGCCCCGACCAAACCTAGAAGAAACATTCTTAAAAACAGCATTAAAACTTTCAAAAAAATCAACAAGAATATACTACCATGGATTCGGAACAAAAGAAAAAGTCCTGAACGAAATAAATAATGAAATAAAAAGCAAAGTAAAAAATATTCAGATTAGAAAAGCAGGCGATATTGGTCCCTATATCTTTAGATGGCTTGTCTCTTTTGTAGTTAAATAATCTCATTAAACAACCGCATGATAAAATTCGCCACACTTCATAATCTCCCTATGCAAATCTCCAACAGTCCTTATAGTGCCCACGCAGATATCGTCAGAATTAAACCCTGGATGCCTCGTCTCCATAATCCCTAAAAACTCTTGTAAGTCCGTCCCTTCATTCAAATGTAGATCCATATAAAGATGACTTCTATCAGAAATCCTAGCGAAATCAACCCCACTCATCTGAGATAAAACACCTACCAAATCTTGATAAAAAGCTTCCTGATGACTATCTCTATCCATGTAATAAAACGTACAAGCCCCTTTATAAAAATTTCTAAAGATCTTCTCTCTCGGCCTTAACAGTAGTTGGAGCTTCTCCACCATGCCACGTAAATCTTGGTCTAATCCTACAAGGATAAATTCTTTCAGAATTATCATCCAGAATTATTGCCGAACCTTTCAGTCTTGGCAAAGCATTCAGCTTAGCATTTATTGACTCATACAGATAAGACTGCATAATTTCATTCAAGGCTTCCACATCCGGTTTAGCAGTAACTCTATGAGACAAAACAATATCACTTTGAGTCATTGCATCCGTATGAATTTTCCCAGGCTGTTGAGTCGCCATCACCATCGAAATGCCTGGCTGTCTTCCTTCCCTCAACAACTGAACTAAAACATCCGATGCAGGTGTTTTCCCCTCTCTTGGGAGAAACTCATGACATTCATCAATCATAACCCAAACCAAGGGCATATCCCTCTTCGTTTTATAATGCATATAATCCAATCCATGACTAACTGCTTGAATCTCTTCATTCCTTCTTGAATTCATCCTCTCCTCAAACAACTTCTTGCATACCAACCCAATAATCAATCCACGAACATTAAAACTTCCAACAGAAGCATACATAGACAAATCAATAACAGTAGTAGTTCCTGCAACAACTAAATCTCTAATCGCGGTTCCTTTAACTTCATCAAAAACTTTCCAAGTTTCGGCAGCATTAAACAAGGCAATTGCAGAATTTTTATTCTCCAAAGAAGTATTCTCCATATTAGTAACTTCCACCCTTATATCCTCGAACCCAAAACCACCTAATTTTCTTAATTTTGAAATCGAATTTTCAATAACAACAGCAACAGGATCAGTAAAATCCAATTCAAACAAGTCAACCCAGTCTCCAGCCTCCAACTGTGAGATCTTAATTGCAAATTCTTTATCTACAGGAATTCCAGCATCCCTATACTCCTGAAAATAACCAAAGGGAGAAAAAACAGAAACCGGAACATTTTTTGCTTTCAGTCCCCATTCCTCCAGCAATTCTTTGTCTTTCTCATTCTTAAATTTCATTGTCCAGAAAATCCCCATCGTATCAAAAATTAAAGGGCATATATTCTGGGAAGTCTCAGAATCTAAATCCGAAAGAGCTTCTGCAATTGCTCCGAGAGTGTAAGACTTTCCGGAGTTATGAGAAATAATACCATTAGCAATAAATGAGTGATTTTTATTAACCGACAAATCATATACCTTCCCCTTAAACTTTTTTATTAATATCCCCTCAACATCCACCAAAGAAGTTTTATTATCATCATAACCTACAATAGTATCATTAACTTTCAACTTTTCAGTTTCAACCCATCTAAGCTCCGCATTATCAGATACTAAAAGTGGATGTTCTTTAGTAAGAATAAGTTTTTTATCATTATTTAAGATAATCTCAATCAAATCCTCCTCAACATCGTACTCTAAAAGTCCTGCATTTTCCCATTCAAATTCTTTTTTCTCTTTATTAAACGATAAAACCTTATCTTCTTTCTCATCAAAATCCTTAATCTTTTTATAGCCCTTATCTGTAAAAACCAAAGTATCTCCAACTAAACAGCCCCTCTTACCCGCAACTAAAATTACGTGACTTCTCGCAACATCAAGATAAATGGGATTAGAAAGAGAAGTATAATTCCCCATAGTAACATAACTCTTCCCAAGATAAGCAAGTCCCTTTTTCCCAAAAAGTTTCTTATCACTCTCGTTTCTACCAATAATTATATCATAAGGCATATCAAAATATACCCTAAAGGGTTTTTATAGTTTTATCTAGTTATTGAATTTATTAACAAGTTTTAGTCCAGTTATAAATAAGGACCACCACTTAAAGAAACATTATAATAACCAGCCCCACCAAACCCATACCCTATAGAATTCGCAACCCCTGAAAATGGAGTTCCAACGTATCTTCTTGTGAAATAAATTCCATGCCCATAGGCAGTGATAATATTCCCACTAATCAAATCATTTGTAGAATTAGAATTCAAAAGAGTAAAAACAATTCCAGAACAATTAAAATAAGTGTCAGTACAGCTAAGTGCTCCTGACCTTATAATATTGGAACCATTAATCACATTATTAGAAGAATAACCTGCAAAAGCAATTCCTATGTGATTCTGTGAAGTAATCCTATTACCTGAGATTATGTCTCCTGAAGAGTTACCCATATAAAGAAGTCCCTGTATTTTAGCAGTTATATTATTACCTGAAATTAAATCCCCTGACGAAACAGAACCAAACTTAATCCCATCCCCATTACTAGTTATATTATTATTTAAATACCTATTCCCTGTTGAATTAGAGCTACTAAAAAGAATTCCAGAATATATTCCACTTAGATTATTATTAGCAATCGTATTTCCAGTATTTGGATTAGATGAAGAATAATAAATAGCATACTGCCCAATGATATCATTATTCGAAATATTATCATTAAATGAGCCTCCATTATATTCAATAACATCTATCCCACCCACTTGACTATTTCTAGATATGGTATTGCCTGCTGAATTGCCAACAAACTTAATTCCACTCCCTATCCTAGTATTACCACTAATTACATTATCATAAGCAGTATTAGCAAATCTAATACCAATACCACTGGCAGTAATATAATTATTTGAAATATTATTTCCTGTAGCTACAGATACAAAGTTTATACCTTCTCCAGCACTAGAATAAATATAATTTCCAGTAATTTGATTATTTGAAGAACTTCCCATAATCACAATTGTTGTACTTTTAATCCAACCACTCATCCCATTCTCAAAGTAATTATTTGTAATAGAAGAATCACTCAGACTAGATGATGCATAAATAGCATAATTATTACTTCCACTTCCACCGCCATCATGTATCCTTCCAGTATAAAAATTCTTAATAGTAATATTTGTCCTAGCTCCAACCATAGATATACCATAATGATTATTAGCAGAAATATTGTTATAAGTTAAACTATGCCCATTCCCATCTAAAGTAACATTATCATACATAATAGTAAAACAAGTGTTATTTGATAAAACATTATTCTGTAAAATATAAACAATATTCGACTGATTTATTTGATTCGGCTGCCCAGAAACATCACAACTGTATATTGCCATGGGACCAAGAACAACAGGAGCAGAATTACAAACTCCAGAAGTACAACCATTAGAACAAGTCTCATTTAACCTTGAACTTGTAGAACTTAAACAAGAACCACTTGAACAAGTATAAGTAGTATAATTCTGATAAACATTATTATTACTTACATTACAAAACTTACTCCCAACAAAGCCATCTACCCCACAATCAGTCTTACTTTTACATTCAGTAACAGGAATAGCTTCATCCTTCCTAAAAACAGTATTTCCATCATCGCTAAATATAGCAGTCAAATCATCATCACTTAAAGAAATACTTCTCAATGGAATCTCAACCCTATCCGCAGCATCACCTATAACTTCTTGGTTATTCCTCAAATAAACTGGAACAA
>CAYNAV010000026.1:0-10844 GCA_964395405.1 Candidatus Woesearchaeota archaeon | reverse complement strand
ATTAAGATAAAACACAGCCAAAGGAACAATTGCGATTGATAATTGATAAACTCAGATAATTTTAAAACCACCCCACCCCTATAATAAATATGAATAAAACCTCGTTTATAAAAAAAATAAAACCAGAATACATCCTTCTCACAATAATACTTATCTTCGCCCTCTTCCTTAGACTTTATGCTCTAGGAACTCCAGTCTTCTGGATTGATGAGGCATCTTCATCAATTGCCGCTAAAAACATAATTGAAAAGGGAATTCCAGTTCTTGATTCAGGATGGCTCTACTCTAGAAGTTATTTGTTTCATTATACTCAAGCCTTCTTCATGCTATTCAAGCAAAATGAATTTTTTGCAAGATTTCCAAGTGTAATATTTGGCTTATTAACAATCTTGCTCGCATTCAAAATAGGAAAAGAACATTCTAAAACGGGAGGGATTATTTCAGCCCTATTCATGTCAGTATTTTATTTAGAAGTTTTTTTCTCAAGGCAAGCCAGATTTTACCAATTATTTCAGCTTGCCTTTTTCGCTTCTCTTTATTTCCTCTATAAGTCCAGACCAGATAGTGACCAAAATAACAAAAAGAATAAAAAAACAAACAAAAAGAATAAGCAAAACAATAAAGAAGCAAATAAACAAACCTACAAACAAAACAACTTCTACCTCTACCTAGCTTTAATTTGTTTTTTTATTGCCTATGATACTCAAATTCAAGCCCTTGTCCTAGCTCCTTTTTTCATCATCCATATTTTATACTATAACAAACAAAAATGGCTCGCAATTCTTCCAGCTATTCCTCTATTAAGCAGATTTATTCCTGCAATAAATCTGTCAACAGGAAGTGCAAATGCAATAAATTACGCATCTGATTACTACTCCTTTGCATACAAAATGAGATACCTACTAATTCTCTTTATTCCAGGAGTTATATGGAGTTATGTTAAAAAGAAAAGATTAACTTTAATGTTGATTTTGCCTTCAATTATTACTCTAATAGGAGTTTTTACTTTGAAATCATTTGCTCTAAGATATTCTTACTTTTTTGTTTTCCCTCTTGTCCTATACTCTTCATTATGTTTATCTTATTTATATGAAAGATTTGGAAAGATAATCATTATAGCAATAATAGCTGTTCTTCTCTTCCCAAGTAACTTATTCTTCCCCTTCAGTTATGTTAACATTATCAAACCAGTCTCTTCCAATCTCGGAGATTATTCAGCTCCCTTCACAAACTACAAAGCTATTCCAGAAGATTTAGTATTGAAAATGAAAAACTCAACAATAATTGGATTTTTCTCATCTGATTTAGAATGGTATATCAAAAAACCAAACTTCGTCATTCCCTTCACCATGACCGGAGTAAACCCTGACGAAGTTTCTTATGTTAATTCCAGTAATGTAACTGTGGATAGATATTCAGGTGCTTTAATCCTAAACGAAACTTCAGATATTCCAAACAGACCATATTATGTTAATTCTGATAGTTTTTCTATAAGCAGATTGACAGATCATCAGCAAATTATCTTTAACACTTCTATTAGTAATTGCGATGCGGTTTATGTTGCTAGGGATTTGATGATTTGGGAGTGTTGAAATTTTAGTTTTAGAAATACATAAATAAGCAGTAACCAGAGCTCTAAGAGCCGCAAAGAACCTTGTCCCGCAATAAATTGCGAAACGCCGAACCGCATTACTGCCTGAAATACCTAAGATTGCCAGTAATATAAAGCTTTCGTTTTTGAATTTTTATTCAAAAATGGGGGTGTTTTTGGGAGAGGAGTAGGAGTCTATGATGCGAAAGATTTGATGATTTGGGGCTGTTAAGAAAGGCAAATAGAACAAAATGATTACTATAAAATGACAACATAAGAAAAATTTATATACTTATAAATATGCAGTATTATCATGCGTATTAGAGACGATATTAGACGTGATGGCTTGTCAATGAACTTTCTTTTAGACGAGGATATGATGAGCTTATTGGCTCAATCGTTCCCAAATTCTTTGATGAATATTGGATACCCCGGAATCTGCTCAAAAGAAAAAGAAATTTGTAAAAGAATAGTTACAAGACTTTCTTCAGAACCCATAGAAACTGCCGTTGTTGGTCATGCATTAAAGTCTCATCTTGACTTAATGGCAGAGGTAACTAGAGATACCAATAATTCTTCTGCTGTTTTTTGGATTCCGTTTAGTGATTATTTTATATCTCAAACACTAAAGCAGGAGCCTGATAAAATACTTAAAGATTCTGCAAACCTGATAAGATATTGGAGAAGAATTTCAGAACTTCCCTTAGATATTGCTCTCGCAGACACAACTGCCAAGCAGCAAGGTCTTGACACAAGATTATTCAGATTTTATGATGTTTTAAAAGAAGCAGGAGCCAGAAGATTGACTGTATGTGATACTAGAGGGATTGCCACCCCTTCGTCTTTAAAGAAATTAATGAGGAACATACCTCCTGGAACGGAGAAATATTGGGAGTTTCATCCGCATAATGATTCAGGTAGAGCATTAGACAATATTGCTTTAATGGACTCATTGGGGGTAAGTACAATTGGAACCGCCGTTTTCGGACATGGTGAACGGGGAACAATGATTGACCCTCGAGTGCTGGTAAAGGCGTATAACCTTCCATTTAATGCGACTGCTTTCTCAGATTTTTATAACTCTTATTGCAAACTTATTTCAGGTCTTGAAGAACCAGATCAGCTTTTTTCAGAAGGAACAATAGTAACAGGATCTCAACATAGGCTGTATCAAAGAAAAGCGAAGAAGCTTTTGTTTGGTGTTACTTCAGATAGGCACATTCTCTCTCAATTATCGGGGATTCCACAAGATCAAATTCCAGAAGGATTGTTAGAAGCCGTTAAGAATAGATTATATGCAGAAAAAGAAAGAACTTATAATTCAGAAAAATTGATAGCAAAAATAAGGGAGATTCAAGATGGTAAATAAGGGATTAATTGCAAGACTAACGCCCATAGTTCTAGCTAAAACAGTCTCTGGAATGGTTAGTGTTGTGATGCCTATCTACGGAGTATTCAATACTGAAAGAACACTTTTAGCAATTGATTCAATTAAAGCCCAGAAAGGAGTAGAGTTTGAAATAGTAATATCTGAACAAAATGAAACTCCTAAATTTCAACATCTTGCTGAGTTAATGGGAGTAAGATATGTATTTGAACAGCACATACCTCTGCCCCATTTGAGTGATTTTGATCCCGGAAGAGTTCGTAATAATGCAGTCTCGGCTTCAAAAGGAGAATTCTTGTATACTAATGATGCAGATGTTCTTTTCCAAAATTCATTTTATCTGAGAGATTTAACTGAGTTGCTTAAAGAAAATCCAGATCTTGCTTTATATCGTCCTCCTATGAGAAGGTTATTGCTTGAATGTTTTGAAGAATTTAAGAGAAGAGCCTCCGAAAAAGGAGTCTCGGAAGCGTTAGATTCATTAAACCGCCGTCAAGAATATATTGCAAAAACAGACGATGTAGAAAGAGTGTTAAAAGTAGTTACCAAGAATAAAGGAGGACATGAAAAAACATTTACAACCTCTTGGGAAGATTTCCAAAGATATCTCTCTGACCCCTCCCTGAAAGGCGCTGAACCAACCATTTGGACTCAAGATTTACATTGTGGGGGGAATTTTATAAGAAGAGCGCAATATGATTTAGTAGGAGGATATAGCCAAGAATTTGTTAATTGGGGTTGTGAAGATTCTGATTTACAATGGAAACTCTCAGAAGTTTTTGATCTAATGCAAATACCTTACGAAAGGCGGTTCGAGGTTTTACATTTAGATCATCCAAAAGGGTATTTTGCAAAAGAGATGTGGAAGAGGAATGAAGAAATCTCTGCAAGAAGGAAACAAGAAGGAGTTATTACAGCAATAACTACAGATAGGAGATCAAAATGAATTCTGAATATGTAAGGAAACTTCAAGAAAGTGCAACACCTATTCCAACACGGGAAGGAGTTGTAAGTGTTATTCTTCCATTTTATAGAAGTTTTGATGTTGATAAGGCATTGATGTCTGTTGAATCTGCAAAAGCTCAACAAGGTGCTAAACTTGAGATAGTCGTAGCAGAAGAGAACGCTACCCCTCTCTTAGCAGGAAGATTGCCAAAAGATATTAAGTATATTTCAAGACCTCCTCTAAATTTAATGGATCAACAGTATTTCAGACCAGGATTTGTCAGAAATTTAGCAGTATCAAGTTCTTCGGGAGAGTTTGTTTACAATAATGATGGAGATATATTATTTCAAAATCCGACTTTTTTTAGAGACCTTCTTGAAAAAATGAATAAAAATCCAAATCTCGTCCTTTATCAGCCTCCTATGAGGAGACTGCCGGTAGAGTGCCTTGCAGAATTTAAAGAGATGGTTGAACAAGATGGTCTTCTAAGTGCTATGGACTCCCTGGATAAGTCTCAAGATTTTGCAGTTACAACACCCAACAACAAAGTTGTTATGAGGGTATTCAGAAAGTTTGAATATGGAGAAGAAAGAATATTTCTCTATACTGCTCCAGACCATAAAAGATATATCTCCGATCCAAATAACCGAGGCAAAGAGCCATTATTTTCAACCCTTCATTTCCACGCAGGAGGAATACTAATGAGAAGAAGTCAATTTGATTTAGTTGGAGGATACTCGTTAGGTTTTGGAGGCTGGGGTTGTCATGATGAAGATATTCAATGGAAACTCTCAGAAGTTTTTGATCTTAAGAGAATTCCAGGAGAGGCAAGGTTTGAAATCATTCATTTGGATCATGAAAGAGATTATTTTGACAAAGATAGATGGGCAAAAAATCGTGAAGAAAGAACGAAGAGGGTAAAGAAAGGAGTGATCGCCTGTGCAATAGAGGACATTCAAGAATTAAACAAATTAACTCAAAATGGAACCAGATAAACTTAAAAGACTAAATATAGAGGTTACCAGTAGATGTAACTATCAATGTGTTGGTTGTCCCACTCATTCTTTAGCAAGAGGAAAAGGAGACATGGACCCAGACCTCTTATTAAGAATCTTTGAAGAAGCAGGAAACAATCTTGAAAAAGTATTTCTTTGGAATTATGGAGAGCCATTACTCCATCAACAAATAGGAACTATGGTTACTAGTATCCAAGGATATAGTGCCAGGAAAATCTTAAGTACAAATGGATCAAGATTAGAAGATCTCCAAGATCTTTCATTTTTGAGGGGACTAGATGAATTCATTGTTTCATTAAATGGGTTAGATGACAGAACCTATAACTTTCATCAGGTGGGCGGAGATTTTTCCAAAGTAGTGAGGGGAATAAAAAAAGCAGCAGAATCTTTGAAAGGCTCAAAAACAGATTATGTTCTGCAGGTTGTAGCTAACAAAGGTAACATAGATCAATTAGACAAAGCAGCCGAATTTGCAAGAGCTCTCGGATTTAATGAACTGGTAGTAAAATCTTTTAATGTTATGGACGGACAACAAGAAACTTTTGATAGATTTGTTCCTCTTGGAACTGCTTATTCGAGATATAGTTCTTCTAGTCCATTAACAAAACCTGAAAAATCTGGGAAGGGTAGGACCTGTATGAACTCTATGGTAATAAACTGGAATGGAGAGGTAAACCCTTGTTGTTGGGATTATCCTGGAACTTATATTATTGGAAATGTTAAAGAGCGAGGGGTATATGGGGTGTGGAATTCTCCTGAAGCGATAGAATTAAGGAGAAGAGTATTAGATAGAAAGTTCCCAGATTTTTGTGTAGAGTGTGCTGTAAATCCAACAGTAGATAGAATAAAAATTCAACAAAGATAAAATGAGAAGAAGTTATGATTATTTAGGAGAACAGAAGATAACTATAGACACATCTAAAGGATTATCGGACAGAGTTCAAGAGAATATCGAAGAGCCACCACTACCGCCAGGAGATAATAGATTTTTAATAAAAGTTGTTGAACCGAATCATCCAATTCAGATTGTTAAAGATAGAAGATTACCTTTTGCCAGCACAAGAGAAAATTGGTCTCGCCCTTATATGGGAGCAGATTTATTCAGATATGGAACTCGGGTGAGGACAATCTGGAGAAAATCAAGTTCAGAGTATGAAGTCGAAACAACTACAGAACTTGATGAAAAGGCCGTCTTAAAATGTTTTAAAAATCTTTATTTTGAGAATGCCTCACAAGGAAAATTTCTGTTGCATTCAGCTTTAGTCAATGTAAATCACCAAGGAATCTTAATAACAGGCAAATGTAGATCTGGAAAGTCTACATTAACTCAAGGTCTGGCCACGCTTCAGCCTACTATAATCACTGGAGGGAATACATTAATTTCATCTTGTGATGGAGAGTTAACTGGGGATTATATTCCCAGACCATTTTATATAAGATTTTCAGGAATCGTCAGTCATCCAGCCTTGGCTCCCCTCATGGAAGATATAGGCTCATGTAATGCAGTCCAATATCTGGATGATGATACAATAAAAAGGATTATTTCTTCAAAAGCCTTTGAAGTTGATGCAGGACTGTGTATTTCAAGAAAGAGATATGCAGACTTGCTGGGAGTAAATACAGACGCATCCTCCAGAGTAGATACCATTATTTTTACTCAATATGCCCCAGGATCTCCAAAAGTTGAAGAATGTACTCCTGAAGAAGCAGCAGATTTAGTTAAAGCGAGAGTATTCCCTAAAAAAACTGACCTACTAAAGATAGAGACAACAGACGAAATTGTTCCCCCACAGATAGACTTATCGAGTGACTTTTTTAGTAAATTAAGATTAATTAAATTATCCTTCTCAGGAGATAGTTCGTTGACCCAAGGGCTTTTAGAAGACCTTGTAGATAATAAAAGAATCTAATGAAAATGGAAGAAATAAATGATCTAGATTCCTTAGGAAGAATAACAGGGATTGGAAGAGTTATTAGTACAACCCGGTTAAATATCGGTAATCCAGATGTAACTAAATATTTAATAGATAGTGAAAATGGAAAATATCTCCAAAAAATTTATCAAAAAAGACTTCCAGAACACCTCCCTTTTGTAAGGTACCTTTCTGAAAAACAATTTCCTTGTTCAAGACTAATGCTACCTAGAGAAGGCATAGTCTTATTTCAAGGCATGCCCAGTTCTGTATTCTCTTTTGTGCCAGGATCTAAAAAAGAATATCTTAGTTTAGAAGACATAACTTCTGCAGCAAGGTTACTTGCCCGGATGCATATTCTTGGCAAGGAATACTCCAATAAAACGGACGAGCCTAGCCGTGGAATGGTCCACGGTGATTTTCACCAAGAAAATTTGATTTTCAATGAAGAACGGGTTTCATTAATTGATTTTGACAGTTTAAAGTACGCAGATTTAGTTTCAGACATAGGCACTTTTATTTTTTATTATCTTTTAAAAAGAAGAGGTAGCCCTTGTTTAAGACAACAGCAAGTCTTTTTAGAAGATTATAATTCAGCAAGATTAATTGGCAGTGCAGATTTAACTAGAATTCCAGAAGAGATAATAAAAAACGGGCGTTTATTCATAGATTATTCCGAACTAAGGCATTCACAAGGAAGGATAAATAATGCTAGATTGCAGAGAAGAAAGAACTTGGTAAAAAAATTAAATTCAACGGTTACAAAGATAAGGGGGTTTTATCAAAAGCTAAGTAGAAGAATATAGCCAAAAGATTTAAAGTTAAAATGACTTATTAACTAATAGAAAAATGAACTTCAAACAAAAATTCGAGCCAAAAGGCAATAAGATTCTTCATGGAGCTGGTCAAAGCATTGAACAATTTAAGAAGTACTGGGAAGTTGTTAAGGGAAATAATCCGTTAATCTATATGGTTTATGCAAAAATAGATACTCTAATAGATAAACTTCCTAAAAGGATTAAAGAACTTCAAGAGATCTCTTATGATTTAATCCCTCAAATCGGATTGACTTTTGTGTCTAAAACAAAAGGAAATCAATGCAAAGAAATTATCTTAGGACAGTATGATAAAGAAATTAACTTTTTAATAAATTATTTAAAGGAAATAAAAACTCCGGTTTTTATAAGACTGGGATATGAATTTAATGAGCCGGGTAAATATAATGCTGAAGATTTTATTTTAACATGGAAATATCTAGTAGATTTATTCAAAAAAAACAAGGTAACAAATGTTGCCTTTGTATGGTGTGCATGCACTGCATTTAGCAGAGATCTCAGCCAGATAATGAGCTACTATCCGGGAGATAATTATGTTGACTGGTTCGGAAATGACCTATTTTCAGCTAGGCATTTTAAAAATAACTCCGATGCACTTACAGAAGAGTTCGCAAAAGAAGCAGAAACCCATAAAAAACCCTTAATGATTGGAGAATCTTCTGCAGCAAGAACTGGAGTTGAAAAAGGAGAAGAAAGCTGGCAGGAGTGGTTTAACCCTTATTTTAAATGGATTAACACTCATAATGTAGTAAAAGCTTTCTGCTATATAAACTGGGATTGGGCAAAGGACTGGAAACAGCCTGAATGGGGGAATTGCAGAATAGAAGAAAATGAAGTGATTAGTAAAAAATATGCAGAGGAAATGAAGAACAAAAGATATCTTCATTATCAAAAAATGGAGGAACTATTAGAAAAGTTGTACTATTAATATGAAAGTGAATATTGGTTTTATATCTTTAGGGACTGGGGGGACCATGGGCCATATGAGTTTGATTACCAGATTAGCAGATAAGTTATCTAAAGATGCAAAGTTGAATGTTTTATCTGAATATAATTATGAGAATTTTTCTAATGTGAACAATTCAAAAATAAATTTTATTAAAATCCCAAAGCAAGAACATATGAAAACGGTCGGGGGCTGTTTGAACTATAAGTTTAAGGAAGAGATTGTCAAAATAGTACAAGAAAAAAATTTGGGCGTCGTAATTTTCTCAACTTTCTTTGACATTGGCTTATTGAAATCTTTAAGAGACAAGAAGATAAAAACAATATTAGTAAGCTATCCTTTACGAGACAGTCATCGTGCCGCAATAATTTCTAGGAAATATTATTCTCTTTTCGATAAAGTCTATTTATTAAACGATATCCTGAATGTTCCAGAGTTATACCCTAATGAAAAGCTAGTTAGCCCAATTTTAGACCCCTTGGAAGATTCTAAAAATATTGATTCAATAAAAAATATCCTGATAACCTGCGGCGGAGGGGGCAGACCATCTGCGGAAAGATTCTTTGAAATTATAAATTCTATTGTGCCGAGTATGCAGAATAAATATCCAGAATTAAAACTTACAATTATCCGTGGTGCTTATCACGGAAGTATTCTTGGTGGAGATATTCTAGACTGGTCCAATAATTTTAAAGATCTCCTTAAGGAGGCAGATTTAGTAATTTCTGAGGCGGGGTACTTCACCCTTAATGATCTCTTGGCATTAAGAAAACCAGCGATTTTAATTCCTGGAGAAAGAAGGATTGATAACCAAGAATTAAGAGCTGTAAATTTTGAACGAGCTGGAGCTGGAATTGCCTTTTTCCCAACAGAAGATCCGTCCAGACTATTTGAAATCATTGAAGAGTTTATTAAAAATCCATCTAAATTAAATTTATTTCCCAAGAATGTAGAGAAACTTTACATTGAAGTTTCAAAGTTAGATCGGATAGATAATTCTATTTTTAAGGAGATCAAATGAAACTTTTATATGTCTGTGGAACCTATTGTCCTTCTTTTGGAGGCGCAGAAATAAGCATGCACACACTTATAAAGCAATTAAAAAACAGCTTTGGTGCAGAGGTCTTAGCAGTAACAGATAAGAGATATACAAATAATCAGAGCGAGGGGACTTACGATGGAGTAAATCTAGCTAGAGTTCAGCATAATAACCGAGAAAAAGAGATAGAATCAATTATAGCCTCTTTCAAACCAGACGCTATTATAACCCAGTTAATGTGGTCCGATATAGCCCTAAAAATAGGAAAACTAAAAAATATTCCCACAATCCTAAGAGTTTGCAAAATTCCCTTTAACCTAGATATTTCTAAAAAATCAGAATTTAGTCCAACAGAGATAATAGCCGTTTCAAATGCTGTAAGTTCATATATCTTAAAAAATTTTTCAAGAGACAGTATAATTCTTCACCCTCCCGTGAGTCTTGAAAAAGTACTTGTTTCCAATCACATCAAAGACTATAATCCCTGGAATTCAGAGTATATACTAATGTTTAATCCCCTTGGAAGAAAGGGGGGTCGGATATTCAAAGAAATAGTTCAGTCCTTCCCTAATAAAAAATTTGCAGTTGTTGCTGGTTGGGCATCATTAAAGGACCCAAAGACCGATGAATTTTCTGAAGATCTTCTTAAAAGAATTTGTTATTCCTTAAGAACAGAATATTCAGGTAAAAAGCCAGAATATGTTGATTTTAGCAATTGTCCAAATGTTACCATCCTAAACCCCACAGAAGATGTTTGGAAAATCTACTCAAAGACTAAAATCCTTCTAATTCCTTCACAGTGGGAAGAGGCCTTTGGAAGAGTGGCCCTTGAAGGTTTAGCAAATGGTATCCCTACCTTAGGAAGCAATGTTGGAGGATTAAAGGAAGCTCTTGGTTCTGGAGGGATAATTATTGATAACTATCAGACTTCCTCAGAATGGGTTTCCAAGATTAAGAAATTAGATAAGAAAGAATATTATTCAAAGATTTCCAAGATGTCTAAAGGATCAATAGATGAAAGTATTATATTGGATAATGTTGTCAAAGATTTCTTTAATCTACTGATTAAGGCAATTAATAAATTCAAAGTTATCTGATTGTGATCCGATTTATCTTGCGAGGGATTTGCGAGTTTGGGGTTGTTGATTAATTGAGTGTATATCTTATTAA
>CAYNAV010000025.1:0-11625 GCA_964395405.1 Candidatus Woesearchaeota archaeon | reverse complement strand
AAAAAATTATGAAAAAACTAATTAGCCTTTTAACTATGGCTATTTTGGTTCTAGGGGTTATGCCAGCTGTTTTAGCTGTAAGTATTGGTCAAGGAGTTACTCCAGAAATCAATACAGAAGACTTCGCTCCAATGGTTTGGTCTTGCTCTGATAGAGTGTGGGCTGACGATTCAGTAGAGCAACAGTTGTACGGAAGAACAAGGTTAAACAACTACGCTTTTGAAGGTGAATCAATATCTTGGACTGTTCTTGTAATGGATAAGAATGGAAAAGAGAAAATCAAAGATGTTTATGCAACTATCGGAGATGTACAAGGTCAAGGAAATGACATAGAAGTTAATTGCGTAAGAATTTCAGAACAAGTTTCAGATCCTTATACAACTTGCGAAGCTAAAATCTTAGAAGAAAAGATTACATCATTCAACCCAGATGTTATGGCAATGTACAAATGTACACTAACTGTTGAAACACCAGAATCTATGTATGGAGAATACTGGATGACTGTTGAAGCTGAAGATATGGATGGATTAACTAGCACATTGAACGATAATGAGTACTGGTTCTTAAATCCAACAATCGCTTTAAGCATCGAAGGAGATTTAACATTCGATAATGTTAGACCTGGTGCAAGAGCAACTTCAAGTACACTTTTAGTCGGAAACGATGCTGATGATGGTTCAGGAGTTTTACTTGATATGTTTATATCTGGTACAGACTTTTATGACTCATCAAGTTCAGGAGCTATGTGCTCAGGAACAAACAAACTTGCTTTGGAGGCATTTTCATACGACGCTTCAAACGGAGCGAAGTTTGCTAATAACATGAAAATCAAGTATGGAGACACAATAGCACAGGCAGGAAGAATAGTTGACGGAGTACTTTTCAATACAGGAGCATTTAATCAGAATAATGTACTTGCACCTGGAGCTGAAATGTCAATAACATTCCAACTTGACCTACCAGAACCATGTAACGGTGACTTTGATACTGGAAGTATTTACTTCTGGGGAGAAGCTATCTAAAACCAAAATTTACTTTTTATTTTTTGCTTGCTTTTTTTTCGCAAGCTCTTTTTTATTTTACGGAAAATAAAATATTAGGAATAGAAATGGAGAACAAAACAAAAACCAAAATAGGAATAGCAATGTTATTAGTTGTAGCTTTGCTTGTATCCATATCATTTTCTTCTGCGTATAAATTGGTTTGCTTGTCTTATGGGCAATCAATTCCTAATGCTGAAATTCAGCGTTACCGATGTGATCATGACCAGTGTATAAATATTTGTACAACTGATAATTTATATCCTACTAACCCTGGTTTTTGTACTGATTTTGGTGCTTGTCAGTCTATTGGAACTCCAGAAGTTGATGCAAGCCCTCCAAAATTGAATGTTAGTAATCCCAAGAATAATGCTGTTTATCAGTCAACATCTGTTTTATTTGATTTAAAATTTGATGAGCCTTCTTCAATATATTGGATTGATAATATTAACGGAAGGAATATTTGGAAAAAGATATGCAGTAATTGTGATACGTCCTTCTTAAAGAGCTTAAGATTAAGTGAGGGGAAGAATAATATAACAATTAAGGCGACTGATAGAAATGGGAATTCTGCTTATTCTACAAAGGTATTTACTATTGATTCAAAAGATCCAAAGTTGAAAAGAATAATGCCTAAGGGGGGTTTTGCTGATGGTGAGTTTAGTGTTGAATTTCAGGAAGATAATCCTGTGTCTTTGGTATTGAAGTGTACTGACTTTGTTTTGCAGACAAATTATTCTGTTAATTTGAATAATGATTGTTCTACTTATAGAGGTAAAACATCTTGTGATTTTTTTATGAATATTTCAAAGTATGATGGGAAGGAAATTCAGTGTAATGTTAAATTGACTGATATTGCTGGAAATAGTGCTGAATTTAGGAAACCAGTTACTGTTGAAGTTGATAATACTTTTCCAAAGGTTTTGAATAGTCCCATTTATACTCAAGGAGTTGGAAAGGACAGCAAGTATATCTATTTTAATTTGAGTATTGATGAGAAGAATTTTGATGAGGTTGTTTATACTTATTATGATTCTCGAGGTAATTTGAAAGAGAAGCCAATATGCTCTAGATTGAGAAATGGGGTTTGTGAAGTTAGGAAGAGCTTTTCTCGTGGTAATTATGATTTAAATGTTGTTGTTCGGGATGAAGCGGGTAATTCGGTTTCTTATCCTGTGAGTTTTGTTGTTGCTTATTAGGTTTACATCCTTTTAGGGATAAATTAATAAAGATTCTTTTTATTTGTAATATATGAGGAAAAAGACGCAGATTTTTATGGTTCATGGTGGAATGACCTTTAAGAGGAAGAAGGATTATTTGCATTATCTAAGAACAAGAAAAATATCTGTTGAGAATAAAAAAATATGGGCCATGGGATATTTCGATAAAAAGCTTGGAAAGAGTTTTGAGATCATTCGGCCTAGAATGCCTTTGCAGGATAATGCAAAATATTCGGATTGGAAGATTTATTTTGAGAGGTTCATTCCTTTTTTGAGAGATGGGATTATTTTAATTGGTGGTTCTTTAGGTGGTATTTTTCTTGCTAAATATCTTTCTGAGAATAAGTTTCCTAGGAAGATTCGGTCTGTTTATTTGGTTTGTCCGCCATATGATAATTCTATACCTGGTGAAGAACTTTCAGGAGGATTTAAACTTAAAGGAAATCTTTCATTAATAGAGAGAAATTCTAGTAAGGTAACTTTGCTATTTTCCAAGGATGATTATATTGTTCCCATAGCTCACGCTGAAAAGTATCGCAAGAAGCTTCCAAGGGCTAAGATAATTATTTATAAGAGTAAGAACGGGCATTTTAATATTTCCGAGTTTCCTGAGCTTGTTAAGATGATTAAGGCTGATTAAGAGTATATAAATCTTTAAAAGTTTATTATTGTTCGATAGATAATGAAATGTCCTCAATGTGGTTCAGATTTGATTATTCAGGTGGGAGCGAAGATTAATTGTAAGAGTTGTAAGGTTCTTACCGGATTGACCTCCATTGTTACAGTCCAATGTGATAAATGTAATCATGTTTTTCAGGTTCCTGTTTCTTCGAATAGTTTTTTTAGTGTTAAGAAAGATGATTGATGATTAATTAATATTTAACATCCTTGTCTTGATGATGTTCTTTATATCACTTTAAAGAATAATTGTTTCATATCTGAATTTCCTGCATCATCTGTTGCTCTAATAAGAAGATCATGTTCTCCTCTTTTGAAGTATTTTGTTTTTGGCTTGATGCTTCCGTATTCATTGCAATTTGTGCAGATTCTCTTCCATCGAGGGTTTGAATCAGAGTTATCCCAGTATTCTAGATTAGATTCCTCGGTTGAGGTTATATTGAATGGGACTTTTGGGTAGTTCGCATTTTCCGGCAAATTTACTGTTAATTGGGGTTTGATTGTATCTACTTTGATTCTTGTTTCCTTTGATTTAACTGTGTTTATTGAATCGTAGACTTCGAATGAATATTCAATATAATCTCCTTCATATTTGGATAAATTAACAGAGAAAGTACACTCCTTATAAGATTTTGAGTCTGTGCAATCGGTTAAATTTAAAGGGAGAGTTGTTGAATTTATGGTTAGGTTTATCCCCTTAAGGTTTTCTTCTTTTAATTTGATATAAAAATCGCTTCCATTTGTAACTTTGTTTCTTGCTGGAGTTATTTTTGAAATTACTGGTGCTTTGCTGTCTATGAAGAAGCTTGTGTTTATTTCATTAGTACCAAACTGTCCTGTTGCTCTAATTGTTAGATTATTCTCTCCTTCATTTAATGTTTGTGTTTTTATTTTTGAAAGCCCGTATTCTTCGCAGTTGGTGCAGATTGTTTTGTATTTAGGCTTTTTATCATTATAATTAATATATTCAATTTTTTTTACTTCTTCTGTTGTAGATATATTAAACTGGACTCTTTTATCATCATAAATTGTATCTTCTGGTTTATTCACTGTTAAATTAAACTGGGAAGTTAGATTAATTTCAAAGGACCATGTTAATTCTGAACTTCTGCCTGCCTTGTCCTTCGCATAGATAGAAACATTGTGTTGTCCTGGACTTAGATCAGTGGTAGGTGTGTGTTTTACGATGGCGTCTAGGCCTTCATTTGTTATTTGCTTAGAAACAGCTAAGCCATCAAGTTTAAAGATTATACTGCTTTTATCAATTCCAGAATTGGACTGATAAACTTCGTCTATATATGCTTGTATTACTGGTCTTAGATTGTTATAGACTATTGAGTCGTTTTCTGGTAATAAATCTCTGATAGAAGGATTTGTTAAATCTACTTTGAGTATCACTGTTTGTTTTGGTTCAATTCCACAGGTTGTATTGCTCCAGTAGTTTAGTTCTAGTATTCCTGCTGACTCTTTAGGCGGAGAATTGGGTATATTTTCAAGACCAAATTGAGAGGTATAGAGTCTTTCTTCTTTTGAATCCCATTTGTAATAGATTTCAGAGGAATCTGAATTTTCAAGTGTAAAGAATGGTTCTGTGACATACCAGTTGTTTAATCCGTCTGTAGATGCTGGATCAATTGTTAGGGTTGTTCTTTTTGCAATATACATGGTGTTCCAATTTCCATAGGTTATGCCATTTCCTATATCTTCTGCAACAAATCTCCAGGATAAACTCTGTCCGCCTGTGCTGTTTATGATTGCTGAATAAATTCCATTGAATTGGGTTGTATGGTTTTGTACGGTCCCTGAAATATTTGTTTCAACCCAGACATTTTTTATGCTTCCGGTGATATTTGCACTTAGGGTTATGTTGGTTGTTTCATAGGCACAGGATGAAGAGTTTATGTCAGTAAGGTTTATTTTGTCTATAATTATTATGTTCTTCCCTTGCTGGGTAAATTGATTTTGATTGATTTTTGCCTTGAAAAATGTTTCATATAAACCATAGTCTAATGAGGAAGTGTCTAGGGTGATATTGTAACTTAGAATTTCTGGGGAGCCATAGCCGTAACCATAGCCGTAACCCCAGTTATGGCTCTCATTTGTTTTTTGGTAATTTCCAGTTAAATCTCCCTCGGTGATATTTGCAGTGGAAACAGGAATTATTGTTATATTGTGACATCCAGATATTGGGGATCCGTCTGTTCTGAATTTGCAATTGATATCTACTGGTCCAAATAGTTGTAAAGTTAAGTCGGTAACCGGGAGTCTTTCTCCGGTGTTAATGTTAAGTGAAACAATGAAACTAATTTCATCGCCATATTGGGGGTTGGTCTCAGAAATATTAAGTTCTAAAGAAAAAGCTTCTGCGGGGCCTGCTAGTATAAGTAGGGTAATGATAAAAGCAGTGACAGACAAAGATGTACATCTTACGATAAATCCCTCTTTTTTCATTGAGAATTAGAGCTGTAAATTGTATTTAAATGTTCGTGGGTTTTTTTCATTAATTATCAGTAGTTAAATTTAACAACCCTGTCTGAAGGAAGATTCTAATTCTGATATGGAGAAGTCGTTTGAATCAATGCTTATTTCTCCTGTGTTCTTATTGAAGAAAATTATTGCAATTGCGTCTACTTCCTGGCCTGTGTTAATTTTGTATTTTCCTGAAACAACTATTGTCGCATTGTTGTTATTATTGTTTGGAACACTTGTAACATCAAATTTATATGAAAATCTTGTTCTTCCGAATTGGTTTGTTAAAGAACCACTGCCTTTTGTAGCCGCTTCCATTGCTGGAATGACAAAGCTTAATTTATTATTAGTCCCAAAGTTTTCTGCTCCAACTTCTAGTGTTCCTGCTTTAGCTCTTACTGAGCATTTTTCTAATGTGTCTCCTTGACTGAAGATTGTTAATTCTGGACCTTGTTGATCTATTCTATTTGTTCCTGAAAATATAATTAGTTTTGTGTTGTAAGTTCCGACGGGATAGTTTCCTGTGTTAAATGTAATTTTGTAAGTTAGATTTCCTTCGGTAAATCCGTAGCCATAATTATATGTTGTTGTTTCAATTTGTTCAATGGTTATTCCTGTACAGCTTGTTATTTTTGTTCCATCTGGAAGAAATAGGCAAGTGGTGCTTATAGGGCCTGCAATGTCTAGAGCAATATAGTCAATTTCAAGATTTTCATTTTGTTCGATGTTAACTGATGCTGTAAATGAGAAGCTGTTTCCCTTAAGGATACTATTATCTAAAACACTTAGTCCGACGATAACTGCATTTGCTGGGCCTGCGTAAAGTAAGATACCCAAGACAGAGACAGTTACGAACACCGCTAGTAATCTAAACTTACCCTCTTTTTTCATATGTTTTTTATGGAGGGGTTATATATAAACTTAGTTTATCAAGAGGGAGTAGTGAAAATTTAGGGGGTTGGGTTTTATTTAAAATTTGTCTTATTTTAAACTTATCTTTCTAACATATATATTCCACAATACAAATCATTTTTAAAGCTGATTTGTAGAATAATTTATGTCTCATAGAATTGAAGTTGTATCAACAATAAAGGATACAAGAGCTGAACAAAAAAAACAAAAAATAGTTTCTAATGGAATGAATGCTTCTCAAGTTCAGGTTTCAGATGTTTATACATTAAATGATTCTGTTGTTTTAAATGATCTTGGTGGTGTAGCAGAAATGGTCACTAATCCTGTTACAGAGCATGCTTTTGTTAACTCATCTCCGAGATTGGATTTTGATTATGCGGTTGAGATTGGATTTAAGCCGGGTGTCACAGATAATGTGGGGCATACAGTAAGAGAAGGATTGGAAGATAGGTTTGGGCTTCAAACAGACGAACAACAGGTTGTTGCTTCTTCTCAAATGATTTATTTGTCTGGTGTAACTGAAGAAGATGCGAAAAATGCTGGAGAGCTTTTTGCAAATCCCCTAATTCAAAATATAAGGGTAAAAAGCAGGGGAGATTTTGAAAAAGATGGGGGGATGCAAACTTCTTTTCCACAAGTAGTATTAGATGATGTTCCCGAAGCAAGTGTTGTCTCTATCATTAATGCGACAGATGATGAGCTCATTGCAATCGGGAAAAAAGGAATTGCAAATCCTGATGGAACGAGAAGAGGTCCGTTAGCCCAGGATTTAGATGGGATGAAGGCCATTCAATCTTATTTTTCTGGAGAAGGACGAGATCCATATGATATTGAGGTAGAGGCAATTGCGCAAACATGGAGTGAGCATTGCAGACACCCTAAATTTGCAAATCCAATTGATGAATTCCAGGACGGATTGTTTAAGACTTTTATAAAAGGGGCAACAGAAAGAATAAGAAGAGATAAAAAAGAATTGGGATTGGAAGATATTTGTGTTTCTGTATTTACTGACAATGCAGGCGTGATTACATTTGATGAAAATAACAATATATGTTTGAAAGTTGAAAGCCATAATGCCCCGTCTGCATTAGATCCTTTTGGTGGTTCTGCAACGGGTATTGTAGGAGTTAATAGAGATCCTATGGGGACAGGGATTGGGAGCAAGCCATTCTTAAATATATCTGGACCATTCTGCTTTGGAGATCCTGAAGATACAAGAGCTTTGTATAAAGGGGATAATTTTACTCAGAGAATGCTTTTACCAAGGCAGATTTTAGATGGTGTTTTTTCTGGAGTTAATTATGGTGGAAATTGTTCTGGAATTCCAACTTCTCATTTAGAATTAGTATTTGATGATAGGTTTAGAGGAAAACCCATTGTTCCTGTCGGAACTTTTGGAGTAATGCCAAAGACAATAAATGGAAAACCAAGCCATGAAAAACAGGCAAGTCCTGGAGAGTATATTGTGATGGTCGGTGGAAGAGTTGGAAAAGATGGAATCCATGGTGCAACATTTTCTTCAGAAGCATTAGATTCTGGAAGTCCAGTTACCGCTGTCCAAATTGCAAATGCAATTACTCAAAAGAAAATGTCAGATGCTGGATTAGAAGCAAGAGATGCTGGATTATATAGCAGTATAACAGATGATGGGGCTGGTGGATTGTCTTGTTCTGTTGCTGAGATGGGAAAAGAATCAGGAGGATGTCATGCTCAGCTGGATAGAGTACCTTTAAAATATCCGGGAATGAGACCAGATGAAATATGGATCTCGGAAGCACAGGAAAGAATGACTTTATCTGTTCCAAAAGATAAATGGTCTAAATATAATGAGCTAATGAAATCTAGAGGAGTTGAAGCAACCGTAATTGGAGAGTTTACGGATTCAGGAAGATGTATTGTTGAATATAAAGGAAAAAGAGTAATGGATGTTGATATGAATTTTCTTCATAATGGATTTCCAGTTAAACAGCAGACCACAACGTTTACAAGAAAAACATATGATGAGCCAGATTTTCCCGTGCAAGATGATATGACTAAAGATTTCCTTTCTATGTTGGGGAGGAGGAATATTGCAAGTTTGGAATTTATTACAAATCAATTTGATCATGAGGTTCAGGGAGGAAGTGTTCTAAAGCCATTACAAGGAAGAGGAAGAGTAAATGCTGACGCAACAATCACAAGGCCTATTTTAGATTTAAAAAAAGGAGTTGTTCTTTCACAGGCAGTTTATCCTCGTTACTCTGACATTGATACTTATAATATGGCAGCAGCTGCAATTGACAGTGCAGTAAGAAAAGCAATTTCAGTTGGAGGAAATTTAAACCATCTTGCATTAGTTGATAATTTTTTCTGGTGTTCTGGAGATGAGCCAGAAAGATTAGGGCAGTTATTAAGAGCGTGTAAGGCTTGTTATGACTATTCTGTTGTCTATGAAACTCCATTTGTTTCTGGTAAGGATAGTATGTTTAATGATTTCAAAGGATTTGATGAAAATGGAAAACCTCTGAAAATCTCAATTCCCCCAATGGTTTTAATCACAGCGGCAAGTGTTATGGATGATGTAAGGAAGGCTGTTTCATTAGATGCTAAAATGCCTGGAGATTTAGTATATGTTTTAGGAGATACTAAAGAAGAGTTGGGGGGAAGTGAATATTTTGCAATGAAGGGAGAAGAATTAAGAGGAAGGGGTTTTATTGGGAATAATGTTCCTACAGTTAATGCTTCAGAAAATAAGATAATGTATAACAATTTCTCAAGAGAAGTTGATCGCGGTCTGTTATCTTCTGCTGTCAGTGTTGGAAAAGGTGGCTTGGCAGTTGCACTAGCAAGAACTGCAATGGGTGGAATGTTTGGAATGCAGACGGATTTAAGTGGTGTTCCAATTGATAATGATTTTGGAATGAGACCGGATTATACGTTATATTCAGAAAGTCAGGGAAGATTAATAGCTACTGTTGCTCCTTCAGGAAAAAATGAATTTGAAGATATTATGCAGGGTAATTGTGTACAAATCGGAGAAGTTAGAGGAGATAACAGATTTATTGCTGATGGATTTTCAGGGCAGAGGAGTAAGCAAATAATAAATACTACTGTTGATAAAATGTTAGAATCATATAAATCAACTTTTAAGGATTATTAAGATGGCAAAACCAGGAGCATTAATTTTAACAGGATATGGAATTAATTGTGATAATGAAACACAGTATGCTTTGGGATTAGCAGGAGCAAATGCAAGAAGAGTTCATGTTAATGATTTAATCTCTTCTCCAAGACAGTTAAGAGAAAATCAGATTCTTGGAATTCCTGGAGGGTTTTCATATGGGGATGATACTGGTGCTGGAAAAGCACTCGCAAACAAATTGGAAGACAATTTAGGAGATGTGTTAAGAGAGTTTATAGGTAAAGACAATTTAGTTATTGGAATCTGTAATGGTTTTCAGGTTTTAGTTAATCAGGGACTATTGCCAGCATTTGATGGAAAATATGGGGAGAGAAAAGTAGCATTAACACATAATGATTCTGCAAGATATTTTGATAGGTGGGTTGATTTACAATTTCAAGGGGAAAGTCCATGGGTAAATGGACTTAAAAAAATGAGTTTACCTATTGCTCATGGTGAAGGAAGTTTCTATGCAGATCCGGAAACGCTTGCTAGATTAAACGCGAGAGGATTAGTTGCTGCAAGATATGTTAATGGAGAAATATGCGAATCTCAAAATCTTCCAGCTAACCCTAATGGTTCTTTAGAAGATATTGCAGCCATAACTGATGAATCTGGAAGAGTTTTGGGAATGATGCCTCACCCGGAGAGGGCAATTGATTTTACTCACCTACCAAATTGGACATTGTTAAGAGAACAATATAAAAGAGCTGGAAAAGAAATGCCTGAAGAAGCTGATGGATTAAAAATATTTAGAAATGGGGTTAAATATTTTAAGTAAAATGAGCTTAACAGGATTATATAATACTGAACAGGGAAGAATGAGGGTCGGGGGTTTAATGTCTGGAAGTGGATCCAATTTAAAGAAGATTATTGAACATGGAAAGATCTTGGACAGGTTGTTCGGAAGCCAGGAATAAGAATTACTAATAAAGGTGCTTTTAATCCTGATAATTGTAAGGATTTAACTGATGTATCTCTTTATCAAAAGGGTCCGAAAGTGTTGAGCTTTTGATGATTTAATTTAACTATATAAACATTAATTTTAAAAACCAGTAAGCCTTATAAATTATATACACAGGAAAATGTTTCGAGTTTTCCTCGCCCTGTTCGGAAAAGAGAGTTCTGATAAATTTTAAGATGGAAGAAAGAAAATTGAAATTATTGTTGCCTGGAGCGCGAAACCTTATTAATCCAAAGAGATGGAGTGTCAGAAATGTGTTGGATTTAGCGGGAATAGGGACATATAGTGAAGGAAATCATTTTAATTCAAGAGATCCAGAGATTGAAGGAATAATTTTAAGGCCGAAAGTAGTTGCTGACTATGTTGCTCAAGGAATCTTTGAAGCAGCGATAACCGGAGTAGATGTTATTGAAAATTCGTGGTTCTCAAGAATAAGGACACTTAAGAGAGGATGGAAGTTGTTTTCATATGAGATGCCAAAAGAGGTTTGTGATCTTGGATGCGGGTATGTGGACTTGGATTTTTTGACTACACCGAAAGAATGGAACTCTTCTTTAGAATATTGGGAAAAAATGAAGGACTCTTGGCCAAAAAATCTTCCTGCACCATCTAATTTAGAGAAAATACTATGCTATTATCATTCTCTGGATGGGGGCGACCCTAATAAGGAACTCAAGGAAATATTTCCTTGTTTTTGCCTTACTCCTTATCACTATTCATTTCTCGCTAAAGAATTTGCAAGGAAAGTAGTCTTTCTTAAGAAAAAAGGAGCTCCAATTCACACATTTGAAGTATGGGACTCGCCAAGCGTTGAGGAGGATTTAGCATTTAGAGCAAATAATTTTGATATTATGGGTTTTGGTTTAGAGGCTGTTGCAACAGGGAACACTTTAAGGAGAAATAATTTAGTTGCTATACAAACATTGATGAATTCTAGTGCAAGATTATATCTTAGTTTTGAAGATATAAAAGGAGCACAGACCGTCACAGATGAAACTTCTTATTCTTCTTGGAAGGAACAAATGAATTGGAAGAAAGCTAAGTCGCAAGAACTTCAAGAAAGAATAGAAGCAGTTACAAAAGATATTGGGGAACATTGCCAGGTTAGGCTTACTTTTGAGAATGTCCCTGAAATTTACCAGCATCGTAACTTTATGAATATTCTTAAGCGACATGGTATAA
>CAYNAV010000024.1:0-12584 GCA_964395405.1 Candidatus Woesearchaeota archaeon | reverse complement strand
TCTTTTCTAAAGAAAGAAGAGTGTTGGGCATGCTCCTTGGAAATAGTCCAAATTGGTATCTCGGTTATTCTTTTGAAACACCAACTCAGGTTGTTTATCCTTATTCTATATTTCCACTAATTACAATAGAGAGTATATTGAAAACAGCTAAAGCTAGTAATACTAATAACGAGCTAAAGAGATTAACTCTGACCAAGAATAAACTCTCGATCATACTCTGACTCTGCTTTGCTATGATATGCAAGAGAGCCTATCTTATATCCAGGGCCATCTATTATCGCTGCGCAATGAGCACACTTAACCCTATCAGCTGCATTAAAAAAAACTTCTACTCCTTCTGTCCTTTCTTCTAATTGTAGTGTTGCCATAATAATCATACAAAAACACAATATATATCATTTATCCCTTGGGAATATATCTATCACTAATTGCACTAGTGAGGATAGGGAGAAAACCTTTAAATATATTGAAATAACAGTATTATAATGAAAAGAAAAATAATAAAACAAGGACACAATACCTTGACAATAACTCTCCCTTCTGAATGGACTAAAAGATTCAATCTGAATTCCGGAAAAGAAATTGACCTAACCGAAAGAGAAAACGGCTTATTTCTCTCAACAGAAAAGACAGGCATCCATAAAAAAACAGAATTTGACATTACTGGAATGGATTTGCCAACAATCTGGAAATACTTTATGGCAGTCTACCGAGAAGGTTACGAAGAAGTTATCATAAAATTCAATCCAGATATTCAACTGGAAAATCCTTACAAATTCTTCTCACATCATCAATTAGATTTAAGGTACAAAAAAGAACCAGATAAAAAGCATATTGAAGAAATCCTGCATGGATTTGTAACTCGTTTTATTGGTTTTGAGGTTGTAGAACATGGAAAAGACTACATCGTAATCAGAGAAATGGGAGAACCCACTTCAAAAGAATTTGATAACTCATTAAGAAGAGTCTTCCTTTTAATACAACAAATGGCAGAAGAAACATTAGAAGCACTAAAAACAAATAATTCAAAAATGCTTACCCATATGCATGACGTAGATATTAACATAGATAAGTTTCATGACTATTGTATCAGAATCCTAAATAAAATAGGGAACAAAGAACCAAGAAAATCGGAACTGTTATTTTCAACTCTTTTCCTACTTGAACTTTTGGGAGACGAATTCAAAAGTATTTCGCATCACTTGCTATATGATTTTAAACAGGACATTCATTTCAATGGAGTTATTACAATAGCCCAATCTATTAAAGAGCAATTTGATTTATTTTACAATCTCTTTTATAACTTTGATAAAGATAAATTAAAACATCTCTCTGAAATTGATATGGGAAGATATTTTACAGTTACAGATACAAGAAAGAAAACAAAAGACGATGATGTCAAGGAAATCTTCCATCATCTGAGGGTTATTGCAAGATATATTAATGCACTTACAGAATTAAGAATAGAAATGGAATTTTAAAAATAAAATCTTTAACTTATTTCTTGCTCTTTGAGGTACTACTCTTTAAGTTTGGAAGTGATGTTAATATTGCAAATATAGCAAACAACACATATAACATATCCACATCTTCTAAAAATCCACTAGAAGCAGCTGCAACCAAACAAAAGATAGCTGGAACAGCCAAGATTATTCCAATAATTAACTGAATTATTCCAATTGTTTTTGTCTTCATTTTTCCTCCTTTAATTATTTCTAAGAGTTACCCTTGTTTAAATATCTTTCTCAAAATTCTAATGAAACCAATTTCCACAAAGTATTTATATAGATATTTTTCTCATTAATAATATAATAAAATGAAAAAAACTCTTTATTTATTTGCAATAATCTTACTATTTTCACTAATAATAGTCTCAGCACAAGAAGCTTCAATAACTCCAATCGAAACAAGTGTCTATTACTTCTACAGACCCGGTTGTTCCCACTGCCAAAATGTTGATGATTCTGGAGTATTAACTCAAATATCTTCAATTCAAGGAGTTAAACTATACCAAATGAATGTCCTTGAACAAGATGCTAGGGATAAATTTGATTTTTTCGCAAATGGTTTTGATATTTCAGATAAGGTGGGCACGCCCTTTATGGTTATTGAAAAAAATAATCAGTACTATTATTTATTGGGCGATTCTCCAATAATTGAAAAATCAAAAGATTCTATCCTAAATTTCCATTCTATGCCATTTAATACTTCCCCTCAAAAAAACGCTTTAACAATCGGAACAATAATAATAGCCGCTTTAATCGACTCGATTAATCCTTGTGCATTTGGTGTTCTATTATTGCTAATGGCTACTCTTCTTTCCCTGGGCTCTTCAAAAAGAGCATTAAAAGCAGGGCTTTTGTACAGTCTTGTAATATTTCTTTCATACTTAGCAGCAGGAATAGGCATATTAAGAATTATTAACTACAACCAGTCAATCCTTTACTATATAACAGTCATTGCAGGGGCATTAATCTTTATCGGAGGATTAATCGAATTAAAAGACTTTATATGGTATGGAAAAGGTTTTTCCTTAAGAATTCCAGACAAGGCAAAACCCCTACTAGAAAGAACGATGCATAAAGGCACAATACCTGCGATTCTTATTTTGGGTATCCTTGTAACTCTTGTTGAACTTCCATGCACAGGAGGAATCTATTTGGGAATTCTAAGTTTAATGTCTGTAAATCAAATTCATGGATTGGGATACCTAGTCCTCTACAATTTAATCTTCATCCTTCCTTTAGTTGTAATAACCTTCTTAATCTACAAAGGCGAGAAGATTGAAGGAATAAAAGCCTGGGTTGAAAATAATAAGAGATGGATGCGACTATTCGCAGGCTTGATTATGATATTCCTAGCTCTGTATTTATTAAAGGTTTTTTAGTGTAATTAAACTTAAATATCCCCCTTATCTTAGAGAATAATGGCAATAAAAGCAATAGTATTCGACATTGGAGGCATTTTGATAGAAGAATCCGGATCCAAATCCCGAGAACTGTTAGAAAAAAAGTTCAATATCCATACAGACACTTTTAAAGAATTTGCAAAAAAGAACCTCCAACAATCATTCAAAGGACTTCATTACAATAAATTCTTCTCCAAACTTATTAAACAACTCAAATTAAATCTAACTCCATCACAGCTTTCAACAGAATGGGTTAACGCAAGAAATAAAATTTCTGTTTATCATAAAGAAATTGAAGAATTAATTAAAAAACTAAGAAAGAACTACAATGTCTCGTGCAATACAAACACCACGATATTGAATGATAAGTCTAAGGCAAGAATAAAAGCATACAGATTATTCAGCTTCTGTATTAAATCAACCCAGGAAAAATCAGCCAAACCCGAAAGAAAAATATATCTTACTACAATTAAAAAATTAAAAAAATTAAAAATAAAACCAGACGAAGCAATATTTATAGATGACCAACATGAAAATCTCCCTCCAGCTGAAAAACTTGGCTTTAGAACAATTCTTTACAAAAATACTAATCAGTTAATAAAAAGTCTAAATAATTCTGGAGTAACATGGCAATAAAATCATGGTTCAAAAACATTGGAAAAAACACCCTTTACTACCCTGGATGTCTTACCAAAGGAGTTTTAACTAAGGAATTTGAGAACTATAAAACAATTTTCAATAAATTTGGAATAGACTTTATCATGCTTCCAGAGGAGGTCTGTTGCGGTCTTCCAATGTTAAATGCAGGCTACAAAAAAGATGCAAGAAAACTAGCAAAAAAGAACCTAGAGTTATTCAAACAAAAAAAGATTAATAAGATAATAACAAACTGCCCCTCCTGCTACCATACTTTCAAAGATGTTTACCCTGAATTACTGCCTGAATGGAAAGAGGCTAGAATTGAAGTAGAACACGCAACGATTACTATACTTAATCAATTAAAAAAAAGAGGAATTAATCTCTCAAAAATTTCAGACGAACACAAAGAGCAGGTAACATATCAAGATCCTTGCCATCTTGGCCGTTATTCAGGAATTTATGAAGAACCAAGAGAAGTTATTGAAAGACTTGGCGGAAAAATAATTGAGATGAGGTATAATAGAGAAAATGCAATCTGTTGTGGGGCAGGAGCCGGAGTAAAAGCTAACTTTCCAGAACTCGCAAAAGCAATTGCAAATAAAAAAGTACAACACATGCCAAAACAAGCAGAAAAAATAATCTCACCCTGCGGTTTATGTTTTTCTAACTTAAAATCAGCAACAGATAAATCAGAGGAATTTTCCAGCTTTGTGCTTAGAAGATTAGAAGGACTAACATGAAAATGGAAGAGAAAGAAGAAATAACAAAACAAGAATTTGAAGTTCTATTTAATATAGAATTTATGAATATAACAGACCCTAAAACAATTTCATCAAGATTAGAAATATCAGAAAAAGAAGCAGAAAATATATTAAAAAAATTAGAGCAAAAAGGTTTAATCAAAATAGAATATAGAGAAAATAAAGCCTGCAGTTCTCAATTAACATCTAAAGGAAGTGAAGTTTATGAAAATGATAAATATCTAAATTGGAAATTAGAATTAGGATACTAAAATGAAACAAAAAATCCTGCAAGAAATAAAAAAAATTGAAAAACAAGAAAACATTAAAGTGATATTCCTAATTGAAAGTGGAAGCAGAGCCTGGGGCTGGGAAAGCGAAGACAGCGATTATGACATCCGAGGAATCTTTATACAGGATTATAATAAATTCCAAAAAGAAAAGGAACAGATTGACAAAATCATTGGAGATTCGGATATAGTCCTATGGGACCTAAAGAAATTCTTCAGATTAATGTCCGACAGTAATCCAAGCGTATGGGAATGGTTAAGTAGCGATATTATCTATAAAGACAATCCTATTTTTCAGAAACTAAAATTGATCTTCAAAGAATCCTTTAACAGACATAAGTTGAAAAAACACTATTTATCCATGGCCCGGCAAAATTTTGAGAAATATATTAACACTGAAAATACAGAAGCAAATCTGAAGAAATATGTCTATGTGCTAAGAAGTATAGCCTGCATTAACTTTATTGAAAAAACAAGTCTGCCCCCTCCAAAGAACTACAGAGAAGTTATAGAATATCTTCCAGGCAAAATAAAAGCTTTTTTTGAAAAAGTTGTAAAAGAAAAAAAAGAATCAGAATCCTTAAAAGGTAAAAGAGACAAAGAAGTAGAAGATTATGTCACCTCTTTCTGGAATAAAGAGTTTAATAAAAATGATAATCAGTTTAATATTGAACAACTTGAATTAATATTCAAGTCAATCCTCAATCAAAATGTTTATAAATCAAAAGAAACTAAAAACAATAGTATATTCCCCGGTAATCCGCAAGGGTTGCCGGACGAGTCTTTTAATCCCACCTTAGTATTTATTGATGAAACTTTTCTTGAAAAATTAAGCAAACATCTTGGAAATGGAAAATATCTAAAATTTGATAAAATATTATTAACCACAAATTTAGCCAAAAAGCAAAACCTAAGCTGCAAGGATATTTTCTATTACACAGCATCGCCATTTCAATCAAAAGTTCCAACTAATGAGGAGAAAGATAAAAAAGAAGGATATAATAAATTTATTAATAAATTAAGAGAAAAAGGAGTAATTGTTAGGGAAGGGAGATGTCAAAGATTAAAGTGCGATGGAAATTTTGTTTACAAGCAAAAAGCAGTAGATATCCTATTAGCTATGGATTTGATGAGCGTTCCATTAAAATATCCGGAAGTAAAAAAGATTATTCTTATTTCTTCTGACTCAGATTTTGTTCCAGTAGTTGAAAATCTTTACAAAAATGAAGTTAAAACAATTCTTTACACATATTATGAAAGAATAAGAGATTCTCAATTCTCAATTAGCAATCATTTAATAAAATCAGTATATAAGTATGCTTTACTAAATAAACAAGATTTTGAAAATGCCAGATTAATAACAAAATGAAATCAAGAACAAACAACAAACCCTACGAAATAGATGCATCTCAAATAAAGGGAAAAGCAACAAAAGTAATAATTCCGAGAACAATCCAGGAATTAAAAGAAGCAGTAAAAACAAACCCAAAAATAACTATTAGGGGTTCAGGAACAGGATTAGTGGGTGGAGCAGTTCCCCAAAATGATGTCGTAATTGATACTTCAGCACTAAACAGAATAGGTGAACTAGACAAACAAAGAAGAACAGTAGAAGTGGAAGCAGGGGTAATCTTAGACGAATTAAATAATTACCTAGAACGATTTGGATTAGAATTCCCAGTAAATCCATCATCACATTCAATAGCATCTATCGGGGGAATGATTGCAACAGATGCAGTAGGAAGCAGGGCAGTAAAATACGGAAATACATCAAAGTGGATTCAATGGATTGAAATAGTAGATAATAAAGGAGACCAGGAAAAGAAAGGCATTACAGAGCTATCAGATTACACCGGAATGGAAGGCATCACAGGGATTATTGTAAAAGCAAATCTAAAACTAGTAGAAAAGAAAGAAAGAACTGCAGACCTAATAGAAAAAGACAACCTAAACGAGATAATTGAGCTAACAAGAGAATTAAAAAGAAACGCAGAAGTGAGTATGATTGAATTTATAGACAAAACAATTTCTCAATGGCTAAACCTAAATGAAAAATACCATTTGATAGTAGAATACGAGTCAGATAAGGGACAATTAAAAAACAAAGAATATGAAAAAATTCTCACGCAAAGAGATAAAATCTATCCTATTCTAGCACAAAAAGGTTATACTAAAATAGAAGATCCAAAACTCCTTCTAGACAGAATTGAAAATATCCTCCAATGGTTAGAACTGAATAAAATCCCCGTATTCGGACATCTCGGAGTAGGAATCTTACACCCTTGTTTTCAAAAACAGCAGGAAAAACTAATCCCAGAAATGATGAAAATTGTAAAAAAATCTTCCGGCTCAATATCCGGAGAACACGGTATTGGACTTGAAAAAAAGCAGTATATCGAACCAAATGATAAAAAGATTCTTATAAACATAAAAAAGCGAACAGACTCTTTAAATAAATTCAATTCAGGAAAAATAATATGAATTTTGAAGTAGACGTATCTGGAGAAGAATTATTAAGCAAAAATTACTCTATTTGCTTGGCAAATAAAGACAGCCTTATAAAAGGTTTTAAATTCGAGAATAACCTTGTAAATATTCTCTGCTCAAAATATGGCCAAAATATATACAAGTATAAAAAATCAAGAAAAGAAAAAGCTCTATTCAAAATTAGGCTCTATTGCATTGCTATTTATTATCTAATAAAATCATTAAACTTCAATGGAGAAATCTCCTTAAATCTTTGTAGAGATTTTCAAGGCAAAGAAAATGATATTAGAGAGAATCTTAAATTTTTAATTAATAAAATTAAAGGAGTACTCTTGGAAGACCGAATATACTTTGTTAAATTAGATAAAACTTCAAATGCTCATAAATATGCCTCTTTAATGAGGGAAGATATAAAAAACAAGATGAACATCTATATTAAAATAAACTTAAAAGAATTCGAGGAATGGCTAATAAAATAAAATTTGTACCAAGGGGCACTACGAAGAGTGTCGCTACCCTAGTTTACCCCTCTGGAATCAGCCGAAGCCTACCAGACGAACGCCCTAGCAATTGGTACAATTACACTAATATTATTAATAATTTAAATGTTTCGGTTTTAACCAAAATGGAGTTAATATGAACGAGCAATTTTTCATAGAATTAAAAGAAAAAATCCAGCCCTATTTTGAAGCAGGTGGAAGTCATGACTTTAGTCACACTCAAAGAGTCTATAATCTTGCAGTAAAAATTGCAGAACAAGAAAATGCCGATTTAGACGTAATAAAAGCGGCTGCACTTCTTCATGATGTAGCAAGGTTAAAAGAAGATAATAATGAAATTAATTGCCATGCGGAAGAAGGCGCAAGAATAGCAAAAGAAATCTTAAGTAAAACAAAGTTCCCAAAAGAAAAAATAGAACCTGTATGCAATGCAATCAGAGTTCATAGGTTTTCAAAAGGATTAAAACCAGAAACCAAAGAAGCAGAAATACTCCAAGATGCAGATAGATTAGACGCAATAGGAGCAATAACCATTGCAAGAGTTTTCGCAACAGGAGGTAAAAGGGGGAGACAAATGTATAATCCAAAAATACCCCCCTATGAAACCTATGGAAATAACCCGGATACAACATCAATAAATCACTTCCACGAAAAAATACTAAAATTAAAACCTGAAACATTTAAAACACAAACTGCAAAAGAAATCGCAGGCAAAAGATATCAGTTTGTTGAAAACTTTATAGAACAATTCAAAAAGGAATGGGATGGCAAAGACGAAATAACTAATACAATTAATCCAAAAAGAGAATTCCTCTCAACAGTCTTTGTAATTAAAAATAACCAAGTCCTCTTAACATTTAACAAAAAAGTTAAAAAATTCGTCCCCCTAGGAGGCCATATAGAAGAAAATGAACTTCCATGCGAATCAGCAATCAGGGAAGCAAAAGAAGAATCAGGCTATGATGTAGAGCTTTTAGACTTTTCAGATTTAAAACATAAAAACCTTACTCAAAATCTTGACATTCATTTAGATATAGTAAAACCAGATCATCACCATATTAATATCTCCTACATTGGAAAGATAATCGGAGGAAATGAACTATCAGAATCAGACGAAAACACAGAGCTAAGATGGTTCTCAGAGCAAGATTTATTAAACTCGGATGAAATTTTTGAGAATACAAGGGAATTAGCACTAAAAGCAATTAAACTATCCAAAAATATAAAATGACCAAACAAACAAACCAAGAAAAAATAGAAGCAGACAACCTACTAGAAGAAGTAAATGAAATATTAAATCAATGTATCAAATGTGGAATGTGTAAAGCGCTCTGCCCAGTATTCAAAACTCTTCGAGAGGAATCAGTCTCCCCCAGAGGAAAAGCAATAATTCTCTCAAACAAGAATCTGGATAAAATTGTCTTCCAATGTAACCTTTGCAAAGCATGTGAAGAAAAATGCCCCTTAAACCTAAAACTCTGTACTGCATTCAGAAAAGCAAGAGAAGCCTTGGTATTGCAAGGAAAAGGACTAAAAGAGAACCAAGAGATGATTGACAATATTAGAAAAACAGGTAATCCATTTGGGAAAAACCCAGATAAATCAAAAAAACTTTATTGCTGTTGATAATTTTTTCTATTTGGGACCAGGCTAATTCCTGCCGCAACCAAAGAACCAACAGCTACGAGCCCAGTACAAATACTCATTGCAAGATAACCTCTGTCATTGGTCGCGGAATAAGCATTTGCCAGAGCAATTGAAGGAACGCCCCATGCAAGAACATGGACACCCCAGAATAATGCAGAAACCAGATTGCTTTTTGATTGTCTTTCCATAAATTCTCTAATCATAATTCCAATTTAAATCTTTTGGAATCATATAATAGTAAACATCCACAAAAACATTTTTAAACCCTCAACCCCTATAAAATCCATGACAACACAAAATTCAGTCATTCTAGCAAATGTGTTAGTCTTAGCTCTGAAATAAGAGCCACAAATAAACCCTAATTTTACAAAATGGCTCTTAATTTTACTATAACATATTTGGAAAGAAAAAACCAGCATTACATAATTGGGATTAATTATGAGCGTTTTAATGGGCTTTATGAAGTTTTTACAAATGGAGGTATTAGTTGGAACAAACACTCTACAAATCCTGGTTTTATGATATGGGATCATAACAACTGCATACCTAACGGAGAAGCAGATGAGATTGTACTAAAAGTTAGAGGGACTAACACAAGAACAAGAGAGCTAGAAAAATCTATAGAGATAGAATTAAATGTCTTCATGAGAAACCAATAGATTATAAGAAGAGATAGAATTAAAAAACCTAATATATTAAAAGATAACATGGAAGAAGAGAAAATAAACTTCAAGGAAATAGAAAAAAAATACCAGAATAAATGGGAAAGACAAAAGGCCTTTGAAGCGCAGGATAACTCTAAAAAACCTAAATTTTATATCTTAGAAATGTTTCCATACCCTTCTGGAGACGGTTTGCATATGGGGCATGCTTTAAATTATACTATAGGCGATGTTCTTGCAAGATATAAGACTATGAAAGGATTTAATGTTCTTCATCCTATGGGTTATGATGCCCTTGGCCTACCTGCTGAAAATGCGGCAATAAAAGCAGGGACACATCCCCAAGACTATACCGATAAATCCATTAAGAACTTTATAAGACAACAAAAGGAGATTGGAATAACTTACGATTGGACAAGAGTTGTTAATACCGCAAGTCCTGATTATTATAAGTGGGATCAATGGATTTTCCTTAAAATGTTTGAAAAAAACCTAGCTTATCAGAAAACAGCAGCTGTTAACTGGTGCCCTAAATGTGAAACAGTTTTGGCAAATGAACAAGTCATAAACGGAAAATGCTGGAGACATGAAGAATGCGATGTTGAAATAAAACAGCTTAAACAATGGTTCTTCAAAACAACCAATTATGCCGATGAGCTTTATGAAAATATTGATAAGTTAGATTGGCCAGAGAGAACAAAGGCAATGCAGAAGAACTGGATTGGAAAGAGCCATGGAACTGAAATTGATTTTGAAATTAATAAAGAAACATGGCCCATCTTCACAACACGCCCAGACACAATCTTCGGAGTAACCTTTATGGTTGTAAGCGCCCAGCACCCAAGATTAATGGAACTTGTAACAAAAGAACAAAAGAAAGAAGTTGAAAAATTCCTAAAGAAAATCAAGACAGTAAGCCAAAAATCAATGAAAGATTTAGACAGCTTAAACAAAGAAGGTGTCTTCACTGGAAGCTATGCAATTAATCCTGCAACGAATGAGAAAGTTCCAGTCTGGGCAGGTAATTTCGTCGTCGCAGACTATGGCTCCGGAATGGTTATGGCAGTTCCAGCCCATGACCAAAGAGATTTTGAATTTGCAGAAAAATATGGAATTGAAATTAAACAAGTGATTGCTCCGTTATTTGAAACAACACAAGGACCCGATGCTGTCAGAGAAGATAAAAAAACAGTTGAAAGAGATGCCGTATTTGGAATTGTAAAGCACTGGAAAGAAGATAAATATCTATGTCTCAACTGGGAGAAATTTAACTGGAAGAGCTTTGTTATCGGAGGCGTAGAAAAGGAAGAAACTCCAGAACAAGCGGTAAAAAGGGAAGTAATTGAAGAAACCGGTTACAGCGATATTAAATCAATAAAAAGAATAGGATTTGAAGTCCATTCTAACTTCTTTGCAAGACATAAAGATGTTAATCGTTATGGAAGATTTAAGGCATTTTTAGTTGAATTAAAATCAGACAAATACAAAAAACCAGAAGAAGAACATACAAAAAATCATAAACCCGAATGGGTCGAATATAACAAGGTTGCAGATTACATAAGTCTTGAAAACAATAAATATTTTTGGACTACTCTTACCAAAGGCGAAGTAGCCTACACAGATTCAGGAGTTCTAATCAATTCCCAAAAATTCAACAACCTAAATAATGAAAAAGCCAAAGAAGAAATTACAAAATACCTAAACAAACAAAACAAAGCAAGAAAAGTAATAAACTTCAAACTAAGAGATTGGTTAATAAGCAGACAAAGATATTGGGGAACCCCCATCCCAATAGTATACTGTGACAAATGTGGCCCCGTAGCAATTCCTGAAAAAGATCTTCCGATTAAACTTCCAAAAGATGTAAAATTCGGAAAAGGTAACCCCCTACTAACAAATGAAAAATGGATTAATACAAAATGTCCTAAATGTAATGGAAAAGCAAGAAGAGAAACAGACACCATGGACACTTTTGTCAACTCCTCATGGTACTATCTTCGTTATTGCGACCCAAATAATGAAAAAAAGATATTTGACTCCAAAAAAGCAAATTACTGGTGTCCTATTGACCAATATATCGGAGGAGCAGAACATGCAACTCTTCATTTAATTTATATCCGATTTTATACAAAGTTCCTAGCAGACTTAGGCCTAATTAATTTCAGAGAACCCGCAAAAAAACTATTTCATCAAGGATACTTATACGGGGCAGATGGTCTAAAAATGTCAAAGTCAAAAGGAAACATAATAACTCCTGATCATGTTTCAGAGAAATACGGAATTGATACCGCAAGATACTTCTTATTAAGCCTAGCAAGCCCAGATAAGCCAAGAGACTGGTCAGAATCAGGAATACAAGGCAGTCTGAGATTTATCAATAAAATATTCAGGATCTATGATAATCCCAAAATAGGAAAAGACTCAGATGAGATTGAAATCCTGATAAATAAAACAATAAAACAAACAGCAGAACAATACGAAACATTTGATTATAGAACAGCAACAATAAGATTAAAAGAACTTTTCGAAAAACTTGAAAAACAAAATCAGATTTCAAAACAAACACTGGAAAACTCTCTAAAAATCCTCAATCCCATCTGTCCCCATGTAACAGAATATCTCTGGGAAAAACTGGGAAATAAATCCTTAATCAGCTTAGAAAAATGGCCTGAATCAAAAGAGATAAAAACAAAACAACAAAAAACAAACAT
>CAYNAV010000023.1:0-12868 GCA_964395405.1 Candidatus Woesearchaeota archaeon | reverse complement strand
ACCAGAAAAAACTACCCACCAATCCAACACAAAGCAAAACTGCTCCAAGAATATTCCCAGTTGATTGGTTTAATCCTATTACATTCCCAGTAATGTTAGTTGATAAAAAAAATAGTCCACCGATTAAACCGATTATTACAGTAACTCCTGCAGTTTTGCCTTCTAATCCCTCTGATTTAGATTTCATCTTTCTTATTCTTTCTTGCTTCGCCTTGACTCTAGCTATTCCCTGCTTACTTTGATCCATTTCATAATCACATTCATACTTCTTTGGATTGTGCCACCAACCACGAATATACGGAGATTTTTGTTGACGCTTGTAATCTCTTTCAGGACACTCCATTGCTTTTTCATAACTTTTAAGAGCTTTGCTTAGCATTCCAACCAACTCGTAATTCATTCCAGCACTAATATATTGACGAATAGCACCACTATCCGTTAAAAAGTGACCTTGTTGTTCTAATTCTTGTGCTCTCTTAAAATCCCTATCCCCTTCTTGTTTAAGTTTTAGTTTTTTGTTAGGGGAAAATTCATCACGCTTTTCAGTATCCATATTTTCTCGGGTGGTTTCCCCCCACCCCCTATAATGAAGATCATATTCCCGACCTACATGTAGTCCAAAAATTTTTTCTCTTGCAAGAATCTCTCTTCCAATTTTTTGTCGGTCATACATGGTTAATCTTTGAGGATTTACAGATTTTAATAATCTTACTGCTTCTTCTTTGGTTGCCACTTTTTTTGCGTCTTCAAGCAATCTTCTTGCTTCGGGAGACAATCTACTCTCTTTTTTTGACATAGCCTAACTATGAAGCTAATGATTAAATATCTTTCCACCCACGAGCCCCAACCTAACCAACTTTACCATAACAACTTCTCGAAATATAATGGCGAAAGCCCACCTTCCGCCCCCGACCACCCACGCTTGTTTTATGAACTCTTCACTCACAATATTCTTTGTTCGTTCGTCGTTTCCAAAAGTTTCACTCTTCCTATTTAGAAACTAAAAGTACTAAAGAGCAAAACTTTTGCAGAAGTGTTCCTTCCAGCCAGAAAAATGTCTCATTTTTCGGGTCAGTCACCTCGAAACGAGAAACTAACATAATTAGGCTCAATTAATTCTCAAGCTCCCCTGGGGAGGAGATTGTCGCGAGACGAAAGTTATATAAGCAAGATTTTATAATAACCCTCATGGTCAGCCCTGCTAATCCAATGGCTTCTGTTGCTAATGCTATTGCAATTGCAGCAGGTCTCGTAATTTTATCTTTAGGAATTATTGCGGGAGTAATAATTTTTCTTATATTCTTTTTGAAAAATCCTAACCACTCCAAGATCTCAAAAATTATTTTAACTATCGCAGGAGTAGTAGCAATAATTCTATTAGCCCTCGTAATTCTATTTTTAGCTTTCGGTAATGGTTAATTTAACCCTCGCGACAATCTCTAAATACTAAAGGCGAAAGCCCTCCTCCAAGCCCCCGACCTCAAAAAATAAATTTAAATACTACTCCTCCCTAAAACAATCATGACAAATAAATTTTACAACTCTAAAAGCGCATTTTTCAATAAGAAATTCAATAATAAAACATATGGAGAAATTGCCAACAATATTATTGCAGATTTAATAGCACTAAAAATAAAATTTCCAGAATTAACAGCAATAGATTCAGAAGCAAGACACAATCTCGCAAAAGGAACAGAAGATTTCCTAGTCACCTTTGAGTATAATAATCCAAAAACAAGAGCTATTGACTGGTTTGTTCAAATGAAAGAATATAGAAAATCACAACTCCCAGAAGGCAAAACCCCCCAAACAGAAGACATGCTTCCAGACTATGCATTCTTAGGAAAAATTCAAGATATGCTGATTATCTTTGATTTCAAACCAAAAAATCCAAAATTAAAAAATAAGATAATCTCTATTCTAAAGAAAAATAACGCCATAAAACAAGACAAAAGAATCCTTTGGCCAGTTTAATTTTTTATAAAAAAAAATAATAAACATTTATAAAACCTAACTACTATAAATTAATGAAAAAGATGGTAAAGAAAAAAACCCAAAAGGTATTAGATATTATATTATGGCTCCTTGGATTGACGGCTGTAGGGATATTGTTATACGGAATAATTAAAATACTAATAGGTAATGGATAATGATCTATTGTCTTGGTTAGGAAACTTTATAAATTTACTAATCTTGATTTATATAACCCTTGCGGTTGTAAATACAACATGCTTTGATATAAATCAGCTGATAATCACGATATTCGGGCTCGCAGTATCAATCGCAATTAGTATTTATATTTCAACAAAAAGATGGTGAAAAAAAGCACAAAAAAAGCAGAAGAAGTGTCAACCTTAAATCTTTCAAATGAAAGAGATATCGCCTCAGATTTTGCAGGGAAAGTTTACGGAAAATTTGACCAGATGATAAAATCAATTGTTCTATTTGGAAGCTCTGCGAAGAAAACAGCCCTTCCAGATTCAGATATAGACATTATAATTATCATAGACGATGTTTCAATCCTTTGGGATCAGGAAATGATTGCAACCTACAGAGAAGAACTCGGAAAGATAATTCAAAACAACCCATACAAAAAATCACTTCATCTTAATACAGTAAAACTCTCAACCTGGTGGCAAGACCTAATGAGGGGCGACCCAGTAATAGTAAACATTCTAAGAAACGGAGACCCTTTAATAGACTTTGGAGGATTTTTCACACCACTACAAGTTTTACTAAAACAAGGGAAAATAAATTCAACACCAGAATCAATTTACACCTTATTGCAAAGAGCCCCGAACCATATGGCCAGAGCAAGAACATCAATGCTTTCAGTAATTGATGGATTATACTGGGCCTGCGTAGACTCAGCCCATGCAGCATTAATCACCGCAAAAATAATGCCTCCCTCCCCAGAACACATCTCAGAAATCCTAAGAGAACATTTTGTAAATAAAAGAATGCTAGACAAAAAATATGCAGACTTTTACACAAGAATCCATAATCTAGCAAAATCAATTGTCCACGGAAGAACAAACGAAGTCAAAGGAAAAGACTTAGATTATTATTATTTAATGACTGATCATTTCGTAGGCCAAATGGCAAGACTTGTCGATAAGTTATTAGACGAAAAAAAATAAATCGTTCTTACTTTCTAAGCTCAGCAATATTACCAGATACTAAATAAAATAAAAATAATTAAGCGGCTATTCCCAACTTCCTTCTTGCCTTCTTTCTCGCATCCCTATCTAACTCTTCCTGAGTTTTCTCTTCCCCTTTCTTCTTTTGATGCGCAATCTGAGCCAATACCAAATAGTAATGACTGATACCCTTCTCAAAGATCTCTTTCTGATCCTTTAAACTTGGTTCTGCATTATATTCACGATTTGCAACTTTCAAACTTACATCAAAAACATCTCTAACTTTAGCCTTGTCAAACTTTCCATCTTTACCAATAAATTCATGTTCCATTTTCAATCGAGCATTTTGCACAAAAGAACTAAAAAGTGCTTGAACATAACTATCTGACCCCGAAGTATAACTAGCATAAGATCTTTGCATCCATTTAGGCATTTCTTTCATCTTTTCATTAACGAAAGCTGTGATGTCTCCTGGATCCTGACTCTTACCAATTCTTGAAACTTTTTGAACTTCGTTTATTAGTGCAATCTTCTTATCCGTTCCTTCGTCTCCTTTTTCTCCTGAAGTATATAATGGTATTCCGTTAACAACTCCAAACAATTCATCCGCACCTAAATGGTCTAAGATTGCATCAAGATTATTCTCTACATAACCCTTATTTCTCACCAAAACCGTACTGCCTCTTGGTTGTTCAACCCAACCACCAAGCTTCTGTATCAATTCAGAATATGCCTCACCAGCTTCACTTCTAGGAACACCTGCAGGCTGATTTACAAACTGTCCAGGATTATCATGAAGCAGGCCACCTAAGTCGCTTCTTAGAGAAGGGTCCTCGCCATCCTTTCCAAGTGCTTGGATATACTCACCCAACTTACCAAGATGATCCATAGTCTTAACAAAGCTATCTCTACTAGCCCTATTACTTTCATACTTCTCATTTGGATTAATTATGTGTATTGCCATTTTATTTTTCTTATTATTCCTATGCTCTGAAGGTTTATAAACCTTTCTAATGTTGTATCTTATTAGGGGTAACATAAGACTCGCATCCCTATAAAGTACATGGGTCGGCCATAGACACATTAAGAAATATGAAGAACAATAAATCACATTATCAATTGCTAATAGGATATAGGGTCTAATATGCCGTCAAGATACTAAAAAGAACTAAACTTCACTAGAAATCACTTTTTCATCATCGGCAACTTTCACTCCACTATCAATCTCGGTATCTTCACCACCCTCCAATCTCCGAACAAGTTCAGAAATCTCTCTTGCAGCATCCGCATTTACAGAAATAGAATCAATTCCTAGCTTAACTAAATACTCAACCATCTCCTTATTCGAACCAGCCTGTCCGCAGATAGATGTCTCAATCTTATGAGCCTTGCACTCTCTTATAACCCTTGACAACTGCTTCTTAACAGCCCAGCTCAACTCATTATACAAATACTGAACATCTTCATTCCCTCTATCAATGGCCAAAGTAAACTGAGTCAAATCATTTGTCCCAAAAGAGATAAAGTCAACTCCTTCCTCACAAATATCTTTTATTAAAACAACCGCAGCAGGAGTTTCAACCATTATTCCAACCCTAATATGCTGATGTTCCATCATCCCCATTTCCTTAAGAATTTTCTTTGTCTCTTGAATCTCTTCAACTGAAATAATTTGAGGGAACATTAATCCAAACTTATGTCCTTTATCCGAAAGATTCTTAATCGCCCTTAATTCCGCCTTAAAAAATTCAGGATTCTTCAGACTAAACCTTATCCCATGATTCCCTAGCATAGGATTTTTCTCATTAGTCTTAGGAGCACCTTCTAAATTACTATACTCGTCACTCCTTATATCCGAAGTTCTTATCCATATTTCTTTTCCAATAAATACCTCTGCAATCTTATACAAACCCGCCTGAATCATCTTAGTGTATTCATCTAACTTCTTATTTTCAATATACCAATTAGGATGTTTATTTTGAGAAGCAATTATCCCTTCCAATCTCACTAATCCAACACCATGAACCTGTGTTTTTGCAGCTCTTTCAGCAAACTCAGGCAAATCAACTAAAACTTTAATTTTTGTTTTTGTCTCGACAATAGGAAGAACTTCAACTTTTTTATTTTCAGCTTTTCCTGCGAACACCTTTCCATTAAAACCATCAACAGTAACTTCCATCCCATCTTCTAAGACAGAAGTAGCATTATCCGTCCCAACAACTGCTGGAATTCCCATCTCTCTTGAAACAATGGCAGCATGAGCAGTAACACCCCCCTCATCAGTTACAATTGCACAAGCCTTCTGCATTGTCACAACCATATCTGGATTAGTCATCGTTGTAACCAAAACATCCCCTTTCTTCACCTTATCTAAATCATTCATAGAATGGATAATTTTCACAACACCAGAAGCAACACCCGGAGAAGCAGCCTGTCCTTGAGTTAAAACCTGGCCGTGCAACTCTTGATAATCCTGCTTATTTTCAAGCGTGGTAATTGGCCTTGTCTGTAAAATATAAATCCTATCATCTTCAATTGAAAATTCAATATCCTGCGGTTTCTGATAGTGTTCCTGGAGTCTCATTCCATACTCTGCAAGATGTTTCAATTCATAAGTTTTCAGAACCCTTTCATTTGACTTTTCAGGAGTTAACTGAACCGTTTTAGTAATTCCAGAAGCATCCCTTACAATTGCAATTTTCTTATCAGCAATTCTCTCACTTAAAACCTCAAATTCATTTGAAACAACATAAGAATCAGGTTTAATTCTTCCCGAAACAATTCCTTCTCCTTGTCCAAAAACAGCTTCAATTAAGATATTTTCTCCCTTAACAGGATCGACAGAAAACATTACACCAGATTTATCAGAATTAATCATTTTCTGAACAATAGCTGCAATCCCTACTTGAGCATTAAATCCTTTTTTCTTTCTATAATAAATCGAACGAGCAGTAAATATAGAAGCAAATACTTTTTTAACATGTTCAATTACTTCCTTATTTCCCTTAACATTAATGAAAGAATCTTGCTGTCCTGCAAATGAAGCATCTTTTAAATCTTCAGCAGTTGCCGAACTTCTAACAGAAACAAATATTGGCTCTCTTGCAGACCTCATAATAGCCATTGCATCCGGAGCAGCTTTCATTGCATCTAAATCAACATTAAAATGGTCATACGCTTCTAAAATCTGGCTTTGCATATCCTCAGGCATTTTAGCATGGATAATTAAGTCTCTAATTAGCTTTGCTTTCTCACTCAGATCCTTAGTTTCATCAACATCAACAGTATCAATTATTTCCTTTATCTTTTCATTTAACTGGGTCTTTTCAAGGAAATAATAAAAGCCAGTAGTAGTCACAACAAAAGCAGGAGGAACAGGAAATTTAGCATTATACATCTCACCAAGATTTGCCCCCTTGCCCCCAGCAAGACTCAAATCTTCCTTATGTATCGCAGAAAGCCATGCAACAAACTCACCCTTCCCTTTTCCCTCTTTCATAATATCTCTAAACTATCAGGTTATTTAAAGTTTGTTGTGGTTTTCGCAATTCTCTAACAATTCAAAACCTTCAAGGGAAGATACAAAGCATCCAGGGACAGAAAGATTTATAACATTAGCATTACTAAAATAATCAATTAACACCATGGGGATAGGCAACTAACCCCATGATTCTTTTATTTAAGATGGATTCTAAAAAGAGAAAAGCAATTGTTTATATTGACGGAAGCAATTTTTATTTTTCAGTAAAAAAGACATTTAATTGTAAGGTTGATATTGAGAAGTTTTGCAATAAACTTGCGGAGAATGAGGATATGATAAAAATCAATTATTATATTGCCCCTGTTGGTGAAGCTAATCCTGAGATGTATGCAGAACAACAGCGTTTTTTTGAAAAACTAAGAGAAATAAAGAAATTAAACCTTGTTTTCGGAAGATTAGAAAAACACAAAAAAGATGGAAAAATCTTTTATGTTGAAAAAGCAACGGATGTGAATATTGCACGGGATTTGATTTTTGATGCTATGGATGATAATTATGAAAAAGCATACCTAATCTCCAATGACGGAGATTTTTCAGTGGTTATATCTTCGATAATCAAAAGATTCAATAAAGAAATATCCTATGTGGCTATTGGAAATAAAAAATCAATATCTTACCACCTAAAAAAAGTTGCTTCAAATACAGTCAATATTACTAAAGAGTTTATCAAGGAAATGATCCTCTAACTCACTTCGCAATCTTCCACATCAACTCAAAATACTTCCTATAACCCTCAGTAATCTCCTTATTCTTAATAACAATAGCTAAAGGCTCGCTTGCCCACAAGATAATAGCCGTTTTATCACCATAAATATTAACCGAAACAGGATTTGCATATTTCTCAGGCAAATATCTTATTTCAGAGAATAATATATTTTTAATTTTCTTATCCGAAGCAATTATCCTTGCCTTTATTTTATTTTTCTTCCTTGCTTTATCATACCATTTAAAATAAAACTGCAAAATATCATAAGCCTTAGCACTAGCCCCTAAGATTAAAATCTCATTACTGTTCAACTGATCCTCAAAAACATTTTTCAATCCTTCTTTACCTTTGTAAAAATTTGTCTCTTCTTTCTCTTTTGTTAAAACAAATTTTTCTCCCAACTTATCAATAAAAGGCATAAGCATATTTTCCTTTTCTTTGATCATCTCAATAATTCTTTGAGGATTGCTTGCCTGAAACAATTTTCGGTTATTCTTCAAGATGTAACCAATAAGCCCTTTCTTAATCAGCATCTCAATAACATCATAAACAGTCCTTCTATGAAGTCCTGTTTTCCTAGATATCTGCCCAGCCATACTTGGTCCCAAGTCAATAAGCGCGAGGTAAACCTTGCTTTCATTATCTGTTAAACCTGCTTGTTTTAGTTCTTCCATTTTAATTTTAAATCCACCTTCTTACTTTATTTTTATAATTTAAATAGCGTTTTCCAAATCTGTTCTCTAGATTTCTCTCTTCGATTGGAATGACAAAAAAATGTGTTAATATAATAAAAACTACTGGAAAAATAAAAGCTGTTAAAGAGCCAAGTAAAACTGCAACTCCCAATAATGTTATTACCATTCCCAAATAATTTGGATTCCGAGTTATTTTAAATAAACCCGAGGTTATTAATTTATCTGGGATTCTATCAATATGGGTGGTGGTCTTTATTTTTCTAAAATAAAAATATATCCAAAAATTAGGAATCTGACCAAGGATAATCAGCAAAATTCCAAAATAAGTCCACGGATAATTTATTATTTTTACCGGGAAGATAAAGTTAAGTAGTATCTGCAGAATAATAAACAGGATGATTATGTCTGGAGTATAAATCTTTTTCATAGAAGCATATAGGTCATTGAATATATAAATATTGTGGTGAACAAAAACACCTCATAAATCTAAATATAAAATCTCTTTCATATAATCAACTAAATAGAAGGAGAAATAAACATGACAGAACAATTAGAAAGACAAGTAATTCAGTTAATTGCAACAGATAGATTAGATGTTCCAATATCCAGCATGTCTGGGAAGCTAAAAAGAGCAAAACCTAAACTTGCAAAAGAAATAGACTTATCAGATTATAAAGGACATTTTAATGGTGAAAGAACTTTTGCATATGTTAAAGACGAAGAAGGAACAAAAGCCAGAGGTATGACTGAAGCAATACAAATCTTCTGTGAAAAACATCCCCAATACGGAACAGAACTAAGAGGATTAATTGCAGAACAGAGAATAACAAGAGAACCTCATCTGTACTTTGGAATGCAGGAAGGAAGAAGATTAACTTCTGGGGATTACATGGATGTTATGCTCAACTTGGGTTTTTCAGAAGCAAAAGCAGAAGCAATGTATCAGGAATTAATGGACGCAAGCAGAAAAATCTCAAAAGCAAGGAAAGAAGAAAGAAGCATTTTGGTTGGTTAATCCAACACAACAATCTCTCTTGAAATAAACTGATCAGGCCTGAACTCTTTAATCGGCATTTTTATATTTTTTATATTACTTATTCTTAATCCGGTCCGATAACATATATCATCAATTCTAACAGACATATTCTCAGTGCAAGGCATCGTCAAAACAATTTTAGCCAAAGGTTTCTTAATATTTCTCATTCTATTTAAAATAGGTACAATACTTCTCTCAAAATCGAAAATAACCTGTCTCACTTCATTTTCCTTCGGCTTTTTCCTGAACATAAAGCCCAATGGAGTTTCAGAAACAATAGCATCAAATCTTTTGTCCGGGGCTTGTTTTGAATTATCATGAATCAATACATATTCAGCATCAATCTTAAAATTTTCTTTAAGCCATTTTAAATTTCTTTTAGAATTTTCAATCGCCGCCGAGTCCTTGTCAATCCCATAAACATTAACACCCTGAATCAAAGCCTCCTGCAAAATACCCCCAACACCACAAAAAGCATCAAGCATCAACTGCCCTTCCTTAACCTGTGAAAGATTTATCATTATCTTTGCAAGTCTCGGAGAAATCGCCAAGCCCTCTCTCCTAACCGGCTTTTTCATATCCCTCTTCTTTACATTTTCATAAGAATAATCCTGTTGCGCAACTCCAAAATAAATCTCACCTTCATCGTTAAATGAAAAAAATTCAACATCCGAGTTAGAAAGAGAAACATAATCCCCCTCCTGCAATTTAAGGTTCTTCCTTCCGTGCCTTATAATTGCCTTCCTTCTTTCTTTCTTAAACTTATCCCGCAAATAATCCTCAGCCTCATGAAAATTCCCAAAAACAGAATAAGTAAACTTCTCCTTCTCAGTTAAATCATCCTTCTCAAGAAATGAACCAAGCTCTTCTTCCTTTCCAGAAAACAAAATATCTCCCAATTTCAAAACCCCGCCAAATTTCTGAATGTCTAAAATTGTTTTATTCTTATTAAAAGTATCAATCACAAGAAAATTGTTCTTAAATAATAATTCCTTAAACTCAATCCTCCGCCCAACCAAGTAAGAATACACTTCAGCCCTAGACAATTCAGGATTTCTGCCTAATATAAAAAAATATCGCATAATATAACAAAATAAAACATGGTTTTAAGTCTTTGGATTAATCAAGCAAGATGAAAGAAAGCGTTAATTAAAAGAGCTTCCCAGTCACTTAATCCATCCTTTTCAGGAGCTCTCTTTTCAGGAGCTCTCATGGGTAAATTCACCCCAACACCTGCTTCATAAAGTCTTCTATTCATTTCAGCATCGCTTAGAACAATACCCGAGCCAGCCCTCACAGGAGCAATATCATTTTTTCCAACTAAATAAAAGCTCATTTCTTAACAACAGTCTCAGTAGAAATCTTACAAGGCAATCTTGCCTTAGCAGAATTAAGAAGTTTTCTCAATTCAGATTCATGCTTCTGATTTAATAAACCAAATATCATAATAACTTGCCCTTCTTTTACCAAGGCAGCTCTTCCAATAGTCTTTCCAAATGATTGAGACATTCCAGTCTGCATTCTATCAGCACCAGCACCAGTAAGCATTTTATTTTCTCTCAAAATATGATGTGGATAAATTTTAACTTCAAAATACCAGTCCTTTCCAACCTTAACTGGCAAAAATCTATTCAAATACTGCCTTACAGACTCGATAGAATTGTCTCTCAACTGAACTTGAGCTTTAGATCTTACAAAGATAGTCAAAGGATATTTTCCCTTATCAAAGCCGGTAATATCCCCCATCTTAAATTTAACAATCTTAGAATTAGGAACAGTTTTAACATACGACTTACTTCTAACCTTAGATTTTCTAGTATAAGGTCTTGTATATCTTTGGGAATATGCGCTTGCTTTTCTCAATGCCATTACATCATTCCTCCATATTTGTCCTCTTCATCATCATTTCCTAAATAACTCATATTTCTGCCACCATAACTCTCATTATTTCTCCCGCCATATTGAACTCCTCCAGAACAAGAAACTCCACCACACACATCTTCTAAGCATCCTGGGCATGCCATTATTCTTTTCCTCCAATTGTAACTTCTGTTCCAATTGCCTGTCCTGGCAATCCTTTCTCAAATATAGCTCTCAAAACGCCTTTATTTCCATGAGCAGCAGCAATCTTACCATGAATCAATTTTTTATTCTTTCCAGGTGAAGCCCATATAACATCCTTACCAACAAATTTTCCAGCTTTTTCTTTTGTCTCTGTTCCTGGAATCTCAATTAAGAAATGTCTAGGAGTATAAGTTCTTCTTCCTCTTCTAAATTGCACCACATGTCCAGTTACCATATTTAATACTGCTAAATTAGGTTTTTAAAGGTTTTTGTATGCACTAATTCATTAGTTGCTAAAAAATCTACTTAAAACTGATAACCATAAAACCATATTTTTCAATATCTCCCTTAGACCAAAACTTCATATCTTTAGTATTAGCAACATAAGTAACTTCTTTTTCAATTGCTCTCCCAGTAAATTCTTCAGTCTCAGGATTCCACTCTTTTAAAACTAAGATGTCTCCTTCACAACATTCCCAGTCCCCAAGCCGAATTTCATAATTTTTCTTCCCTTCAAGGATTTTCTGAAAAAATTCCGGCCATACTTTTTTTATATGTTTCATAAGAACAAGGGGTATAGTAAATTTATATAACTTACCACCATCAGAGCGGATAAAAATTATCTTAAATTAGAAAGGTTTTTATACTATAAAGTAGTAACAAAACTATGGTAAAACAATTGATTCAAAGAATTTCAGAAAGTGCAGTCTCAGGAGCATTGCAAATCGATAGCCCCTTATATGGAGATACTAGAAAAGCTGCACCAACCGAATTCAGAGTCATAGATATTTCAGAACCAGAAATATATTTTAAACCCACACAAGATCCTAAAAAAGCAGCTCAATCTATCGCAGATGCAACTCAAGGTCTAAAGATCTTTAGAAGTTATTTTTCCCCTTACTTAGAAAAGCCAGTAATTGGTTTTCAAATACCTCAAACAAAAGAAAGAGCTGACAAACCAATCATTCCTAGTTTCTCTTTTGATAAACGGGTTTTTGTTAGCTGTGTTGAAGATTTAGCTTTTAAATATAATGTTAGTGCAAGACACGTAACTTTTGGTATACACGGAGAAACAACTTTTGGTTATTCTGAAGGGGCTACCGCAAACACAAAGAGAGATTATGCCCCCGTACTCGGACAAAAAACGGCAGTGGCTGTAAAAAGGCATCCTATTTTTTGGGATGTAACTTCAAAGGGTAAGGTAGACAGAATCGCAGTCCTAGCTTTAGAAGTCCTAGCAAACCAAATTGAACCAGTAACTTCAAGCAGAATTGCTCACGAATTAGAAGATCCAACAGAAAAAGATTGGAAAGATTTTGATGATAATATGTCCAGAGTTATGGGAAAGAATATGTTTGATGAATCTGTTTTAGTTTCCGGTCTATCCAAAGTTTGTTTATTAGACACCCGAAATCAAACCGGATTAGACGAAAAAGAAATCTATGAATGGCAACCAAGAGAGCTTGGAAACATAACCTCTAAAGAACTTGTAAAGGCTATAAGAAGAATTGGAGTGAAAGAAACACTGCTTTTCTATAATACCACACAATGGAGCATACCCGCTTTGTTAGATGGTCTTTTTAATAAACGAGATTTTAAAACGTTAGGCCCATCCCATTAGAATAACAATTAATAACCCAATTCAAAATCACCAAAATTCTTTTTCAAAACTTCCATCGCCTTAAA
>CAYNAV010000022.1:1489-13298 GCA_964395405.1 Candidatus Woesearchaeota archaeon | reverse complement strand
CACCTCAAATTTCCCAGAACCAGAATTATTCCTTAATTTTCTTTTCTTTTCCTTCTTTCTCAACTTCAATAACCTTAAACCCAGTATATTTCCATAAAACTTCAGGCACTTTAATCGAGCCATCTTTCTGCTGATTATTCTCAATTAAAGAAATCATCAACCTTGGCAAAGCAATTCCAGAACCATTTAAAGTATGAACAAACTTCAAGCCCTCTTTTGTCTTATACCTTGTATTCATTCTTCTTGCCTGAAAATCAGTACAGTTAGAACATGAAGAACACTCCAAATACCTATTCATAGCAGGACTCCATACTTCAATATCATAAGTTTTAGCCGATGAAAAACTAGCATCTTCAGTTGACAACAAAAGCCTCCTGTAAGGCAATTCCAAAGCATCTAAAATCTTTTCAGCATTTTCAGTCATCTCTTCTAATAAATCCCAGCTTTCTTCCTGATTGCAAATATAAACCATTTCAACCTTTTCAAACTGATGTAATCTAAACAATCCTTCCTCTCCTGCCTTTCTTCCAGCCTCGGTTCTATAACATTCAGTAAATGCACAAAATTTCTTAGGCAAATCCTTTTCATTTAAAACTTCATCAGCATAAATACTAGTAACCGGAACTTCCGCAGTAGGAACTAAAATCAAATCATCATTAGTCTTATACAACTGATCCTCAAACTTAGGCAAATTTCCAGTTCCAAAAGCACTTTTTCTATTTACTAATTGTGGTGGATTAATTTCGGTCAACCCATTCTTAGAATGAAAATCAAGCATGAACTGAACCAAAGCTCTCTGCAGTCTTGCCCCTTCCCCTTTTAAAATATAAAATCCAGCCCCTGAAATCTTAGTCGCCCTTTTAATGTCGATTATATCTAATGCTTCCCCTAATTCCAAATGAGATTTAGGCTTACTAATCTTTGGGATTTTTCCTTTTTTATGAATTTCCTTATTCTTACTCTCATCCCCAACAGGAGAACTTTTATCCTGAATATTTGGCAGCCTTGACAACAAATCATCAATCTCAGCCCTCAACTTATTTTCAGACTCCTCATTTTCTTTCAACTTATCTCCGATTTCTTTAGCTTTCTTAATAACCGAAGAAGCTTTCTTTTCATCTTTATCTTTCTTAGCTTGATTAATTTCTTCAGAAACTTTATTTCTCTGATGCCTTAAATCATCATCTTCTTTCTTAAATATTTTCCATTTTCCATCAAGCTTAATAATTTTCTCAACAATTTCAACATCATAACCCCTATTCTTTGTATTTTTTAGAACAACTTCTGGATTTTCTCTTATTAGTTTAATGTCTATCATAACGAGTTAACTAATTCTACCTATATAAACTTTATTTTTCATAAAAAAAATCATCAAGACCAATTCGCTTCACAATTTTTCTCAGTTTACCAATTATCCGCCCCTGTCTCTCAGAAACTATTGAGCTAGCCTTGCTTTTTTTACATTTAAATCCCATTAAGCTATGCGTCTGTTTAAGTGTTCTCCCCCCATAAAACCTATGAAAGATTATCTCCTTTTCTACTTCACTTAATTGACTTAATGCTTCATTAAGCTTAATAGCCATAGCTTCTTGAGTCTCTTCCTTCTCAAATTCAGGCAAGTCATTAGGATCTGCATACCTTCTTAATTTCCTAAAGCCCCCATATCTTTCAAAACTCTTTTCAAAATCATTTTGTCTTGTTGGAAAATCAATATTTAGATCTTCTCCTTCTCCTCTTGCTATTTTTCTACAATGAACATAATGACAAGAAGATTCAAAACCTGCCCTTCTAGCAATTAGATCATTATACTCTACAGGAAACTCAAGCCCACACCGATTAGCTGTAGCACACTGATTAACCATTGACCAAGAAACCTGTGCTATTGCTGAAGTTTCTGAATAAGAATATCCATTATCTAAAAGTCTTATTACTTGTTTTACTTTTTTCTTTGTAATTCCTTTCCTCGCCATATTACTACTAAAAAATGACAGAATATAAAGGTTTTGCTACCATAAATTTATTAATCCTGATATTAAAAAAGTTAGATGGATGAAAAAGAGGCAATCCAGAAGATCAGAAATTCCTTTCATGAAGGCATTAGCAGAGCAGAAATAACAAGAAAACTTCAAGAGAAAGGATATAAATTAGAGTATATAGACGCACTAATAAGAAAAGCTAAAAGACCAAAAAGAGTAATTATCTCCTTGATTATAATACTTTGCATTCTAATCGCAATATCCTCCTTAACATACACTTTCTTTTTCTCATCATCAAAGTCAATTCTTGTAAACCCTCTTTCAGGATATAATATCGATTTTGGTTTAAAACAAAACAATTCTGATAAAACTGATTTAAATATTGAAGATATTGAAATAACTCCGGAATTTTTATCATATCTCCTCAATGAAGTAGGTGCGTGGAAACTTCATAAAAACCCTGTAACTCTGAGCAAGGCGGTAATTAATTTTAAAATCTCTGAAAAAAGCTTTTATTCCACCATTTCAAAAGGGAAAATCACAACTCTTGAGGGTTCAAGCAATAAAGCAGATATGGAATTCGTAACAACAAAAGAAAACATTGTGAGGTCGATTATTTCAGATACTCCTGAACAGCCATTTAAAGATTCAATTAAACAAGGAACAACCCAAATAAATCTCATCTCGAGTCAAACAGATTTATTTGCAAAAGGCTATTTAACTTTGTATAATGAGTTGAAAAAGTAAACAACCAATAAATCCAACCACCCCTTATGAATTACAAACCAAAACTTCTGTATCTACTGAAAATGGACGAATTTTATAAGAAAGCTTTATAAGCGGTTTTGAACTACAATATATAGATTAGAAAGTATATATTCAAATTCAACATGGCAGACAACTTTGATTTATTTTTCAGAAGGAAACCAGCATTAATGCTGATTGCTTTAAAGAAAGTCTCTAGAGCTAAATACGGTTCTGTTCTTGCAAAAGAAGTCGATTGCACATATAGTCATGCTGTTAAAATCCTTCAAACACTTGAAAGTTTGGGTTTAGTTGTCTTTGACAAACAAGGCAGAATAAAAATCATCAAACTTACAAAAAAAGGTCAAGAAGTTGCAGATAACATCCAGTCAATTCAAAGAATTGTTGGCTAATTTTTCTATAACTTAACTATCAAGAGATTAATCCTTTCCATGCACATCTTTAAAATATTGAAGGGTAGCGGGCATTATCTTATATTTTCCACTTAAAATCTGTCTTAAGGAAAGCCGTACAAATTTTTTTGCTTCAGGATGATCAACCATATTATCCGCCCTAACCTTACCTTCAAATCCCTGCGCTTCAAAAAATCTCACATATCTCGGGGAGCCATAATCTGTTCTGTGTAGATAATAATTATTAGACAGCCCATTTATTTTCAACCCAGCTTCCTGCCATGCTTCTCTTTCTAAATTTTCTCTTGCCGTCTCTAGCCTACCATTCACTATCTCCCTTTTACCAGTTATAGGAGTCAAATATCCTGCAAAAGGTTTTCCTTTTGCCTGTTCCAAAAGTAAATATCTTCCTTTTTCATCCCGAATAATAACTGCCGGAGCAAATGTCTGCAAACTTGCATATCTTGGAACTGTTCCTGCCTGGTCCAAATCCAAAAACCTTCTAAGAGTCCCCATCACTGTCCCATCATTATTTGAATCCCTACTTGAAACAATTGCCTGAAAAAATTCATTTTCATTTGAGAAGCCGAGGGTAGGAATAAAAGGAAAAGTCTCTATCTTACTTGCAGATAGATTGGGATGTATCAAAAAAGAAGGTTTTCCTGTCCTCTTATTTTTTCTTAATTCTTCCAGCAGCCCCAGAGAAAGAACATCACATGGAGAAAATCCAGTCATTAAATCACAATATTTATCAAACAAATGCTTATCTCTAAATACTGTATGCTCTCTCTCTTTTGTCGCACCAACTCTCTGATCCGGAATTATCATAGGAACTATACCAACCACATACTCTAAATAATTTGGAATAAATTGCATCACTTTCCGAAGATTATCACTCTTAAATCTCAATTTTTCTTTGCTATCACCCGACTTAGGAGTTAAATGTGTAATTGGAAATCCGATATAGCTTATTGTAGGGTTAGGATCAATTAGTAACTTCGCTAGAGTCTGTTCTGAGAACTCCCTTGGAATTACCAAATGCTTCGCTCTTTTCCCATTAACTTCGATAGGTGCAATTGCTTCTGCAACCCCTATATCATTTGAAATCCAATCCATAACAGTATTCAAATCTCTAGGATACCTCGTTCCATCCAGCCTTTTCCCTATTTCTTCTGCGTCATCAGTCACAGTAACAATATAATCAAGCCCACCCATATCCTTAGCCAAACCTTGGATATGCCCATGGTTAAAGATAGCATTCGGAACATTCCCTTCATGAACATACATGGTTAACGGAGTATCAATAATAACATGTTGAGCAGTTCTCCTTAAAACCCTTCTCCCGGCTTCAGAAATTGCATATTCTCTTAACGTCTGCTGATTTTCAGGATCTATATCTGCAACACTCTCTTTAGGAGTATTCCATAATTCATGAGCTTTATCTGCAACTAACTCGCCAAGAGAAATATTTTCAACATTCTGCTCATGATAATCTCTCAGAAGTTCTGTTGTCTTATCCACTAACCAGGTTTTTCCAGACTTAGGAATCCCTGTCAAAAGTATGTTTGTCATACAAACAAGACAAATAAAAACATTATAAAGATTATTGTGCCAAACTGCTATATTTAAGGAATATTTGTTAACCCATTAAATACATTAAACTTTTAAATCATATTCTTCTAATAAATCCAAGGCTTCTCCGAAACCATGAAAACGTAATAGTTTTTAAGGTCAAAAAGATAGTCATTTCCAAGGCTTCGTAGCTCAGCTTGGTAGAGCACCACGCTCTTAAGTACAAACTGCGTTTGTTCATTCAACGCATTGATGCATTGAAACGTGGGTGTCGCGGGTTCAAATCCCGTCGAGGCCATTTTTGATTTGAACTTGCGACTGTCGCGGGCGAGCTTCAAGCTGTTTAACTATCTATCTACTTTTAAACTGGTTGGAGTGAGCAAAATCCCGTCGAGGCCATTTTTGATTGTTTGGTAAATCATCACAATAATATTTAAAAATAAGAGTCTTGTTCATTTACTATGGTTGGAAAATTTTCAGCTATTAATCCTTCAATGTCCCCAGAACAAGCAGAACAAAGATTAAAGGAATTGAAACCAAACTCAAGACAAAAAGAAGTTTTAAGAGCATTGATGGAAGGTGGAGTTTCATATGGAACAGAATGCAGAGAGATCAATAAATATGGTGAATGTTTTACCTTTGCTACAATTCATAAAATTGAATATGAAAGAGCAGTTGAAGCAATAGTAGAAAATGCTATCCCAGACCAAAGAGAATTAGCTTATGCAGTTGCAGCATTAGCATTTTCTAAAGCAAGTTGTCACAATACCGCAGAGCCAGAGGAATTGAAAGGTTTATTAGCACTTCTCATAGAATAAATCAACCAATTTAAAAGTTTAATGTATGCCTACTTTCTCCAAAACAAAATCCGCTCTTTCTTTAACACTTAAAACTGGAACAATTATCGGCTTATAACCTACCTTAACATAAGCATCAAAAATCTTATTCTGAACTTCAATTGCTTCTTTATCATTCTTCTCTACTCTTACTCCATCTTGAATAAATGGAAGCCTTTCTAAAATAAAAATAAAGTCATAACCTTTAAGCAAATCATGATCAATTTCTATAGTTTCATTAATCAAATGCTTCGTATAAACTAAAGTATCTATCAACCCATACTCTAAAAAAACAGGCTCTTCTAAATCTTCAATTTCTTCTTCTTTTAAAACCTGTCTCCTAATAATCTCAGTCTGCCGGTACCTAACCTCCCCTCTAACCGGAGCATAAGATTTTCTTTCCTCCAGAACAGCTCGGGCATTATCGCCAACAATCTTAAATCCTCTTTCAGACAATTCCTTCAGCAAACAAGTTTTTCCACACGAAGCAGAACCAGTTATCACGACTTTCATAATATCAATCAAATAGTTTCTTTTTTAATAATTATCCCACTGCAATATATACTTTCAATAACATAAATTGTTTATAATCCCCCACCTTTATCGAAAATATGCAAAAGAGGAAATTAAAAGATTATAACACATTTTCAAGAGCTGATTTTGAGAATGCTATAGTTCTTGGTCTTAACAATGCTGGATGGCTACCTGGCTTTTTCACTGATGAAGTCCATGGAGTAGAACACGGAAGAGATGTTGTTAAAACATCAAGACTATTAGTAGAAAATCTCACTGAAGAAGAAACGGCGAGACTAGTAGAAGAAGGCAAGCAATTTGACCCCCAGGATGGCTATGAATCTTCATTGGGTGCAATAAGGATAATGGCTTTCCTTCACGATTGTGGAAGATTCTCAGAAACAGGAGAATTATGGCCCATGGAGCAACAAAGTGACCATCCAGCAATTGGTGCAGAAAGAACAAAAGATCTTTGCGTCCATTTGGGATTGACAACCTTAGCCCCTATTTCATTTGATGGTATCTCAAATCATGAATATCAAAATCCAAGGATAACACCCCAGTATCAATCCGCAAAAACTCTAATTGCAAAAATAGCAACCTCAGCAGACCAATTAGGATGGTTTAGAGATGACTTCATCGAAAGAACTATCGCTTTCAATCAAAGTATGGGCAGACCTTTTTTTGACCCAAATGCTTCTACAGAACAAAGACTTGCATGGATTTCAAATACCCAAGCAGCTGATGCACTCACAGTTATCCTTTCACAAGTAGACTACCCAATAAACCCAGAAAGATTCGGCACGGCTTATTCAAGAGATTTAGCAAAACAATATCAAAAACCACTAAAACAAAGATTAGTGGAAACAATACAGAAACTTGAACCCGAAAGAGCGCCACAGATTTTAGACGCAATGAGGGCTTATGAAAAAGCTGTAAAATGAAAATCTAAAAAATAAACAATTTCACAAACTAATAGTTTTATAAGCCTCTCTTTTTCTAAGTTTCTTAGAATGAAAAAATTAATTTATGTATGTTATTCAAACAAAGGAAGAAGTGTAGCTTTAGCTGAATATACTAGAAAGTTTCTTGAAAGTTTTGAAGTTAAAAACGTTCTTGTCAACTCTGCAGGTATTGGTCTTGAAAACATAGAATCATTAAGAAAAAGAGGTCTGGATTCTCCAAGCAGTAATACTTCAAAAATACTTTTGGAAGAAGGATTTGATATCAAAGATCAAAAATTGAAGTTTATTGGAGATATAATCTCTGGAACAGACTTAATCTTAACAAGTGATGAATTTACTCTAGCCAGGCTAAGAAGTGAGTTTCCTTACTATCGAAACCAAAGTTTTTTAGCAAGACAATATGCTGGTTTTTTAAGAAATCTGGATATTTTTGGACCTTATGCTGAAGTAAGAAAAACAAGGATGGGGGGTCGATGGAGTGAGATCGCAGGTTACAGGGATATGTTAAAAGAAATAAAAGTTGTCTCAAGAAGAATTGCCTCAAGAATTGCTGAAAAAGGAATCTAAAAAAGAAAACAAAAATCAAGAAAAAATAAAAGAAAACAAAAACTTCTTAATTTTTATGAGGTACAAGCATCTTTATAAGTCCTGTCAATACGAGAATAACCCCAATAAAATCAGCCCATCCAAGAATAGTCCAATAGGAGTTAGCAAGAATCAAAGCACCCAAGACAAGAGCCATTACACCCTTCCCTTTATGATATGGATGACAGCATTTCATATCTTCTTTTACCATATTTCTTTTTACCATTTATATTCAACCTCCTTACATACCCGCAATTTCCAAGATATTTAAATTGTTCTAAAATTCGAAAATCACTGGTTCTTTATTGTCTTTTAACCCTTCACAAAATCTACTGTACAATCCTAAACTATTCTTTCTTTTTATTTCTCCCAATCTCTGAGCCAAAACACCTAAACCCAAGGTGTCTGAAAAAGCAGTTTGTAACACATCTCTTTCATCCAAACAAACAGCATAGCTTTTCAATTCATTACTTGAACAATATTCTCCAGAATCAATAGCAACACTATTCAACCCTGTATTATGAATATAGCCTTCAGCAGTTTGCGCAATAAAATGAATTGATGGTCTTCTAGATTTTACAATTTCTGCAACCAACTCTCCATCAACTCCTCTATCCGAAAAAAGTTTAAGTGCCGCGAGTGCAAAATCTAAACAATGTTTCATGTAAAAAACATCTCCTTGAGCAATGATTTCATTAGCGCTTCTTCTTCCAAATAGCTTATCGATTATATCATTGTTCCATCTTACCCTTCTAAGCATAGAACTCGTTTCTCTTGCTACATCTCTTAACTCATTTTTATTCATGTTAATTTGACTTTTAAGGGATTTTTAAAAATTGTTATAATTCATTTAAAATCCTGACAAAACCACTGTTTTCTAACCCTTAATTTCACAAATACTTTCCTTAATCGTCTTCAAATATATTTCCTTAGGCATATGTTCTTTGCAAAGTTCACTAAACTCCTTACTCATTTCCTTAGAACTTCTTCCAACCTTATCCTTATTAATCTCTAAAAAGCAGTCAGGATTTTTTAATGCCGCTCTTCCGAGCATTACTCCTCTTATGTTCTTTCTATTTTCAGGGGCAATGCTTTTAATCAATTTACTAATATCTTCAGAATTTATTATGCCCCCATTAATGACTAACGGCAATTTAAAACAAGAAATCTCATTAAGGATAGAATAGTTATATTCACAAGATGAAGATTCTTTAGCATGCTTTAGATGAATAGTTACATTTGTAAAACTAGGATGATCTTTTGCTGTTTTTTCTAATGCTCTAAGCAAGGGAATTATCTTCTTCTGTTTTGCCTCTGTTTCATTTAATCCTAATCTCAATTTTATTCCAATTTTATACTTATTTTGTTTTAATAATTCCCTTAAAAGATTAATTACCTTCGTTACACGTTTAATTAAAGCCGCTCCTTGCCCGATTCTTATTAAATTAGGAGAAGGACACGAACAATTTAATTGAATTCCGTAGATATTATCTTTTTCAGGATGTTCTTTAATTTCTTTTTCTAATTTTTTAAGAAAAGCAAAACACTCAGACTCTTTTGATGTTGCAATCTGAATCCATTGTCTCTGTCCTTTAATATAAAAAGTGTCTGCTTCTTCCCAAGTATTCTTTCTATTTTTAAGATTAGTCAGGCTCAACATCCCAGTATAAGAATCTGAAGCTCCCCTGCACAAGCTTCTAAATGCCCAACAAGTTATATTTTCCATTGATGCCAAATGAGTTTCCATGATAATCAGAGAAATCAGCTTTATTTAAGGTTTATAGTCTACCTATATTCTCGCCAAGTATGATCACACTTTCTGCATCTATAGAACTTAGTTTCAGCTTCATCACTTGATCTTGTTTGCGAAGTCCAGAAATAAGCAGCCTTGCTCTTACACTTTGGACACTCCTCATCAACAGTTGGCATTACATCAATATCTTTTTCATTAACAACTCCTATCTTCTTTTTATCCCCTATTTTTTCACTGCTCTCAATCTTAATCTTTTCCTTAGCAGCATAACTACATCTAGGACATCCGTAATTCTTTCTCTTTTGAATCAGTATCGCACCACACTTTGGACAAAATTCCATTTTATTGATTAATATATTGATTAATACCTATTTTATTGATTTTTAATATGAATTAGGGAAATATATAAAGTTTTGCTTTTATCAATGCAAAACTTTATCAGAAAACCTAGTATTTTAATTCGCTATTTTATTGATTTTTAGATACCTTGAACATTACAAATCATCCCCAAGAGGGACATAGCCAAATCCCCTATCGAAAATACATAATAACAAATTACTAAATCTTCAAAACAAACTATAGATACCAAACCAACATAACCCTAAACGCACAATCCCCTCTCACTAGGATTTCTAGAAAACTCATAAAAGATAAGCTTAGCCCACCCAACAAAAGGCACTCTAAAAACCGCTTTTCCAATCAACCTGTCTTGACTAATAGATTCTTCCACGCCAGGAATAGAGATACGGTTATGATCTCCTTTCGTAGTTATCAGCCCATTATCAATTTTTATAACTCGATGAATAATCGGATAAGCCGTATCCGCTTGAAAGATGATAACATCTCCAACTTTAACATTCTTAGCACCAACAGCGAAAACAACATCCCCCTTACCTAAACCATATTGAAATGGCCAAGATTTAGAATCATCAAGACTAATCCCATTTTGAGAATAAATTGGATTCTTCAAAACATCATCAATATTTGTAGAATGATACATCGAACAAGACTCAACTATAACGAGAGGAAGCGATGTCCCAGTTAAAAAAGAAAGCAAAGGGAAAAATACATATTTTATTATAATAAAAGCCAAAACTAAAGTAACAATAAGTGACGACCATGAATCTTCTCTTAAGAAATCCCAAGATTTTTTTAATATCTCTTTTATTCTCATATAGGTTAGTTAAAAAAAGTCTTTAAATATCTTGTGAAACCATAATTAAGATAAATTCCGATTACCTAAAATTTATAAACAATAATAGCCAATATAGCCTATGGTAGAAATAAATTGGAATGACTTCGAAAAAGTAGAGCTTAGAGTTGGAACTATCCTTAAGGTAGAAGATTATCCTGAAGCAAGAAAGCCTGCATACAAACTACTAATCGACTTTGGAGAATTTGGAACTAAAAAATCGAGTGCTCAGATAACAAAACTTTATCAGAAGAAAGACTTACTTGGAAAGCAAGTTATTTGTGTTACTAACTTCCCTCCCAAACAAATAGGTAACTTTATTTCAGAAGTTCTTACAACAGGCTTTGTTCTAGATACTAATGACGTTGTTCTAGCAATCCCTGAAAGGGAAGTCAAAAATGGATTAAAGTTAGCCTAAAATTCCCTAAAAATAAACCCCCAACTCGACAACATAATATCTTATAAATTCTAAGGCATATAAATCCTTATGACGAAAGGAATACTAAATAGAAAGATAAAATCCAAATCAGAATTTTACAAACTTTACAATAACTATCTCCTAGGCAATCGCCCCCTTGCATGGGATAACCTCAAAGATGCTATAAAGAGCAATCACAAAGGAACAGCCACAATAAGAGACGCAAGAGGAACAAAGAGAGGAGATATTAATGCTCTTCTTCCAATGTTCCTTGTTCCGATAGATAAACTAAAAGAGACTGTGAAACAATTAGAAGAAAAAGGGATATCACAAAACTCCATGAAATTTAATCAATCAATGCCCGATGAACACCTAACAATTCAGGGAGAACTACTCAAAAATCATGAAGGGATAAATCTCCTTTACACCCATATCCCAAAACCAATGAACATCGCACTAAAAGAACAAACATTTCACGCACACGGATTAAAAGCAGAATTAATACTAAAACACTTCCTATGGCCTTCCAGCTATGAAGAGATAATATCCCTCTTGGATTTCTTCTCCCATGAAGATTCATCTTCATCATCAGTAATAGAATTCAGCTCCTACTCAATTCCCGTCGGCCATCTTCCGGGAAGAAATACGGTAATATGGGAAGTCCGGGATTTTTAAAAAAATAAATATAAAAATTAAAATAATAAAAAATTAAATTCAGAACTAAAAATACTAGCATACATCAAACAACCAAAACATTTAAATACTAAATATGTATACTTATTGTATACACAAGAGGTATATAACATGAATGACATATTCCAAAACAAAATTTTATGCAATAA
>CAYNAV010000022.1:0-1389 GCA_964395405.1 Candidatus Woesearchaeota archaeon | reverse complement strand
TTTGAAGAAGCGGGAAGAATAAGTCTAATGTTTAACACGCCTGAATGTAATGAGAATACAAGAGTAATAAAAGCAAGAGAGATAAAATTCATGAAGGATAATAAACCTGTTTTCCACACACAGGAATTTTCAGATTCAGCAAACCCAAAAAACAACTTGAAAAAAGTATTTAAACCAAATGGAGATGAATAAAAATATGGCAGATAAAAAAATAAAATTAAGAGTAGTAGAAGCATTACAGGATGATGCATACAAAGGAATTGCAAGGATAGATCCTACTCTAATGAAAAAACTAGGTCTTGTAAGAGGAGACATTCTCGCAATAAAAGGAGATAGAGAAACATTCGTAATTGTTGATAGAGCTTACCCTGCAGATGTTGGCGAAGACATCATAAGAATTGATGGTATAACAAGAAAAAATGCAAAGACAGGAATTGGAGAACTAGTAGCAATTGAAAAAGGAAAAATAAAAGAAGCGAAAAAAATCACAATCGCACCAGCACAACAAGGAATAATGATACAAGGAGACCCTGAAGGGTTCAAGAGAGGATTGCTAGGAAGAGCAGTCTCCAAAGGAGATATTGTTGTTCTCGGCGGAACTCAAAGAAGAAGAGATATAATGGGTGATGGATTTGGAGACTTCTTCGGAGGAGATTTAGGAGATATATTTAACCAAATGGGTATGGGCTTTCAAGGACTCTCCCAATTAAGATTTGTAGTTGTATCAACAAACCCTAGTCAACCTTCAATTATAACAGAAAATACTGAAATCACCCTAAGTCCAAAAGCAGTCGATATATCTGAAGATGCAATACCTCAAGTTACCTATGAAGACATTGGCGGATTACAAGAGGAAGTTAAAAAAATTAGAGAGATGGTTGAACTTCCATTAAAGCATCCTGAAATATTTGCAAGACTTGGAATTGAACCTCCTAAAGGCGTTTTAATGTACGGTCCTCCAGGAACAGGTAAAACATTATTAGCAAAAGCTGTTGCAAATGAATCAGAAGCACACTTCATCCTACTAAACGGTCCTGAAATAATGTCAAAATTCTACGGAGAATCAGAAAAGAAAATAAGAGATATCTTTGACGAAGCAGAAAAAAATGCTCCATCTATCATATTCATAGATGAAATAGATGCAATTGCCCCAAAGAGAGAAGAAGTTGGTGGAGAAGTAGAAAGAAGAGTTGTCTCACAATTACTAACAATGATGGATGGACTTCAATCAAGAGGAAAAGTAGTCGTAATAGGAGCAACAAACAGGCCAAATGCCTTAGATCCAGCATTAAGAAGACCTGGAAGATTCGACAGAGAAGTTTCAATTTCAGTTCCCGACAAAAATGGAAGATTATCAATTCTTAAGATTCATACACGGAATATGCCTAT
>CAYNAV010000021.1:0-13823 GCA_964395405.1 Candidatus Woesearchaeota archaeon | reverse complement strand
TGGCTTTTCTAAAAGTTTTTAAAGTTAAGGGTATGTAATCTTTCATGGGACATCAATATCATGAGTGTGAAACACAGGAAGATTATGATAGAAGAATGGATGAAAGGAGTAATGGTTCGGGCAATTCTGGTTCTGGCGGGGGGTGTTCTTCCGATTATTCCTCAAGTTACTTTGGTTCTATAACTTCTGGTATGGCTATGGGTGCTCTTGGATTGGGGCTGATTGCTTACCTTGTTTCTGGAGGAGATAAGGAGGTTGGTGATGGATGCGCCTTGATTGGAGGGCTTGTTGGGGGCGTCCTCGGATTTTTTCTGGAAAGACATTCTCGTTAATTCTATTATTTACAATCTTTCTCCTATCAATTGACCACCTAAATTATTAAAAAGATTATGGTTTATCAAAGAATATGATACACTATAAGATTTACGTCTCTCCTTCCAAGGCTGTTTTATTTGGTAATCTAACTAATCCGAGTGATGTTGATGGTAATGAATTTACTGTGTCTGAGAGAAGAGAGAAAGCAATGAAAAGGACTTTGGTCGCAGTGGTTGTGGATTCAAAAGGATCAGCAATTGCTTTAGATGTTTCAAGGTGCAGAGGACAATTTAGCAGGATAATAAGAGATGAAGAGCAAACAGGTAAAAGTATAAAAGATTCTGGAAATATTGGTTTATTTTCCGTGGATAGGGGTTACAATCTTTCATGGACAAGCGTTCCTGTAATATGTCGCAAGGCAGATTTATATTCTGCTTATTGTGAAGGTCATCCTGGAAGAGAAGCTCCGGATATATTTAGGCCCAAGGGAGATGGGATGTTGTTTGGACTTCAGTAAATGTGTTTAATTAGAGTTTTTTCTATAAAGTACCTTGGATCTTTCGGGATATTCTCCACTGAAAGGGAGAATCTGAAAATCAAGTGAAACTACTCTCATGAAATTATTTATTTTGTGGCATAATCTTTCATAAGCTACTTTTAATCTTTCTGAATCTGGATTTACACTTTCTGGAAGAGGTTTTGTTAAAAAAATATACTCTCCTTCTGTTCCATTCATGCAGATTGCCTCTATATCCTGATTTCTTTTTGCGAATTTTAAAAGCCTATATTCTCTGTCTTGTGCTCTTAATTGTCTTTGATGTCTCGCATTAGCTGTTCTAATTCTCATTTCCAGGTAACCTCCACATCATCTGTTCTTTGTCTTGGCTGAATATCAATAGAATCGTAATCTTTTGTCCCAAGTCCTGCTTTGTACATTTTTAATCCCAGATAGCCAATCATTGCTGCATTGTCAACTAGCAGAGAATTTTCAGGACAGAACATTTTGCATCCTCTTTCTTTACACATTATTCTACACATTTCTTGAAGTCTTTTATTGCATGCGACACCCCCGCCTAGCAATAATTCTTTTTTTCCGGTGTGGGCTAGAGCTCTTTCTGAGGCTTCAACCAGCATGGCGAATACTGTTTCTTGCATTGAGTAGGAGAGTTGTGGTAAGGAATATTTCTTTGATTCAAGCATTTGTCTTAATTTTGTCAGAATTCCTGAAAATGCAACATCCATTCCTTTTATTGAATAGGGAAGTTCAATATAATCTTCTTTATTTGCTTTATCTGCTTCTTGGGAGATTTTTGGTCCTCCTGGAAAACCTAATCCTGCATATCTTGCAAAGGTGTCTATAAAATTTCCAACACCCATATCCAGAGTTTCTCCAAAAATTCTGTATTTTCCGGCTTCATAGGCTATTATTTGGGTGTTTGCCCCAGATGCGTATAATAAAACTGGATCTTCTGCTCCGGTTAGTTCCCCAATTTCCAGGTGGGCAATGCAATGATTAACAGGGACTAGGGGACATGATAATTTTTCTGCTATCTTTTTTGCAAAGCTCATTCCTTCTAATAAACATGGAGCTAATCCAGGTGCATTTGAAAACGCTACGACTTCAATATCTTGTTCTTTGATATTTGCTTGTTTTAAAGCCTCTTCATATAGTTTATCTGCAATTTCTTTGTGGTGTTTTGCAACTTCCATTGGGATCATTCCACCTTCATTTGTTGAGTAGCTGTTTTTTATATTTACTAGAATCTTTGGCTGTTTTTCTATTGATAGAATGGCTATTCCAAACGTATGTGCTGTTGTTTCTATTGCGAGGAGATATTTCATGAGAATAGAGGACAATGAGCATATAAAAATCTTAGCAAATTGCGGGATGATTAAAACAGAATAAATAAAAAAGAAAAAGCAAAAACCCAAAATGAATCCCTACCTTCCCTTGGATAGGGATTCATTGAATATGATATAAAAAGTTAATTAATTTTTATTTCTTTTTTTTCTTAGCAGCTTTCTTTTTCTTCTTGCCGCCTCTTGCCATCTTAGCCTCGCAAACGTGTCCCTTTCCGTCAACATAGTAAAGATAGCCAGGTTTTCTTACAACTACATTTTTTACTAAAACTGTTCCCATTTTTTACCTCCTTTTTTTTAACTGATGGTTATTTCATGATTTTTTTATATTTAAATGTTTTGGTTTTGCGTTCGACGGGGTTTTGCTATTGTTTAGGGGTTATCGTCGGGAGAGGGATCTCGAGGAGGTACTTGCCCCGCCCTGAAAAGTTTGGTTTCCAGTTTTTTATAATTATTGATTTTGTTGTTTTTTTATTTTTGTCAAGCCAGATGGCTTTAAATGGGCGACAGAAAAAAGAGTGTATTGATAATGTTTTTTCTTTGTTGAAAATGAAAAGTAATGCTGGCGAGTTGGATTTGAACATTAATCCTGAGAATTTTTGAAGGATTGTTTTCATGGGTTTTATTTTTATTGATTTCTTTTTCCCGTCTAGGTAGTAGGTGAAGTTTTCTAGAACCATCTTCTTTTCTTTTTTATCTCCTCTTGTATTTCCCAAATCTTTTTTCTTGGCTCTATTATTTCATCTTTATTTTGAATATCTAACTCTGCTGATTCTTCTTTCCTGTCTTCCCATCTTTTATCCATTTTTAATTTTAGATAATGCTGGAATACTTTGTCAACATTTCTTTGATGAACAACATTATGATGGATAAATCCACCGCCAAATGTTTTTGGAATATGCATTAGTTCATGGATGACTGTTTTTACTTTATCTTCTTCGCTTAATCTATCAAATCTTTCTGAAATAACTTCAATAAGGTAGAAACCTTTTTTTCTATTCATTCCTATTTGCATTGCTTTTCCTAAGGCGTGGCAACGAGCTATTGTTCCTCTTGATGTTGAACCACGGCTTCTTAGGAAGGCTAGGTCGTCTAGGCTTATATGGTTCCATGAAAGGGCTTGGACTATTTCTGTTGCTTTTTTTCTTATATCTTCAGCTTGTTCGTATTTTATTCCCATGTTACTTCCATTGTCCTATGGACTTTGCATAGGATTTTATTTGAGCGGGGGTTAGGTAATATCTGTTGATGTCTTTTCTATAGGGATTATCTCTTTGCCTGATTGAGATTTCATAGGTTTCTTTTGCATACCCTTTTTTGATTGCGAGCCTGATGGTATTGTTCTCTTCTTTTGTTCTTCTTTTTTTATTAAACCAATATTTAATGTCTGATATTCTTTTAAGAAAATTTCTTTCTTCAAAAATACTCAGGTGAGATAACTCGTGAGCCAAAAGTCCTTTAATCAAGATTAATTTGGCATTTCTTAAGCTTTTTGAGATACCCAATCGCCTTATAATAAACTTCCCAGCCTCACCATAATACTTCCTAGAATTAAATTCATAAATATATATTTTCTTGTCCTTTAACTCAGGAAAACTTTTTATAATGAGCTCATTAACAATTTTTTTATACTCTTTTTTATAATCCATCTATTATTCAATTATCTCGGCAAATTTAGTTCTTGATGACAATGCTTTGAGTTTTATTTGCTTGGGCGATTTTTTGTAATATTTTGACAGAAGTTTTATTACTTCTAGATTTGCCTTGTTTTTCTTTGGTTTTGCCTTTACATAGACATTCAGATATTCTTTAAAATCCTCAATTCTTGATTCTGGAGAATTTGGGAAAACTTTTAATCTTATTATCATTTTATCCTCTTTTGATTATTGTTAATGTGAGAAGGATTATATAAATTATTGGTTAGCAATTTTATTATCTGTTACAGCTAGGTCATGCATCCTGAAAATAATCCAGGTCATCAACTTCCAGCATACCTAACCTGATTCTTATTTGTTGTGGACTTTTTTTCTCTAACTCCATTTGCTCTGCAATAGGATATCTTGCCTGTCTTTCATGTCTTGCTTTTATTTCAGAATATCTCGGAAAAATTAAATTTAATAAATAGTTTCCTATGCTCATAATTGTAATCAGAAGGAAAGGCTTAATAAATATTATTGTGGTAAAAAACTTAAAAAACTATTGCTTAGTATCTGGTCTTTTTTTGAAATTACTATTAAATTTTCTAGGTCTATTGAAAGGTTTTTTGTTGAATGGCTTCTTGTTGAAAGGTCTTGGTTTATTCTGGGTTTTGTTTTGATTACCTTGAACAGAATTCTTTAAGGCTATCAACTCTTCCCTTATTAGCTCTCTGATTTCATCTCTGATTGTTTTTGCTTTAGGAAGTGGTTTTGCTTTTATTATTTTTTGAGGTTGATTATTACCCTTATTATCTTTTATTATTTGAACCTGAGGGTTAATTTGCTTTGGCTGATTTGGTTTTAATTTTGATTTTATTACTGCATGGGCTGCTGCAAGTCTTGCAATAGGAACCCTAAAAGGTGAACATGAGACATATGAAAGGCCAATATTATGGCAGAATTCAATAGTCTTTGGATCTCCACCGTGTTCTCCGCAAATTCCCATTTTCATATTTTTTCTAACTGCTCTTCCTTTTGTTAGTGCAATTCTCATTAATTTTCCTACTCCTTCTTGGTCTAAGCTCTGGAATGGATCTCTTTCATAGATTCCAAGTTCAACATACTGTTTTAGGAATTTTCCTGCGTCGTCTCTTGAAAAGCCACATGTCATTTGTGTTAAATCATTTGTTCCAAAACTGAAAAATTCTGCTGTCTTTGCAATTTCATCTGCTGTTAATGCTCCTCTTGGGACTTCAATCATTGTCCCAACATGATACTTAATGTCTACTTTTTGTTCTTGCATTACTAGCTTTGCAACTGCATCAACCAATAACTTTTGATTTTCGAATTCCTTAATATTTCCTACTAGTGGAATCATTATTTCTGGTTCTACCTTTTTTGATTGTTTGATTAATTCTGCTGCTGCTTCAAAAACAGCTCTTGATTGCATTTCTGTTATTTCTGGATAAGTTATTCCTAATCTACATCCCCTATGCCCAAGCATTGGATTAAACTCATGTAGATCTTCAATTTTTTCTTTTAATACATCTGCTGAAACTTTAAGTTCTTTTGCTATCTCTTGTATATCTTTTTCTTCTTTTGGAAGGAATTCGTGTAATGGAGGATCTAGGAATCTTATTGTAACTGGTTTTCCGTCCATAATCTCGAATAATTCTTTAAAATCTGTTCTCTGCATTGGAAGAATTTTAGCAAGTGCCTTTTCTCTTCCCGCTTTTGTTTCTGCAAGAATCATTTCTCTAACTGCTTTAATTCTTGATTCTTCAAAAAACATATGCTCTGTTCTACATAGTCCAATTCCTTCTGCTCCGAACTTTACGGCTTGTTCTGAATCTTTTGGAGTATCTGCGTTTGTTCTTACCTTTAATTTTCTAATTTCATCTGCCCAAGACATTAATTCTGCAAAATCTCCTGATAATTCTGGTTCAACTAAATTAATCGCTCCAATAAAAACTTCTCCGGTTGAGCCATCTAAAGTTATAATATCTCCTTCTTTGATTGTTTTTCCTTTAATTTCAATTATTTTATCTCTTTCTGAGATTTTTAATTCTGAAACGCCAGCAACACAGCATTTCCCCATTCCTCTTGCAACAACTGCTGCATGAGATGTCATTCCGCCTCTTGCAGTTAGAATTCCCATAGAGGCGTGCATACCTTCAATGTCTTCTGGAGATGTCTCTAGTCTTACTAGAATAACTTTTTCTCCTTCCTGATTCATGTCATGTGCCTTTTCAGCTGTGAATACTACCTTACCAACTGCTGCACCTGGTGAAGCTGGAAGTCCTCTCGCAACAACTTCTTTTGTCCTTTTTGATTTCTCGTCTAATCGTTTATGTAATAGTTGGTTTAATGATTCTGGTTCAACTTTTAATAGTGCTTGTTCTTTTGTTAGTAATTTTTCTTTTACTAGGTCAACTGCTATTTTAACTGCGGCTGCTGCGGTTCTTTTTCCATTTCTTGTCTGTAAAATGTATAATTTTCCTTTTTCTATTGTGAATTCCATATCTTGCATATCTTTGTAGTATTCTTCAAGCCTTTTTCTTATATCACAAAGTTCTTTGTAGATTTTTGGTGACTGTTTTGCTAAAGTGTCCATCGTTTCGGGTGTTCTTATTCCTGCTACAACATCTTCTCCTTGTGCATTCATTAAGAATTCCCCATAGAATATATTTTCTCCTGTTGATGGGTTTCTTGTGAAGCAAACACCTGTTCCGGAATCATCGCCCATGTTACCAAAGACCATTGATTGAATGTTAACTGCGGTTCCAAGTAAGCCGAAGATATTGTTCATTCTTCTATAAGATATTGCTCTTGCATTATTCCATGAGTTGAAAACAGCATAGATTGCCATTTCTAATTGTTCTTTTGCATTATCTGGGAAAAGTTTTCCTGCTTTTGACTTTATGAATTCTTTATACCCCTTTATTACCTTTTTTAAGTCGTCTACATTCATTTCTGTGTCTAACTTTATCCCTCTTTCATGTTTTACAGTTTCTAAAACTTCTTCAAAGCCATGGTGAGGGACGTCCATTACAACATCGCCAAACATTTGGATAAATCTTCTATATGAATCATATGCAAATCGAGGATTTTGTGTTTTTTTAGCAATTATTTCAACAGTTGTATCATTTAATCCAAGATTTAGGACAGTATCCATCATCCCAGGCATTGATGCTGCTGCTCCACTTCTTACTGAAACTAGTAGAGGATTTTCTCCGCCTAATTTCTTTCCTGTTTCTTTTTCAAGGTTTAAAAGTGCTTCGTTAATCTGTTGTTTTACTTCATCACTTAACTTTTTGCCTTGTTTATAGAATAAATCACATGCTTGAGTTGTAATTGTGAATCCTTGAGGTATTGGAAGCCCTAATGCGACCATATCACACATATTCGCACCTTTTCCGCCTAGAATTTCTTTACCAACTCCCTTTCCTTCCTTGAATGAATATACGTACTTTGCCATATATTGAAACAAAAATTTTGGTTTATAAATATTGTGGTAGTAGAGTGGTTATTTTTATGGATAATTATGTTTAATAGTATTGGTTTTTGATTATTTTTATGATATTCAGGCATGATAATGAGAGCAGGGATAGATTGGCAGGGATTTTTTCTGGCAATCCTGAAATGTATAACTATTATAAGACTGTCCTTAATGATGTAAAAGGAAAGGCAATTTTAGCTAGGGATGCTGAAGGGGGTTTGGAAGCGGATATTAAATTTGTAGATGAAGCGAATTCTCTTGCAAGGAATTCTGACTATTTTATATTTGAGGTTGATGATACTTATACGGATTGTTGCGGGTTTAAAGTTTATCAGAAGGTTGGAGAAAAAATGGTTTTAGTGTCTGATCATATGGCTCCTGAAAACTTTGAGGAGATTGTTGAATTTTTACATGAAAATAAGATTAAGAAATGTTTTACTGCTTATGTCCCATCAGAAGGTTATTTTGGAATTAGGGATGATTTTGATGAGTCTTGTGGACATTCTGTTGAATATGCTCCAGTCAGTATTAGCACAGATTTTCCTAGAAATGATGATGGGGTAACTGTAAGGGATTTCAAAGAAAAGGGGATTGATGTTATTCTTTTAAATTACTAAACTTTTATAAACCCTTGAAATTATTTTAAATTATGAATTTTATTTTTATGGGCATACAGGGAAGCGGGAAAGGAACGGTGGCAAAAATTATGTCTGAGAAGTTTGGATTATATCATCTTTCTACAGGAGACTTATTAAGGGGCGCTTCTGGAGAACTAAGAAAGGAAATTGACGAATATATGGCTTTGGGAAAATTAGTTCCGGATGAATTAATGTTAAAGGTGTTAAAAGAGAAGTTATCGAAGCCTGAGTGTGCAAAGGGAGTTATTTTGGATGGATTTCCTAGAAACATTGAGCAAGCTAAAGAACTTGACAAAATAATGAAAGTAACTAATGTTATTAATATTGAAATCTCGGACGAGATCGCTATAAGGAGAATGAATGGAAGATGGAACTGTAAAAAATGCGGAATTATTTATAATGTATTTACTGAGCCTAAGCCAAAGAAGGAAGGTGTCTGTGATCTTTGTGGTCTTGAGCTTCATCAGAGGGGAGATGATATCGATAATGGGGCTATAAAGAAAAGGCTTGAGACTTATAAGCAGGAAACTATGCCCGTATTAAAGTATTATAATTCTGTAAGGGTCAATGGTGAGCAAAGCATTGAAAATGAAGCAAGAGATGTTGAGAAGGCGATTAGAATGTTAATGATGTTACAGTGAGGATTATTCTTTTTTTATTTTAAAATTAAAATGCGATTCTTCTGTATAATGTTGGAAGCACTTCTGGAACTTTCTCTGCGCTATCAATTTCTCTATAAATACAATTCTCCGATATTCTTCTAACGTTGTCATCTATATTTGGACCAAATGCAAGGACAATAGGCACACAACCTGCTTGTCTTGACTCGGATAGAGCAACCCTTGTATCTTCAGCAGCGTATTCACCTTCATATCCCATGTCGTGAGGGACTCCTTCCATTAGATAAAACAAAAGTTTTATTCTTTCTGGCTGTGCCTTTAGTATTGAGGTTCCGTGTCTTATCCCTGCCCCATCTCTGTTCTGTTTTAGTGGTCTTACAGAGCCTATTCTTTGTCTTACTGTAGGACCATACCTCTCATTAAAGTCTTTTATCATATAAAATTCAACATTTTTTTCTGTCTCACCTGAAAGCATTGCAAGAGCGTATCTATCTTCAGTTGATTCTATTGCTTCTGCAAAATAAACCTGCGCCTGTTTTATGAGATCTATGACTCTTGTGCCGGGATTATCGATGTCAGTAAATCTTCTTAAGGAGCCACTGTCTTCAGATAGAACAAGAGATGCAACAGATCTCCTGCTCTTGTAAGTTCTTGTATATACTTTTTCTGAAGGAGTAATGCCAGAAGCAATCTCGGCTCTCATTCTAACTAATTCATTGAAATCAAATTCTCCGGATAATTGTCTTCTTACTTTTTCAATATCTTCCGGAACAAGCATCTCAAATCTTTGTTTTAATTGGTTCAACTTTTCTGCGTCTGTTTCCATTAATTTTGCAACATAATTATTATTAATTACGTCTGGATATGCAGTTTCGATAACTTGAACAAAGCCCTCTTTGTATGAATTTGCTAAAGAATCCCATTCATTATATCTAAATTTCTTCCCTACTGCAGGAGATTCTAGTTTCGCAACTAAGAAAGTATTTTCAACATCCTCTCCTTTTTCTGCAATTTCCTCAAGAGGTGCAATTACTACTTCTTTAGGAGGTCTAAAAGAGTCAGCTACATTTTTTCTTACCCATTTATAGGCTTCTGGAACAGCGTTAAAGGAATCAACCGATTCCGCTCCTTCATCCCTTAATCCTTGAATGGTATCATATACTTTCTGTTCTAGATTTTCATCACGTTCTCCTGTGAATACAGCTTCTGTAAATTTCCTGAATCCGTTACCAGTCTTAACTTTACTTTGCATCATTATTTTCATTTGTTGAAGATCTTTGACTAGTCCTGGGAAGTTTTTCTGGAGTTTAGAATCAATTCTGGAAAATTCTAGGAGGTTAAATACAACTCTGGCAAGTTCAGGGTCATCAAAAGAATCAAAAAAACCAGTTATACCATCTTTCATTTTTCTTTTTGCAGTTGCACTTAATTTTGAAGAATCTACCTTATATGTTTGAAACATTAGAGCTCCTGATTGATAGGAAGCAAGTGCTTTGTAAATACCGTAATTATCCTCCTCATCTGAAGAAATATTAACGGCTGTAGGGAACATGAAACTGTCATCTTCAACTAGACACTTTAATTCAAGGGATTGGGAATCTTTTATTTTAATATTTCTACCAGTCAAAGCTTTTACATAATTGGCTAATCTTCCATGGATATCTGAAAGGGGCAAACCTCCAACAGCAGTAGATAAATCTCCAGTGAAATAACCATGCGTGTCTTTAAAATAATCTGCTATTTCCTTAGGGTCTGTCCTTGTTCCCATTGCTCTTTTTACCCATACAGGTATATTCTTACCAAGGGATGCTGCATTTTTTACAACAGATTCAGCATAAGCAGAAAAAATACTTAATTGGGTCTCGAATAAGGAAGCAGGAGCAAATTCATGAGAATTGGTTAAAGGAATCATATTTGTAATTGCTTTTGCACCATTGATTACATCTTGCCTCAATTCATCAGGGACTTTTTTAACTGCTTCTGTTAACTGTGCTAAATACTTAGGATTATAAACATCTGGTGCAACCTGAAGATTATGCACTCTTAAAAATATGTCGTGTAGTGCTGAAAGATTTTCTCCCCCAACCTCCTGCAGATTTCTATTTACGGAGTTAAGAATAATTCCTTCAAGGTCCATAACTTCTTTATTTTTCTGGGCTGTTCTTTCGGATGTTCTCTGGGTTTTTCTTATTTCGCCTAAACAGTATTTTATTTGATTATTTTTTTGTTTTAGAACAAAATCAAGAAGATTACTTACAAATAAGTCGGTTGCTTTGTCACTTTTGTCTGAATTTTCTTTCCTGTAAAAAGCATTCAATATAGCGTCCCAGTCTTGGAAATCAATCTTCCCTATTAGTTGGGGCATGAGTGGGAATATTTTTCCAGCATATCTTTTTAAAACTGAAAAGAGTCCTCCTCCTCGTGAATATACAATCTCACGAGTTTCAGCTATATCTTCACTTATTGCTTCTGATTTTTTTCTCATATTTCTTCTGCTTTCCCATTTAAATAATGAAAAATGAACGTCTTGGCTTTATCAACATCTTTTGTTACAGAATCAATTATTGAATCTGCAACATCTTCAATTGAGATAGGGTATTTTTCTAGATGTCTGTGTTGGACTAGGGAGCTGTCTCTGAATAATTTGATTAGGCCTACAGCTTCATTTTCAAGGTCTCCAAGAGCCCTCAATCTCTGGATTATTCTTATGCCGACTTCTTTTGGATCTCTCTTGATTTTATCATTTAAGTGATTCTCTTTAAATAAATCATGAACAATTCCTGAATAAACTCCTGAAATGCTTCTACTAGCATTTATCTTGGCGACATGCTTCATTGCTTCAAGATAATCCGAATATTCTCTTAATCCAAACCCGGCTACATCTGTTGTAGGTTTCAAAAATCTTCCAACCATATCAGGATTTATTCTTGCAAATTCTATAAGGTCAGAAAAAATGCCTTCTAATTCTCTTTTATTTTGTCTTCTTGACAGAGCCCAGGCAACCTCAAGACAAGCAGAAGTATACTTTTCTCCTTTTCCGGCCATTAATAAGTCGTAGATGTAAGAGTCGAATACCGGACTTCTCATTACTGTTCTTATTGTTCTTACTATATCCCTATTCACAGGGTTAAGAGCTCTTAAATTTTTTAATGCACTTCCAATTTCTTCTGGGGTTCTTGATTCAGCTAGACCGAATAGCATATCATTTAGGGAGTATGCAGATTTTCCTTGTGAGAGAACTTCTAAAACAGGAATAGCTGACTTCTCTCTTCCCAGAATTCTTTTTGTAGTAATGTCAGAATAATTCTCGTAGCTTCTATCGAAACCAACCTCTGGATCTTTATCATTTAGATGTGCTAGACTTGAAACCCATAGTTGAGTTACTTCTGGCCATTTGTCTTTAACCCTCTCCCAGTCTAATAGAAAAAAACCAGGAGTATAAACGCTTTTTGAATTATTTATTATATTTGTAAGGCCCGTTCTCAAACTTTGTTTCTGATTAGCATCTATAACCCTTTGGCTAATTCCAGCATATCTTTGGAAAAAAGAGAATAATCTTGCTTCTGTGACAACTGCATCGCTTCTCTTGGGTGACTTCGTTGTTACTTTATCTCCCATTTTAGCATATTGATTTAATATATATTCTGAATAAGCTTTTTCTTCGTCATCTGCTCTGGCAAAGTGTTCATAAAGTTTTCTTTCTCTTGGTTTTAAATCTGCATGCGAGACTCCCTTTACTGCCTCTTCTATAATTCTATTGAGATTTTTTGCCATTATGAAGATTACCTCGGGAAATAATTTACTACAATATCTTCAAGCGCTTTCATTTCCTTTGCATAAGCATCTGCTTGGTCAGTTATTGGATTCAGAATTCCTACCTCGCATGCTCTAAATGGCGCGATTCCTTTTTTGATTAGTTTTCCTGTATTAATAAGAAGTCTTGTACTTGCTCCTTCGTCAAGAGCACTCCCTTTAAGGTTTCTTACTTTTCCTGCGATTTCAACAAGGCATCGCGCAGTAGGCAGGTCAACGCCCGCTTCATGAGTTACGATTTCTTCTTCAGCTTTTGACGGTGGATAAGTCATCTCAATTGCTGCAAATCTTTGTCTTGTGCTTTGTTTTAATTCTTTGATTTTTCTTTGGTAACCTGGATTATAAGATATAACAAGCATAAATGTGTCTGGAGCAGTAACAATTTTTCCAAGTTTCTCTATGACTAAAGATCTTCTATGGTCTGCAAGAGGATGCATTACAACGATTGTATCTGGCCTTGCTTCAACAATTTCATCAAGATAGAGTATTCCGCCCCTTCTTGCTGCAATTAATGCGGGACCTTCCTGATATTCACCAGTTAGTAAATATCTTCCTTTGAGATCGTCTGCTGTTAAGTCTTCATGACATGGAACAGTTACAAGAGGGAGAGAGTGGAAGTCTGTTCCTTCTGATTTTTTAAGTTTTTGATTAATTTCAAAGGACATTCTTTCAACAAGTCTGCTTTTTCCACATCCTGTTGGACCTTTTATCATTAAAGGAATTCCTGCCTCATAAGCAGCCATAAATATCTGTTTCTCCCCTGCAATCTCTAAGTAAAATGGCTCCTTGCTCGGAGCATACTCGTCTATTTTAAATTCTGATGATTCCATTTTCTGTTTAATTAATAGCTCTTGCTATTTTACCTGCACTTCTAGGAAGCATAGGGAGTTTTTTAAGAACATTATCGTACATTAATTGAAGAATTACCTGGTTATTGATGTCGTTTACTTCTTCTGTGAGTTGAGCCTTTGTTATTTCATATGCCGGGCTTCTTTCTCCCGCAGATAACCATCTTAAAGTTTCTTCTACATCTAGTTCTATTGCCTGATTTCTTAGTGTAAAGACCCTTCTTATTCCAGATACAGATTGAGTCTGTGTTTTGTATGCCCATTCTCTACCTTCAACGTATATTCTTGAGCTTACAACATAGTCGGGGAGTTCGACGGGTTGTACGTACTGTCCTTCTCTTCTTGTTGACTGGTGTTGTTTTCTTGAACCTGTTCCGTGTCTAACCATTTGTCTCATTGGTGAGTTTGTGGTCATAAATCTGTGAGCATCTATTGTTGAGGGTTCTTCTGGATGAAAGTCCGACAACTCATTCATTCCTGAATTTATTCTCTCATCAAGGGGTATATCTCCGATTCTTTCCATTTTGTTTTTAAGTATCTAAACTTTAATTGATTTTGTAACTACTATAGAGTTTATAAATCTTTGGATTTAT
>CAYNAV010000020.1:1699-14036 GCA_964395405.1 Candidatus Woesearchaeota archaeon | reverse complement strand
CAAAAATCACAAGCTTTAAATATCCAAATTTCGCAATTCTTCTATGATAATACCCATTCGTTGCTTCAGCTGCGGCAAGCCAATAGCACATTTATATAGAAAATACCAAGAGCTAATAGCTTCTGGAAAATCTTCAGACGAAGCTTTAAATGAGCTAGGCGTCGAAAGATATTGCTGCAGAGCTGCATTCCTTGGACAGACGGACACATTAAAACTTATTAATAAGTTCAAGAAGTTCTGATTTTAGTTAGAGTATCTAAATTCTTATAAACTGTTTTTTTATCAGGAATATATGAAATATGAAATAGTAAATGGAAAATTAGTTATCTGTGGAAGCTTAGCAGAATATGGAATCGGCCCTTCTTCCGAAGAGTTATTTCGCATTTATATCGATTCAAATGCTACCAAGAGAAGATTAGCAGAAGATGAAAAGATCCGTGAAGAATTTGACCGAACTGGAAGATTGCCTAAAGGACTCATTCTAAAATGTTAATTGGATTTATCAATAGTAAAAAAATAAGTAAGACAGCTTTATGCATTCCCATTTTTCAACAGTACAAGCATAAACGTAGGAAGCTTAATTTCTAAGTTCGGAATGGGATTAGATGTTACCAACCTACTATGGCCGTCTTGATAATAACAAAATTTCTCAGTTTAAAAACCTATTGTTTTCAATTCTAAAACCTTAAAAACAGCAATTCTCTCATTAATTTAATTGTAGTTTGTAAACAATTTAAGTGGGAGTAGCGAAGCGGTCAAACGCGCGAGACTCAAAATCTCGTGGCTTTATGCCTTCAGGGGTTCGAATCCTCTCTCCCACATAACATTAATAATATATGATCTTTTTAGGATTTACCCGAACAGCTCAGCAAGTCTAGGGAAAAATATAAAAACTATCTTTACTTAAAAAAGCGATGAGAATATTAATTACAAAAAAATCTAAAAAATACTTATTTAATCTCTTAAAAGAACGGCACGGAGCCAGGTCCTATAAGGAACTCGCATCACAACTAAAGATTCCATTTAAAACATTACAAGACTGGTTATATGAAGAACTCAGATACTTCCCTAGTAAGATTGTACCTCCCGAGATATTTGATAATTTAGAGATTTTAGATAAACAAAAAGATAATTGGGGAATGATCGAAGGGGGGAAAAAGACATATAAAATTATTCTTAAAAAATATGGTTTACAAGAAATAAGAAAGAGGCAAACAAAAGGAGGAAAGAAATCTAAAAGAAAAAATCAACCTTTTACCCTAGATATCACAAATCCTCTCTTTTTGGAGTTTTATGGGATTTTATTAGGCGATGGATGGATAGGTAAATATATCTATAAAGAAAAAATCAACTTTCTTATAGGGATAAGTGGCCACTTAAAATTAGATCGAGATTTTCTTATATACTGTCAAATGAATATTCAAGAACTGTTTAAAAGAAAAGCATATCTAAAAGAAAAGCCGAAGTACAACGCTTTAGAAATAAATTTTTCTCATAAAAGCTTTCTTGAAGAATTAAACAGGGAGCTAGGATTCCCTATTGGAAAAAAGATTAATCTTAGAATTAGTAAAAAGATAGCATCTCAAGGGTATAACAGACTTAAACATGTTATCCGGGGGATTTTTGATACTGATGGTTCTTTCTACTTAGACAAAACACCCTCTGGAAAAGCATATCCTTGTATTTCAATAGAAATGAAAGCACCTATCTTAATAGGGCAGGTATATGAGTGCCTAATCAGTGAGGGTTTTAAGGTGAATTTTCAACAAAGGAATTTTGGGAAATGCAGAATAACTTTAAAAGGGAGAAGACAATTAGATAAGTGGATGAAGGAAATAGGCTCCTCAAATCCTAAACATTTAAACAAGATAAAAACTCTTGTGACGCAACAGGATAACACAGCACCTTCTTAAGGTGTGTGTCACAGTTCAAATCTTGTCTTCCGCATGCACCTGTAGCTCAGCTTGGATAGAGCAGTGGGGTCCTAACCCAAAGGTCGAAGGTTCAAATCCTTCCTGGTGCGTTTCTCTCAAAAACAATAATCTTTAAAACCCTTCAAATTATCTAATTTCATGCGTGGGTAGTTTAGAGGCAGAATATTTGGCTTCCAAATGTCTTTTTGAAGAAACCAAATGACCCGGGTTCAATTCCCGGCCCGCGCATTTGCCCATCGTGGTCTTTTCGTGACCACTCAGGGGGTTTTTGGTTAAATTTATGCTAATCCCCTTCCTTTTGAGTTGTTAGACTAATTCTAACTGCTCTTTTTTATTCATACAAGTACTGAGGATTCTTGAATAGCAGGAAGATTTAATTCTTCGCGGGGGGGCATTAATCCTTAGAATTAAATCAGCTACATAAACCAAATAACTGCGATCTATTTTAGTTCAATGCTCTGGCGGGGCGTTGAACTGTTTTGATGTTTTTGTATAAGGAAGGGTGAGAGATTATACCTACTAAACCGTCGTGAAAATCCGTACAAAAGCTTAAATAAAAAACTTAGTTTGCTATTTTAATGAAAAGGGAACAAACTGTCCTTATAGCGATAATTATCTTAGTTTGCTTTCTCCAAGTTGTTTCTTCATTAGAAACTCCTCCGGGGATAGAGTGGCAAAAAGAACTGGACTTAAATTATGGTTATGCTTCTATGATTAAAGGGAACGATGGGGGATATGTGGTAGTGGGATATGTTGTGGAAGAGGTGCTTCAGGTTAGAAGCCTTAATGTACTTGTCTTGAAGTTAGATTCGGAAGGAAATGAAGTATGGAAGAGAATATGGGGGGGACCAAACAAAAATAATCCTAAGAATCCATACACAGGGGAAACCTCAAGGGATTGGGATAGGGCTTTTTTTGTTATTCCCACATTAGATAATGGATATCTTGTGGGGGGAACTACCGAGTTCTATGCTCGGGACTATGGTGAATCAATGTTTCTTCTAAAATTAAACAATGAAGGAGATATTAGTTGGAGTAAAACATATCAGAACATTTCAGTAATAGCTTTTTCTGCAATACAGAATCCTGATGGAAGTTATGTAGTTGCATATCCCACTGGTCTATTAAAAGTAGATAATTTAGGAAATGAAATTTGGAATAAAACAATTAATTTTCAAGAGAAAGACAACATTAATACTCGCAAGGTAACAGTAAGAAAAGACTCTCAAGAGGGCTATGTTGTTGTTGGATTAAATAATATCGTTAAGACAGACTATGAAGGAAATATTGAGTGGAAAAAAGATTTAGAGATTAAGCCACATTCTTTTTTAGTGGATAAAGGCGGGGATTACGTTATCTCAGGGGAGGACGAAAATAGCACACAGACCCTCATAAAAATGAGAAAGGATAGTTTTCTTTGGCAGATAAAATTGAATACGAGTTCATATTTTCCTTATGCTCAAACATCCTTAATCGAAGATCCTCAAGGAGGTTATATTCTTCTTGGGGAAAATTCTACTCATGATAGGGTTGCTTTAGAATATGGTATTCTTGAAGATGATGGTTACATAGCAAAAATCAGTAGTGAAGGAAAATTAGTGTGGAGAAGAGAACTAGGGCTAAAAAATTTTAATTGTACCGAGCGTAGGGATTATCCTCAGGCAATTACTGGAACAGATGATAATGGATTCTTTATAGTGGGATTAAAAAACTTTGTAAGTTTCCTTGAAAGGGGATGTTCTCCTCGTGATGATTTGTTTAGCTGGTACACTAAACTTTCTTTTTCTTCACTGCCCTGCGAGGAAAATTGGATTTGTAATTCTTATGGGGGATGTGTAAATGGAACTAAATTTTGTGTTAATGTAACAGACATTAATAATTGTAATTTAGATTACCTGGGAGATTATACTGAATTTACTCCTTCTCAATGCAATAGCAATGTTGCTCCAACAAATAAGGAGAAGAATTATTCTGTTGAATGGGAGAGGAATTATTCATTAAGTTTATATGATAATATTCGTGGAGCTACCGCTACATCAGATGGAGGATATATCCTTGTTGGATATTCTACTACCTGGACAGAAGTTTTATTAGATTATGGCGAAAAAAACTCATGGCTTGTGGAAACAATCACTAGTCCAGACGCATGGATCATTAAAACAGATTCTCATGGTAATCTCGAATGGAATATCACTTACGGAAGACTTGAACCATATGATAATAAGCACTTAGTTATTTATAACTCTTCTGTTAGGAATAATAATTGGGATGCTGCAGAAGAGGTAATAGAATCAGATGGAATTTACTTTATTGCTGGAAAAACATCTATCTATGCTGCAGACAATACTGATGCTTTTTTAATGAAGATCAACAATGGAGGAGATATAGAATGGACATCTTTATTTGATGACAAACTTAATTACAGCACCGAGTATGGCCTGTCTATATTCAAATCTGGAGATAAGTATATACTAGAAGTAGAAGAATATAGCCCCTATGGAGATTCAAGGATAAAGGATGTTCTTTTCGACTCAAGGGGGGTACGGCTAAATGAAACCTGGAAGGCATATAGATTTTCATATATTTTAGGTGATTTGCCTGTTGATTGGAAGAAGATTTTAAGTTCTGAATGTGATATCTCCGATCTTAATATCCCTATAAAACGAGTATCTAGGTTTGATGAGGGATATGTGGCTATAGGATTTACAGATTGTAATACTGAGTTACCTCCATTATGGATCGGAATCTTTGACGAAGAAGGAAATTTGATAAAGAATAATACATTTAATGAAATTCATATAGACCGGGATTTGGAGAGTAAGACTTACATAGGCTTAGCAAAAGATGGAAATTTTATTGTAACCGGAGAGATCTTAACAGATTTCGGGTTTATAGAAGGAATCAAACATGACGCTTTTCTCGCAAAGATTACTAAAGAGGGAGAATTGCTCTGGTATACTAAAGTTGGTCAAAGAGAGAAACATCTTGGTTTAGGAATATTCACTAAAGACCTAGGCAATGGAGGGTACGTAATTGCTGGGAGTACACAAGAGATCACAAAAGATAACTATTGGCCCCGTGATTATTGGCTTACAAAAATAAGAGTAGATGAAGATTGTATCTATGATGGATCCTGTGAGAATTATAGCATATGTGGAGATAGTGTCTGTAGTCTACAAGAATCTTGCTCTTCTTGTTCCCCTGATTGTGGAGGGTGCCCCTCTAGTGGCGGGAGTAATATCGGGAGTTCTAGTAGCAGTGGAGGTGGAAGAAGTATAAATATTAAAATTAATTCAACAAAAGATATAAATGCAACTAATAAATCATCTACCAATTTATCAAAAAAGGAAACAATTAATACTTTTGATGAAAACCTTATAGAATCATTAACTCAAAAAAATTCAGAGGAGCAAACTACATCAGTATGGCTGAGCATATTAAACTTCTTTAAGGGTGCGCCAACCGGAGCATCTATAGGCGTAGAATCAGGCAGTTCTGAGAAGATTTATGGTTTTATTGTTTTGGTTATCTTGATAATGGGAATTGCGGGAGTTGTTATATGGAAAAGAGTAAATTTAAAGAGTCATAAGGTAAAAAGAAAAGCTCGTTAATTAATCTCTCTAAAAGCAAAAACAACATTCCACCACTTTTGCCTTTTAGCCAGCTTTTTCAGTTTCTCGATCTCTTCCTGTTGCTTTTTCAGTTGTTTTCTAAGTTCATTTTCCATCGACAAGTCTTTGATGCAAGCCATTTTTAAATCTTTTTCCAACATCCAGTCACAACCTTATGACACAAACCAACGACAACATTTAAGAATCAAACCCATCGCACACAACAGCGATGGAAAAAAAAACTAAATATAAATTATTGCATCGGTTGTAATCCCATAATATTATCAAAAAGATCTAATATCTATAGGTTGATATACAGAGGGTGGCTAAACCCGCCAAAAAAAGCAATTTCACCGAAGACAAACCACTATTTCCACCCCCTTTAAACCGGGTGTGCGATTTTAAGCATTTTTGCCAGTGCTTCTGACACCCCTTTTCTAGGGGTGGCAGGTCCTAATTTTTTGTATTTTGAAAGAAGATTTTTATTTGAAACAATAAACATCCATCTATTTGGAAATTTTTTATTAAGATCATCTATTTTTCCTTTTAGCTGTTTTTTCTTGTAAAGCAAATCTCCTTTTTCTATTTCTAAAGCAAATGATTTTCCATTAAAATCAAAAATAATATCTGCCTCTTTTGTCAAATATTCTTTGATGTTTTTTACTCCCTTAATTCTTTCTAAAAGATTTATAGAATTCCAGACTAAGAATGCATGGGTGGGGGAGTGATTCAGTTTTGGCTTGACTAAAACTTTTATTAGCTTTTTTTGAATTATACAATATTCTGAAATTGAAAAATAACCATTTTCAGTTAAGGCAGTAACCTCTTTTTCATTTAAATCCTTTTTTAAGAAAACAGTATTATCTTCTGCTTCTAATTTCCATAAAATCGTTTTATTCATGCTTTTTTCATGTTGTTCCTTAGCCACAATTTCCTTATCCAAATTTTCTGCTATAATCCTTTTTTGGCTTATCTCTTTATCTAAATCCTCTGCAAATTGTTTTTGTCTTGCTTGCCCTAGAAGTTCCCCTGCTTTTTCTAATCTCTTCTTTAATCTAGGAATAAAATGATTATTTTTATCCTGTTTACAAATCCTAATCTTATTTTTTAGCTCTTCTATACCCTTCATTAAATGTTCTTCATTTATCACAAAATCCTTTTCAAGCAAATCTTCTATTTCAAGACTTTCAGCTTTTTTGTGTTTTTTCTGCTTGTAATGGTCTGCTATTCCTTGAGAAATTGCCTGAATGACTTTTACTAGGACATGAGTTAAAACAAAAAGAATAATTAAAGCCATAAGCAGTATCAGATAAACCCAGAGATTCAAACTCAGAATATAATTTTTTGTGTCTTGAATTTCTTCTCCATACAGGTATAGTAGACAAGTTATAACTATAATGGCAATTATAAATAATAATGCTTGAGGGCTTAAACTATCTGGATTTTGCTCCATTCATCTTCCTATCACTCCTCCCAAATTTCCTAGTTTATTTTCTTTATTTTCACTTGCAATGGTAACTCCAGCCCATAATTTAATTTCAATTGCCTGTAAATTTCAGTGGTCAGCTCTGCAATCTCCGCAATCTGAATTTTCATCAATTCATTATCTTCTTTCAACATTTGATTTTGCTTTTCTGCATGATCAATTCTCTTTTCTAGTTCCATCTTAGTAATATCAACCAACAAATCTTCTTCTGAAATTGTATCTCTCATTCCTAAAAGTTCAGAATAATAATGAATCTTCTCAGACTTTTTCCAACCAAATCTATACTTTAATGCAGATTCAGATTTATATCTAGGCAACCAGTAACAGCAAGAACAATGCCTAAAATCATACATAGTTATCTGAGAATATTTCTGGCCAGCCTGGCTTTTTTCATCGCCAAGAACCCGCTTTGCAAGCCTTTTGAGGTATTTATTTGCAGCAGTAGGGGAAGTTGTAAACAGATAGTCTTCTTTGCCTAATCCTTTAGTTTTTACATAATCTCGGATTAAATCAGAGCAAATCATAAGTTTTATTCTTCTGCCAAAAGTTTTGCTAATCTCTTCTCTTATGTTTAACTCTTTAAAATCATTAAAGAAATCACCTACCTTAACATTCATCAATTCAGTTGGAGCTCTTATTCCGGTATCAAATAAAAACCAGATTAAGACTTTGTATTCATGCTTTGCTCCCTTACAGAGTATCTTAACCTGCTCTTCTGTCAAATAAACCCATTCTGGCTTGTCTCCAGAAGTATCTAAATCAAGAGTTATATCATTTAGTTGAATTCCTTCCCTTCTGTTAACCTTGATCCACCAATGCCAGAAAGCCTTGAAATCCTTGACAAAATGTTTTGGAGACATGTAATCCTTGCCGTCTTGCCTTTTAATGATTCCATTTCTCATATCCACAAAAAAGCCGAATAACTGGGTTTCTGTCACGTCAGTTATCTTGTTTAAATTAAATCTCTCTTTAAACATCTTTGATAGGGCAATTAATCTCTGTTTAAGGACATTAAGCCTTATGTAGCTTCTTGAGCCTTTTTTGGAAGTTGAGCAGATGTTCAGCCCAGATTCCATATCATTCAGGAATCTTAGAGTTATATCAGAATTCTCCTTAGTTATTTCAGGGATGACTGAGTGGTTTTTCTCTTTCCATGCAAGGTATTTTTCCTTGTTTTTGAAAGGATCAATTTTTACCATTTTCAGTGTCTGGTGTGTCCATCTGGAGGATATATAAATCTTGTCGTTGGGAATTGTCACAGGACGGTGACTTGAGTTTTTACATCCAATTTACTTCCATTAAATCTAATTAAAACTAAAACTTTACTTATAAGATACATTTAAATACATATAATTAGTACTAATAATATGGATGTTGAACAAATAAGGAAGATAATAGCAACAGGGGAAAACCAGGAAGTGGAATTTAAAGAATCATTCCATAGTCAGCAAAAAATATGCCATATTCTCTGCGGATTAGGTAATACTAACGGAGGTATGATCCTTTTTGGAGTTTCTAACGATGGAAAGATTTTTGGGATTAAGGAAAATTTAGACGAATTTCAGAGGAAGATTTCAAGTGCAAGCCAATGCCTTTCACCCACACCCCTAATTTCAATAGAGACCTATAAAATAGATAAAGAAAAGATAATTATTGCAATAATCCAGAGAGCAATAGATGGAATTTATTACATGTTTGATGGGGCAATTTATGTAAGAATTGGGAGTACAACCAAAAAGCTAGATGGTCAAAATCACCTGGATTTTTTGAGAAATAAACAGATTCTATCTTTTGATGAAACTTTTGAGAATAATGCAAAAGTAGATGATTTAAGTTTAGAGAATATTAAGGAATATTTAAAATCAAGAGATCAAAGAAACTTTCTTGAGGACCACACGATTGAAGATTTCCTTATTAGCAAGAAATTGGCTTCCAAAAACGGAAAGTTAAAAATTAAAAATTCTGCGGTACTTTTATTTGCTAAAAATCCACAAGACTTTTATCCACAATCTGAAATAAAATTTGTACGGTTCAAAGGAAAAGAGCCTGTAGAGATTTTAGTTCACAAATTAATCCAAAAAAATCTATTCTCCTCAATAGAAGAGACCATGGAACTAATTAGGGAGAATATTTCTAAGAGTATAAAACTCTCAGGAGATCCGAAAAGAAAAGAGGAGTATGAATATCCTATGGAGGCGGTTAGAGAAGCAGTAGTTAATGCTATAGCTCATAGGGACTATTTCAGCAAGGATGCAATTCAAATTTATGTATTTGATAACCGGATTGAGATAACCAACCCAGGCTCATTGCCCCAAGGCTTGCCGAGAGAGCTATTTGGTACTATTTCAGTTCAAAGGAATCCAATTACTTACCGTTTTTTGAGAGACTTAGATTATGTGGAGGGTTTGGGGACAGGAATTCCCAGAATGAAAAATTATATGAGGCGAGTGGGGTTGAGAGACCCTGATTTTATTTTTACTGAAAGTTTTTTCAGGATAATCTTATACAATAAAAAAGGCAGAAAAGAACCCATAAAAAGTGCGGAGGATTTAAGTGAAAGGCAAAAGAAAGCTTTAGATTATTTAAAAAGAAATAAAACGATTAAATCCCAGACCTATGAAGAGATAAACAGAGTTTCTCATGGGACCGCTGTTAGCGAACTCAATGAATTAATTGAGTTCAAGTTTATTGAAAAAGTTGGAGCTTATCGCGGAGCTTATTATATCTTAAAAAGAAAGGGAGATTAACTGAAAATATTAAAAAAGTCAGGTGTGAAATCAAAACTTTTTACATTACACCCGTTTTATAATTACAATTCCATTTTTGCCATCATATCTTTCTATTAACCATTTCTGCAAACTCTTTTCTATATTCCTTGATTTTATTGTTATCTATGTTTTTTATCAAGAGTTTAATCTCAATTATGAAGTCCTCTGCTATTTTTATCATCTCTTGTGTGGATTCTTTATTAACCTCATAATCATCCTTTCCAGTTACATAGTATTGCTTGTCTATTCGTTCTTTTTTTGCTACAAAAATAGGTTTGTATAAATCTTCTTTTTTTAGGAGAGTTTTTAACAAGATGATTGAACCTGTGTGATTTTCACATTTGATTCCTATTTTATATAATAATGCAGTTAAAGAATTATACATTGCATAGTAAGACATTGAAACTGAATTTTCATAAAGATTGTTATTAATAAGAAGTTTTGCTGATTTTAAGCTATTCCCTGATTTTTCCAGATAAGACTTTTTAACTTCTTCAGAAGGCTCAACTAGTTTTAGTCTTTCTTGCCTAATTAATTTTGAAAGAAAATTCAAATCTTCCTGATTATACAATTTTTTCATAAAATTCCTCTACTCCCTTTAAAATTATATGATTTTTAATTATTTCCTTTATTAACAAAGAATCTTTATCAAAAGGGCCTATTTTTATGCTTAATCTGCTGTTTAGCTCTTCAAGTTGATTTTTTGTGTTTTTTGATTGTGTTTCAACATAGATATCAATATCACTATTTTCTTTTGCCGAAAATTTTGCATAACTTCCAAAAAGGATGATTAGCTTTTCGTTTGTTTCTTTTAATAAGTCTTCTAAGATAATCTCTAATCGCGGGTATTTTTCAAATAGCTTAAGAAGTTTATAGTGCTCTGATAAGTAAATTGCTGATTTAGTTGCTAAATTGTCTTTTAGAGAATATACCTTGTTTTTTCCTTGAGACTCTGCTCCAATAATGTTTTTAGATATCAAAAGGTTTACCTTCCGAAGTATTGTGGAGTGATTTTCATTTAATATTCTCGCAATTTCTCTTAGGTGCGTCTTGTTTTTTAATAAAACAAGGATTATATCGAAATGTGTGTTGTCTAATTTATGAACCATATGGTTTATTTATGAACCATTAATATTTAAATGTTTCGGATCCTCGAGTGGTCACGAAAAGACCATCCTGGCTCCCTCAGCGGCCCGCGCATCCATTGAGGGAATTGAACATTCAATTCCGAGCAATTCGCTTTCTTGAACAAACTTTAAAAATCTCAAGAATGCAAAATGCGAGAGGCCCGCACATCTCATTCAAGATATAATCTATATCTTTCCAAACCCAGAAACCTTATAAATCCCATATTACCCTAATTTCTATGAAAACATTTGAAAACTTTTATAACAAAAACCACAAAAAGCTTTTGATAATCCCTGCATTGCTTATACTCTTCTCATTAATCTATCTCGGATATTTTTATTCCCAAAACCACGATATTATAAAAAAAGATGTAACTCTAACCGGCGGAACAACCATTTCATTTTTATCTGACATTCCAGCAGCAACGCTTCAATCTAATCTTTCTTCTACATTTTCAGATATCTCTGTTTCAGCAGTTTCAGATAATACTGGAAAACAAACAGGCTTAGTTGTAACTGTTCCAGGCGATAATTCAGAGCAGGTTGTTTCAGCATTACAACAATACATTGGCTATAATCTAACCAATGAAAATTCAAGCGTCGAATTTACCGGCTCATCTTTAGGTAACGACTTTTACATCCAATTACTGAAAGCAGTAGCTTTTGCATTCCTTCTAATGGCTCTAGTTGTATTCATTGTTTTCGGCGAATCTAAAAAAACCAAGGTTTACTCAGTAATGCTAACATTAATCGCAGCAAGACTCACATTTCCATTAAGCAGATTTCTCGGAATTTTAATTTTTCTAACATTAATTATTACCTTGGTCTATGGAATTTACCTTTCAAAAACCAAAAAAGACTTTCTTTATATCCTTCTTTTATCCATCGCTTTTTTTATCCTATTCTTTTTCCCAGTCTATTATCTAATCTTTCCAATAATGATTCTATTATTCTCAACCTATGCAATAGTAAGTGTGCCTAGTATGGCTGTAATTTTTTCAGCTTTTATAGATATCCTCATCCCTCTAGCAATTGTAGACTTAGTTGGCATGAAAATTTCTTCAGCAGGTATCGTCGCATTTTTAATGTTAATTGGTTATTCTGTTGATACAGATATTCTTTTAACAACGAGAGTATTAAGAAGAAAACAGGAGTCAGTAAACTCTTCAATATGGGGCGCATTTAAAACAGGAACAACAATGACGATTACATCCCTAGTCGCAGTCTCTGTCGCATTAATTGTAGTTTATGGCTTTGGCAGTATCTTAAATCAGATTTTTACAATACTAATCATAGGTTTAGCTGTTGATTTATTAAGTACTTGGGTAATGAATGCTTCATTAATTAAATGGTATGTGAGCAAATCGCTTTGAGACAAATGATAGCAACTACGAGATGCAATTTACGAATT
>CAYNAV010000020.1:0-1599 GCA_964395405.1 Candidatus Woesearchaeota archaeon | reverse complement strand
TGAGCAAATCGCTTTGAGACAAATGATAGCAACTACGAGATGCAATTTACGAATTAGAGGCAAGGAAAAATAATGGTAAAAATTACATTAAGAATGTGGATAATGTTTATATTCATAGCACTAGCCTTAATTTCAATCTTTTCAATACCTCCGACATTTATGAAAAAAGGAGTTTTAGTAACTTCAGTAGAAAGAAATTCTTCAATCTATGATGCCGGATTAAGAGCAAATTCTGTAATAATAAGTATTAATGGAAATCCAGTAAATAATATCGAAGATTATTCCGTAGAGATACATAAATTTGCAGACACCCTCCAAGAAAATGAAACCAAAAAGTTGATAATAACAACCAAAGATTCTGAAGTAATAGGGCTATTTTCAAAAGAGATAATAAATCAAATCTCAGTCCAACCAATCCCAAAGACAAGAATTACAACAGGTTTAGACTTACAGGGCGGAGTTCGTGCCTTAGTCTCCGCTGAAAATCATTCTCTAACAATGGGCGAATTAGACGATTTAATTTCCCTAACTCAAGAAAGATTAAATGTTTATGGTCTCTCTGATGTGAAAATTCTTCCAAGAACAGACTCTTCCGGAAACAACTATATGTCCGTTGAAATTGCAGGCTCTTCACCATCAGACTTAGAAAGCTTAGTTGCACAGCAAGGTAAATTCGAGGCAATGATAGGAAATGAAACAATATTCAGTGGAGGAAAGAAAGACATAACTTTTGTAGGCTCTTCTGGTCAAGATGCCCTAATAACTGAATGCTTTGATGTTCAAGGAGGGCAAGCATGTAACTTCCAATTTATCATTACACTAACAGAAATAGCGGCAACAAGGCAAGCAGATGCAACATCTAACCTTTCGATTAATGTCTCATCCGGAGGCAGATATCTTGACAAACCCCTCGATTTATATTTAGATGATGTAAAAATAGACACATTAAATATTGGAGCAGACTTAAAAGGAAAAGTTGCAACACAAATACAAATTTCAGGCTCGGGAACAGGAACAACAAGGAATGAGGCAATATTATCTGCTCAACAGAATATGAAAAAACTTCAAACTGTTCTTAAAACAGGAAGCCTACCATTCAAATTAAATATAATAAAATTAGACAGGATTTCACCAAATCTCGGAATCGGCTTTGTAAAGACAATTCTTTTAGCAGGACTTCTAGCAATTGCCGGCGTTTTCGTAATTATCATTTTAAGATATAGAAAAATAAAGATTTCATTTATCATGACCTTTATAATGCTCTCAGAAGTAATCATCATCCTTGGTGCAGCCGCATTGATTCATTGGAATTTGGATTTAGCAGGTATAGCCGGAATTATTGCAGCAATCGGAACAGGAGTTGACGACCAGATTGTTATTGTGGATGAATCAACACGTTCAAAAGAAAGCTCAATGAAAAACAGAATAAAGGCCGCCCTATTCATCATATTAGCTGCCTATGCCACTTCTGTTGTATCTCTTCTTCCTTTGTTAAGTGCTGGAGCAGGATTATTAGCAGGATTTGCGGTAACAACACTAATAGGGATTTCAGCAGGCGTTTTCATAACAAGACCTGCCTTTGCAGACATTGTTGGGCAG
>CAYNAV010000019.1:0-14119 GCA_964395405.1 Candidatus Woesearchaeota archaeon | reverse complement strand
TCTTTTATGTCTTGAATTGCTTTATGCATTCTTTTTTCTTTTGCGCCAGATGCATAATAGTATGTTGCATCCCGCGTATCTTTTGTGACTAAGATTTTTAATGTACCTGGGAATAATCTTGCGGTTCTACCTCTTCTTTGAATTGAACGGATTGCCGAGGGGATAGGTTCGTAGAAAATAACTTCACTTACTTCGGGAATGTCTAATCCTTCTTCAGCTATGGATGTTGCGACAAGAACATTTATTTCTCCGTTTGAGAATTTTTCTATTATCTCTCTTTGCTCTTTTTGATTTAGACCTGTTGTTTTTTCTTCTCCTTTTTCATTTTTCCCGTGTGACTTTTTTGCTTGGCCTACGAAAATGTCTGATTTTATTCCAGGAATTTTGTTTAATTCTAATGTTATTTTGTTTACCGTATCTCTAAATTGGGCGAAGACTAAGATTTTTGATTTTGGTTCATTTTTTATTTTTTCTTCAACTATTTCTTTTAATTTGTTTATTTTTGGATGTTCTAAGTTTAATGTTGTTGCGAGGGAGAATGCTTTTTGAAATCTTTTGTCTTGTATTATTCTTTTTGCCGCTTTTGAAGTTCCTTCATTTGATTCTTTGTAAATCTTTTTTAGATAAAGAGTAAAAGAAGAGATTGATTGGGTTTCTAGAAGCTCTATGGCGTGAGAGATTTTAATTGCCTGAGCACATGCAGAGACGGATAAGAAGATGTTTGGAGATTTGTTTCCTGAATTTAGGGAGTGGAAAAGTTTTCTTTGACATTCTAGTAGTGTTGTTCTTGAAGGTCTCGAGAATAGAACTTTTCTATGTTGTAATTCTGATACTTTGTCGTTATAAATTTCTTGAAGGAGGAAGCGGATTTCTTGAAACTCGGGAGGAAAGGCTACATCTATCTTTTCAAATTCCAATTCTTGTAAGTAGGGTTTTACATCTTCACTCTCTCTTGTTCGGATTTCAACTGCTTCTATTCCAAGGTTTTCACAGACTTTTTTTATTGTTTCTTTATCGCTTCCCGGGGAAGCGGTTAAGCCAAGAATCCTTGGGTTTTTTGCTTGTTCTTTGTACCTTTGAGATATAAAATTGTAAGAATAATTCTTTAAACAGCGATGGCATTCATCTTCTATTAATAGGGAAACGTCTTCTAGTGTGTAAAGGTTTTTCTTTAGGTCGTTTGCGATACACTGAGGTGTCGAGAATACGAACTCTGCTGTTTGCCAAATTTTCTTTCTTTCATTTGCTTGAGTCTTTCCAGTGAAGATTTGCATGTCTGCCCAGTCTTCTGGAAGATTTTTTTTAAAAGACTTAAGATGCTGTTCTACTAAAGGGCGGGTTGGAGCAAGGACGAGGACTTTTTCTAATGGAAATTTCTTAAACCTTTCAATTGCGAGCATTATGGCTATTAGTGTTTTTCCTGTACCTGTGGGGAGGATGACTATGCAATTCTGTTTTTTGCAGGTTTCAAGAATCCTTTTTTGATATTCTCTTGGTTGTATTTTAAGCTCTTTTTGTGCCATAATTATGATTTGCCAGGCAGGAATTTGGTAATGCAATTCCGCTTTATGATTGTTTTTTAATTATTCACTTTTATTATTCTACTTTCTCACCCATTTATAATCTGTTTTTTTCTTGGCTAATTTTTAGGTATTGGTTATTGTGGTTAATAATTCAGAAGAGTTTATAAATGTTGGATGCCTTAAAGATGAATGAGTGGTGGATTAAGCTTTCCAGTCGCATGGATTTTTGTCTTAGTCTTAATAGGGATATGGGAAGTAATCTGGAAAGGGAAGGGGTTGTGGAAGTCTGGGCGGAACAATCAGCTAATGTGGTTTGTGTTTATACTTATTTTTAATACGGTTGGAATTTTGCCGATTGTTTATTTGGTTTGGTTTCAGAAAAGAAAAAAGGTAGGGTTGGCTGTTAAGAAGAGAAGAAGGTAGTTTCCTGATATGGGTTATTTTAGTATTTGTTGTTCTGGCCGGATATACAAATAATTAAATAGTAATTCTGTTTTTAATTTAAATGCATAGTCTTGAAAGTCTTAGAGCAATAAGAGAGATGGAGTTGTTTTTATTTGGTGGTTGTTCTCCTCCACCAAGTTGTGATTGTTATGGTTCTGGGGCTGATTATTGGGGGCGGGTTCCAAAGGCGATGCCCATGCCCTTAAATAGGCTGGAGGGAGAGGGAGAAATTGGAGGACTTGCGATTTTTGATTTGAACACTCGAGAGATTCGAAGCTTTACAAGAAATGAAATTGCTTTATACAGAAATAGGGGAAATGGAAGAACAGCTTATCATCCAATTGTTACTCATGAGAATAATCCTGAATGGGAAAGGTTTGATATGCTTGTTCTAGTTAAACAATAATTAAAGACCAGACTAATGCTAAGGTTGTGATTACTGCGAAGATAAACCAGAGTAGCTTGCTGCCGAAGAGAATCTTATTACCATCCATGCTACTTAAGGGGATTATAGACCAGAAAGCATAATAAATATTTAATCTTGCAAATAATTCCAAGGATGGGTAAAATGATGCAAAGATGTAACCAAGGATTGCGAGAATTAAATTTGCTGAAATTCCAAAGCAGGCAATAGATGCGGTATGCCAGTCGGTTATTTCACTGAATCTATATAATCCGTGCTTTTTTGAAACTCTTTCTGTTCGAGGGGTTATATCAAATTCTAGGATTGAAAGCCAGTAGAAAAATCCTCTTGTAATGAAAGAAAGAACAACAGGCAGCCAGAACATTGGTACTGGGCTTTTGAAATGGCTATCCTTTCTCCAGCCATATTGGTACCAAGACCAAAATTTTATTGTAACATTTGCTTCTAAGCTGTACGCTATTATTTTTTTTACTACGACATTTACGGCTATTATTACTATGAAGAATATGGATGTCGTTAGTAATATGGTTGAATTTGGAAATGAAACTGCAAGGGCGAGGACGATTGCAGCTATTATGATTGTTATGATTTCTTTGATTGATTCTTTTTCCATTGTTATTCTAAATACTGGTTTTTTATAAATCTATTGTGGGCGAAGGTTATCATTTCTATTTTCAGAGGTTATAATATCCTCTAGGTTCTATATTCTGCACTAGCGAAATGTATTTAAATGGGGTTTTTTTTGAATAGGATATGTTGAAAATAAAAAGGCTGAGCGAAGTCATTGGAAGAAAGGTGTTTACCGATGGCGGAGATATCTTTGGTATTATTGAGGAAGTAAATCTTATTGATAATAAGGTGGATGGATGGAGGATCGTTGTTTCAAGGGATTCAAGTATTGGAAATCTTCTTGGAGGGGCGAGAGGAATTATTGTACCTCATCAATTTGTTAAGGCTATAGGTGATGTTGTTCTTATTAGTAGAAATGCAGTACCTATGCAGACTGGAACAGATGAAGATATGCCTTTAGATGAAGCGGATATGATTTGAATTTGACTTCAATTAAATTTAAATACATTGAGTTCTAATGTTTTTTATGAAAAAAGCTTTTATGGGTGGTATTGGTGTTTTGTTTAGTATTGGTTTTGCTTCGGCACAGGAGTCTGGTATTTTCGGTTCTGGCTTAATGATGAATTATATCCTTCCTTTTTTACTTGTGTTTGTTTTGATTTTTGCAATTTTACAAAAAGCAAAAATTTTAGGAGAGGATAAAAGGCAGATTGACGCTTTGGTTGCTTTGGCGATTGCATTAATTTTAATAGCTGTTCCACAACCAAGAGATATTATTGTTGGAATTGTTCCTTGGCTTGCTGTAGGCGTTGTTGTCATGCTTGTATTTTTAGTTTTGTATGGGTTTGTAGGTGAAACGTCTTGGAAAGACAACAAGGGACTAAAGATTACATTTGGTATTTTGGCTGCGATATTTGTTATCGGTGTTGTTCTTTATGTTACTGGTTTGTGGGAGACATTATATGCGCAGGTTTCTGGGTCTGGGAGTGGCTGGTTTTCAACAATCTTAATGTTGGCGATTATTGCAGGGGCAATTGCTGTTGCGGTTGGCACCGGGAAAAAGGGGGATAAATAAGAAACTTTTATAAAGAAGTTTTTTCTTAAAATAATATGGTGATGACTATTACGGATGTTTTGAACCTATGGGCTCAGCAGGGAGTTTTTTCTTATGTGATTCCATTTTTATTAATGTTCGCTGTTGTGTTTGCTATTTTAGAAAAGACAAAATTATTAGGACAGCAAAAAGCTATTGATGCAATTGTTGCAATGGCTATTGGGTTATTAGCATTACAATTCGATTTTGTCTCAACTTTTTATGCGGAGATATTTCCTAAGTTTGGAGTTGGTATAGCTATTTTTCTTGTTGTAATTATTTTAATTGGATTCTTTTATCATGATGATGCTGGGAAGGCAGGAAGTGCTGTGAAGTGGGTTGGTTGGTTTACTGGGATTGGTGTTGTTATATGGGCGTTAACTTCATGGAATTTTTGGGGCGATAATTTCTCAATAGGCTGGTGGTTTTATGAATACTTTTGGTCTTTGATTATATTGGCTGCTATTATCGGGGTAATTGTATGGGCTACACATTCTTCAAACGGAGGAACAGTAAAATCATAAGATGGTTTCGTTAGCAGCCGTGACCTATTTTATGCCTATTCTTAGTTTTTTACTTGTTTTTGTAATTGTTTATGCATTGCTCGCTAAGACAAAGGTTTTAGGAGAGAATAAAGGAGTTCATTTGATGATTTCCCTTATTTTTGCTATTTTCTTTATTGTGCAGGTTTCTCTTGTTGATTTTGTTTCATTTAGTTCTGCTTGGTTTGCTGTATTTTTTGTTGCTGTATTTTTGATTTTAGTGATGATTGCATTTGTTAAGGGAGATTTGGAAACATTTACTAAGAATAAATATATTGCATGGGTACTACTTGCATTGTTGGCTATATTCTTTGTTATTTCTTCTGCATATACATTTAATTGGGCTGTTAATTGGGATTTGGTTCAGTCTTGGTTTTATACTGATTGGTTTGGACTTGTTTTACTTTTAGTGATTGCTGGAATTGTTTCTTGGGTTGTTGCTAAGAAGTAGGCTTGTTTTATGTTTAGTATCTTAAATTTGACTTAGTTATTTTTAGTGGGGTTTTAGTATTAAATTTTTCTTATAAATCTTTAAGAACTCATTTCTTTTTTAACTCTAGTTTGCTGATTCTCTTCTTTATATTTACTATTTCAGCATCTTCTTCTAAATTGAATATTTTTTCTAAGATAATTAGGGCTGAAAAAACTAGTATGAATGTGAAGAAAAAACCTTCAATAGTTAGCCTTTTTATTTGAGAAAAATCAAGGTCAAAAAATAATCCGTGAATAATTGAAAGGATTGATGCTATAATAGAGAAGGTGATTGTAGCAAAAACTTTTTTTTGAAATCTTTTTTTCATTATACTTTAGGCTAAATTAAAGAGGATTATTTATCCTGGGTAATTCTCTTTAGTTCTTTGTAATTATCGATTAAAGGATTCATTAGTTTTGAAACAGTATTGTGAAGATTATCTAGGTCTTTGTGTATTGCTTCGGTATTGTCTCCGAATTCGCCTATTTTTCCTATTACTGCATGTTGTAGTTTATCTATAGAACTCTCTATTCTTCTTAATCTGTCATCTAGGTTTTTTATTCTTTCTTGAATATCATTTCTGAAGGATACTAGGTCTCCTGTCTTTTTCTCGAATTGGGAAAACTTTTCTGAAACAATTTGTTCTGCAATTTCAGTTATTGTATCTGTATCCATCGTTTGTTGGGGCTGATAGTAATTGTCTTGGTACTGTGTTTCTGGATAGTATTGGGGTTCTTCTTGAGGTATTTGTTGCTGAGGTATTTGTTGTTGATATTGCTGTTGTTGGGCTGCTTGTTGCGGATATTGCGGTTGTGGAAGATACATTTCAGGATTTTGCATCGATTGGGTTTGTGTTGTTTGAGTGATTTGAGAAGAAAAGTCTTGTGAAGGGTCTTGCATTATTGATTGTTGCATTCCTTCGGTATTTGAGCCACCTGAAGCAGGATTATCATAAACGGCACTTTTTACTTTTGCCTGATTTAATGCGTCATTAATTTCTTGAGGTGAAACTCCCTGATTTCTGAGACTTGTAATTATATCTGTATCGGTTATGCCTCTTTGCTGCATTTGGGTTACGGAATCAAGTGTCGACATTGCTCTTTTTTATGGATTTAGTAGTTTTTATTTCTTGCTTTTTTTGATTTAATACTTCTTTTTTAACTAAATCTATTAAGTCTTTTTCTCTTACAAACTCTAGGGGTTGAAAGTCTCTTAGCATTCTTTCAATTACTGCAACTTCCTGCTTCTTTACATAGCTGTCAGAGATTTCCACTATCCCTTGAATTGTTGATTTTAATTTTTCAACATCTTTTTTTATGGTAAATATATTCTTTTTAATCTCTTCAATTTCATCATCTGACTTTTGTTTAGACTCGATGAAATTTTGGCTTAGTAAAATGAGTCTCTCTTTCATCAGTCTGTTTCTCTCTTCTATATCTCTTAATCTTGTATTGAAATCTGAAAGAAGAAATTGAACAGATGCTTCTTGGGTTTGGGGTTCTGCCATAATTATCTTAGGGAGGTATGGTTTATAATGTTTTCTTATAACAATAATTATTATAAACCACTGCTTCTATTAATTTTAAGGTGATAAAAAAGAAGTAAACTGAAGATTTTCGTATTTTCGTTTTATTTCAAAAAACAAAAAATGATGTTTAAAGATAAAAGTCCTTTGTATTCTTATGAGGTTATTCGAGAATCTGGGGAAAATGTAATGTATATTAATTATCTTGGTGCTCCCGAAGTTCCATCTATTGCGGATAGCGGGGTAGTTATGGCTAGGACAATCGACAGTTTAAAAGATGATGCAAATGTTTCAAGAATTGTTTTTGTTCAACAGAGGAATTATAGCTATGACTTTGAGCAGGTTAAAATGCTCATTGAAATTGGACAGATTTATGAGTTTTTGATTAAACAGGAAAAAATTCTGAGCCAGGCAAAACTGAGCATGACCGGAAACTTGATGCAAGAGGCTTACGCTTCTCTTAACCATCTTATTAATGAGTGTCTTAAATCAGATCCTGCAAAGACTTATAGGGAGTTAAAGGGACTTTATTTCGAACAAAAATCTTTGCTTAATAACGAAGACAAGTATAGGGAAGGTTATATTAGACTTTTGGAAAAGGTTCTTGGATTCTTGGATAATCTTAGTTTGATTAGAAAGTTAAAGCCATTCTTTGATAGATATAAAATTAGCGAGAGGGAAGTTTATTCGGAAGCGTTTAGGGCGGATGTTATGCCTAACTTTACATTTACTCGGCTTATTTCTAAGGTTCCTGAGGACGCTGAAATACTGAAACAATATGAAATTGCTCAAGGGTATGATAAGAGTATGGTTACCATTTTTAAGCAACCAAATAGGGGGAAGTTGTTTTATCATTTGTCTCCTCCCGAGTATTCTTTAGATGAGGACCACCATATACTCTTAAATCTTGCGAGGAATGTTTTAATTGAGCATAAACCGACTGCAGAAGAATTTACAAATCCTGAAAGAACCAGACAGGTTTTTTTAAATGTTGCAAAAGATTTGCTTCAAGATTTGGCGAATAGTAAAAATATTTCATTGAACTTTTCAGACGTAAATAAACTTGCTACTATTTTAGTAAGGCATACGATTGGCTTTGGAATTATTGAGGTTTTGTTGCAAGATGATAACTTGCAGGATATAATGATTAACGCACCTGTTTCTGTTTCAACTGTTTTTGTAAGGCATAATGAATTCGACGAATGCTATACGAACTTATATGCTTCTCAGGAAGATGCGGAATCTTGGGCGGCTAAATTTAGAATGCTTTCTGGGAGGGCATTGGACGAAGCTAACCCTATTCTGGATACTTCTTTGTATTTGAATAATTTTGCAGCAAGAGTTGCAATTGTTCAGCAGCCTTTGTCTCATAGTGGTTTGGCTTATACATTAAGAAGGCATAGAAGTAAACCGTGGACATTGCCTTTATTTATTAAAAATAAAATGATTAATGGGCTGGGTGCGGGCTTGATGAGTTTTATTATTGATGGTTCTAGGACAATACTTGTTGCTGGAACAAGAAGCTCTGGTAAGACTTCTTTTCTTGGAAGTTTATTGTTGGAGATAATGCCCAAGTATAGGATAATTACTATAGAGGATACTTTAGAATTGCCTATTGAAGAATTGAGAAGATTAAATTATGATATTTTAAGTATGAAAGTTAGGAGTGCTTTGACAGGAGAGACTACAGAAGTTAGTGCTGAAGAGGGGATAAGGGCTTCATTGAGATTGGGAGATTCTAGTCTAATTGTTGGAGAAATAAGAAGCCAGGAAGCGAAGGCATTGTATGAGGCTATGAGGGTTGGTGCTTTGGCAAATGTTGTTGCAGGAACTATTCATGGTGGAAGTCCGTATTCTGTTTTTGATAGGGTTGTAAATGACTTGGGTGTTCCAATTACTTCGTTTAAAGCGACTGATTTAATTGTTGTTGCAAATCCGATTAAAACGCCGGACGGTTTGCATTCGTGGAGGAGAGTTTTAGAAATTGCAGAAGTTAGAAAGCATTGGAATAAGGATCCTTTGGAGGAGGGCGGGTTTGTTGATTTAATGAAATATGATGTTGAGGCTGATATGCTGAAGCCAAGTGAGGATTTGATTAATGGAGATTCGGAGATTATTAAGGATATTGCGAGTAATGTTAAAGGGTGGGCTGGGAATTGGGATGCTGTCTGGGATAATGTTGTTTTAAGACAGAAGATTAAAGAGGAGACAGTTAAGTTTGCTGAGAAGATGAATAAACCAGATTTATTAGAAGCTGAATTTACTGTTTTAAGTAATAATGCTTTCCATCAGATTTCTGACAAGATTACAAGTGAGATTGGTTTGCCTTCGAGCGATAGAGTTTTTCCAGAATGGAAGAATTGGTTAGAGAGAGAAAGCAAAAGAGTTGGATTGTAAGTTTTATAAACTATAATAATTAATAAATAAGATGAGAAAAAGAGTGATTGAAATTGTCCTTGTTGTGGTTGTTATTGCATTAATTTTAGGGTTATCTTTTATGAAGATTACGGGAAATTCTTTATGGGACAATCTTTTTGAAACAGGAGCTTCTGAGTTTGGTGTTTTTGGGGGGACGGCGGTTAATGACTTGGGAGAAGTTTATCAGTGTGGGACGATTAACGAATCTGGGAGTTATGCGTTGAATCAGAGTATTAATGCTAGTGGGGTTGGGGCATTTGAGGCATGTTTGAATATTACTGCTGATAGTGTTGTGCTGGATGGGGCAGGGTTTGATTTGTTTGGGAATAATAGTTTGAATACTCGGGGCATTAATGCTCAGGGGTTAATAAATATTACTGTTAAGAATTTTAAAACTATCACTGAGTTTTATATTGGGCTCTATCTTTCTTCAAGTTCAAACAACACTCTATCAAACATAACCGCAAACACAAATAGTTTTGGGCTCTATCTTTCTTCAAGTTCAAACAACACTCTATCAAACATAACCGCAAACACAAATAGTTTTGGGCTCTATCTTTTATCAAGTTCAAACAACAATCAACTTTCAAACATAACCGCAAACACAAATACTTATGGACTCTCTCTTGAATCAAGCTCAAACAATCAACTTACAGATATAACTGCAAATTCAAATACTTTTTATGGGCTCTATCTTTTATCAAGTTCAAACAACAATCAACTTTCAAACATAACCGCAAACACAAATATCAATTCTGGAATCTATCTTTTATCAAGTTCAAACAACAATCAACTTTCAAACATAACCGCAAACTTAAATAATTATGGAGTTTATCTCAAAAGTTCAAATAATAATAATTTAACAAATATAAATGCAGAGAGTGATTCTGTTTCAGGGATTTATGTCGAGGCTAGTTCAAATAATAGTCTAATTGGTTTGACTATCTCTTCGGGGTCTATGTATGGATTTAAATTTGATTCTTCTTCGAGTAATATTGTATCTAACCTGACCATAACTTCTGTTGACAGAGGGATTCAGATGGTCAGTTCGGATAACAATCAGCTGAGTATCTTTAGTATCAATGGGAGTATTTTGGAGGGTGTAATAATTGCGGGAAGTAGCAATAACACTCTTGCAAGTGCTATCTTTACTTTAAATGGGGCTAATGATACTTTTTCTCAAACAAATTCCTTGAATAATTCGTTTGTTAATGCAACATATAACCAGAGTAAGGAATATGTTGAATCAGGAAGCGAGATATTCAGAAAATGGTATTTGGATGCAAGCTCAAATGTTGCTGATACGACGATTAGCGTAACTGGGAATTATTCTGGGACAGGAACAATACCTGCTAGATTTGAATTAACTGAATATTATTTTGATGGAACTGATTATATTTATTATTCTAATTATACTGTGGGTGCTTCTAAATCAGGATATACTGCTTCTGCTAGCCAGAGTGTGAATATGAGTGAGAATAAAGCTGTGAGTTTTACTATGACTGCTGTATTATCAGGTGATGATAATGGAGGCGGTGGAGGAGGCGGTGGCGCTGTAGGTGGGCCAAGCATCTACCTTTTAACTAGTGATCAGTTTTATTCTGGTTATTCAAAGAATTTATCTAAAGATGAGCAAATGAAAATTAATATTTCTTCTGAGTGGCATTATGTGAAATTGGTTAATTTGAGTTTAACTCAAGCAATTATTAATATTTCTTCTACTCCACAGCAAGCGACATTTAATATTGGAGATGAGAAAATGTTTGATGTTGATGATGATAGCATGAATGATGTTCTTGTGTCGTTAGAGGGTATTACTGGAAATAAGGCGCTTGTTTTCGTTAAGAAATTTGAAGAGGTTCAGGTTGACGCTAATGATACTCTCCGTTCCAATGATACAATTTTAGGCGAGGGTTTAGGAAGCGACTTTAATGCGGGTAGCTTTTCTTTGATTTATATTGTCTTGATGGTTATAATTCTTGTGGGGGCTGGTCTGGGAGCTTATTTTTTTATAAAAAAAAACTCACAATCAAGAAAGGAAATTAATAAAAAAGAAATTAAAGTAGTAAAGAAGGAAGAGCAAAAGAAAGATGTTTCTAAAGAGGGGGAAGAGAAGAGCGTAAGTAATTTTGGTATATGGGTAAGTGGATTAAGGAAGAGGTATAGGGCTTATAGATTGAAAGCTGAAAAACAGCGGTTGATTAAAGTTGAAGATGAGAGGAAGAGGAAAGAGGAGAAAGAAAAGCAGAAAAAACTAGAGCAAGAAAAAAGAGCAAAGGAAGAAAAAGAAAGACAAAAAAGAAGAGAGTTGGAGATTAAGGCTAAAGAGGAGAAAGAAAAGAAGCTAAGGGACGAGAAAGAAAGACAGAGAAAGGCAGAGAAGGAAATAAAATGTAAAGAAGAAGCAGAGCAGAAGGCCAAGAAAAGTCCTTTGATGAGTGAGATTATTCAGACTATTGAAAAGTCTGAGAAGGCCATTGAGAAAAAAGATATTATTAAAGCAAAGGACTTATACGAGAGTGCAGCGGAGAGATATAATTCTATTTCTGAAGAGGATAAGGAAGTTAAGGAAAGATTATTAAAGGTTTATAAAAAATTAGGGTTTTAGGCTTGTTCTTGGCCACTAAATAAATTTATATAGTAACTATAGGTTACTAGTGGTAACTATGATAAAGGAAAAAAGTAGTGTAAATGGTGTGGTGAAGATAGACTCTGAGCTTTTGAAAGAAGTAGAAGAGTTTATTAATAAAAAAGAGAATAAATTAAAGTATACTAATAAGAAGCAGTTTATTGATATTGCTGTGGATTATTGGTTAAAAAAAGAGAGGGGGAAATGAATAAAGTAACATTTGAAAAATGTTTCGAGTTTTCATTTCAATGGAGGAAAACTAAAATGAAAAAAGTAAATCAAAGATTTTCGAGTTTTCATTTCAATGGAGGAAAACTAAAATGAGTAAACCAAGTACAGAGGATATATTAAAGAAATATGGGGCGAAGATAGAAAGCCAGATGAAAAATGATTCAGGAAGTTTTTCACAGAGTTACGAGACCTTTAAGGATTCAATGGCTCCACAATTTTCTAGATATGAAAAGTGGTGTAAGGCTTTTGGGAATTTATTTACAATAAAACCTTCTAAAAAAGATGGAGAAAAGATTGAAAGAGCTATAGAAGTTGCTCATTTAGATCTAAGTGCTAGCGAGGTTGTTGTTTTTTCTATTATGGTATTATTCATTACTTTATTTGGAGGAACTTTGATATTTTTATCAATGTGGCTTTTATTTGATGTCTTTTCAGTAGGGCTTGCTTTTTTAATGGTTTTACTTTCAATATTTTTATTTTATTATGCTTATAGAACTCCAGAAAGATTGGCGTTGCAATGGAGATTGAAAGCCTCATCTCAAATGGTGCCTGCTATTTTGTATATTGTAATTTACATGAAGCATACAAGTAATTTTGAGAAAGCAATTGCTTTTGCAGCAGAGCATTTGCAAGAGCCGTTAGCTTTGGACTTTAGAAAAATCTTTTGGGATGTTGAGGTTGGGAAGTATTCTTCAATTAAAGATAGTGTTGATGCTTATTTGGAGATTTGGAGAGATTATTCTTTGGAATTTATTGAAGCATTTCATTTGATTGAATCCAGCTTATATGAGCCAAGTGAGGAAAGAAGAATTGCCGTCCTGGAGAAATCATTGCAAGTTATTTTAGATGGCGTTTATGATAAGATGTTGAAATATACTCATGATGTTAAATCTCCTTTGACTAATGTTTATATGCTTGGAATTGTTCTTCCTACTTTGGCTTTAGCAATTTTGCCTTTGGCTTCAACTATGCTTTCTGGGGCAATAAAGTGGTGGCATGTAATGATTATCTTTAATGTGCTTGTTCCTTTAATGGTTGTTTTTTTAACTCAAGGGGTTATGATGTCTAGGCCTGGAGGGTATGGTGAGGCTTCTTTGCTAGAGAAAAATCCATTGTATCCAAAATATGCTTCTAAAAAACCGTATCTTATTTCTGGCTTGGTAGTATTTCCATTCTTTTTAATTGGAATTCTTCCTTTGCTATGGGCTTTTACTCCTCTTCCTTTATGGTTAAATATGGCCAGAGATTATTCCTATACCTCTCTTGGTTTGAGTTTTTTAGGAAATTCGGGTGTTTTTGGAATTTTAACTGAAGGTGGGAAAGTGGTTGCAGGGCCGAATGGAGCATTGTCCTTAATATTGAGTTTGTTCGTTCCTGTTTCAATTGCATTTTTCTTTATTATTGCTTATCAGATTAAAACGAAAGAGTTGATAAAATCTAGAGAGCAGTATAAAGAAGTTGAAAATGAATTTACTTCTTCATTATTTCAGCTTGGGAATAGAATCGGGGATGGTATGCCTGCAGAAATTGCTTTTTTGAAAGTATCTGATTCTGTAAAAGGAACAGCGACGGAAGGTTTCTTTAGGATTGTTAATGAAAATATACAACAGCTGGGAATGAGTGTTCAACAGGCTTTATTTAATCCTAAGAGGGGAGCTGTAATTTTCTATCCTTCTCAATTGATTGCAACTTCTATGGAGATTTTAGTAGAGTCTGTTAAAAAAGGATTGAAGGTTGCTGCGAGAAGTTTGATGAGTATTTCTGAGTATGTTAAGAATATAAGGAAGATTAATGAAAGATTAAATGATTTATTGGCGGATATTATTTCTGATATGAAGAGTAACATGACATTCTTAGCTCCTTTGTTGGCTGGAATTGTTGTTGGGTTGTCTGGGATGATTACTACAATTTTAGGAACATTGGCTTCGATGTTTATGGATGGTGGTTTTAATTCTGGAGGTTTAACGGATATGGGCAACATTCAAAGTATTCTGGGTATTTTTGATATTACTAAGATGATACCTACTTACTTCTTACAGATTGCTATTGGTTTGTATTTGGTTGAGATTGTCTTTATACTAACATCAACTTTAGTTACTATTAAATCTGGAAGAGATGTTTTACAGACTACAAGTGAGACAGGAAAGAATTTGAAGTATACTATTATTTTGTATTTTATTATTGCTGGCGCTGCGGTTGTTGGTTTGACGTTGGTTGGGGCTGTTGCTTTGGCGGGGTTGGTTTAGTT
>CAYNAV010000018.1:0-17807 GCA_964395405.1 Candidatus Woesearchaeota archaeon | reverse complement strand
GAAAAGCCATTATTTTTCCCCATGTGCCCTTTACGGAAAGTTTATAAACCAAATTTTCAAATAAGTTATACCAATGACTGACCTAAAGTCAGGAGGGCTACGTTCTCATTGGAAATTAAATTAATCAAACAAAAAAATGGCATCAGTATACGATATTGTTGAAAAAGCTAGAAAGACTGGAAAAATTGACAAAGGCATCAATGAAGTAACAAAAGCTATAGAGAGGGGAGTTGCAAAACTCGTTGTTGTTGCTTCCGATGTTGAGCCAAAAGAAATTACACAGCATATCCCAATTCTTTGTAAAGAAAAAGGGATAAAATTTGTGGAAGCAGATTCAAAAGAAAAGCTTGGAATTTCAGTTGGCATAAGTGTTAAATGTTCCGCAGTCGCTGTAATTGAAGCAGGCGAAGCTAAATTAGACACATTAAAGTAATTGTTACTTAATCATTCATAATAGAAAATGGCAAAACAACAAAGAGAAAAAGAACAAAGTCAAGACAAATCATCAGGAACAAAAGGCTCTGAAAAAATTATGGAATCCAGTGGAGCTGTTCCAGGAATAGTCGAGGCAATAGTTGGAAGAACAGGAACAAGAGGAGAGATAACACAGGTTAAATGTCGTGTTCTCCAAGGAAGAAATAAAGGAAAATCAATGAGAAGAAATGTTAGAGGGCCAATAAAGAAAAGAGACATTCTAATGCTTAGAGAAACAGAAATCGAAGCAAGAAGATTAATGAACAGAGTATCAAAGGGGGCCTTTAGTTAAAATGAACATCAGTGGAAAATACGAAGGTGAAAGAAGAAGCGGAAGAAGACAAATTCCTATAAAAATTCAGCCAGAGTATCCTTTAAATGTAAGATGTGACAATCGAACAACAGATCCCAATGATGTCAACCCAATTCTAGAAATTTATCATCCTCTGTTTGGGTCTCAATGGGTTATGGGAGGAAAAGCATAATGCCAAGATGTAGTTTTTGCAAAGAGCAATATGAATTTCCAAGAGGAATAACCGTGGTTCAGAAATCTGGAGAGGTAAAATATTTTTGTTCGAGCAAATGCAGAAAAAATTCTCAGATGGGCAGAGATAATAGAAAGGCAAAGTGGGTAAAGAAATCCATAATCTCAAAAGAAGAAGCAGCCAAAAGAGTTGATGCAAAAAACTTAAGAGAATCTAAGAAATAACTCTACAAAAAGTTTAAAAACGATTTAATTCTCATTTTAGTATAATAAAATAAAAAATGGTTCCAACAAGAGTTTTTTTTACAAAAGGAGTTGGTGTTCACAAAGACAGACTCGCATCTTTTGAACTTGCATTAAGACAAGCGGGAATAGAAAAATGTAATATTGTATGTGTCTCCTCTATATTTCCACCTAATTGCAAAATGATTTCAAAAGAAGAAGGATTAAAAGGCTTAAGTGCAGGAGAGATAACTTTTTGTGTAATGGCAAGAAGTGAAACAAATGAACCAAACAGATTGGTCGCGGCTTCAATAGGGTTAGCAGTTCCTAAAGACAATAACAATTACGGATATTTATCAGAACATCACGGATTTGGAGAAACATCAAAAAAAACAGGAGAATATGCAGAAGATCTTGCAGCAACAATGCTTGCAACAACACTAGGAGTAGAATTTGATCCAGATTCGAGCTGGAATGAAAGAGAACAAGTTTACAAATCATCCGGGCATATTTTCAAGACAACAAATACAACTCAATCTGCAGAAGGGAATAAGGATGGTTTATGGACAACTGTAATTTCTGTTGCTGTTCTTTTGCCTTAAGCTATAAATCTTATATCTATTAATTTTATTAATAAATCATTTTCTATAGCTAAAACTTCCCTAAGATGACGAGCAGTTGCTAAATTTCCTTCCAGATCATCAGTTGCAGAGGGGCTGTAGGTCTTTTGTAATGCTAAAAATCTTTGTGTTTCAATATCTCCTTCATCTTATATTTTTAACCATTAAATAATCGAGCTAATTAAGTTAAATGTTTCAATATATTTAAATAAGTAAGAGGATTATACTATCTATGATAAGGGATAATCTAAAAGAGGGAGTTATAGCAGGTATTGGATTAAGTCTTGCAATAGGGATAATTCTTTGTTTTATACTAAAACCCACATTTAGCTCAATAATATTCATATTATCTCTCGCATTATTGCCTGGCTTTTTTATTATATCTATCTGGTACTTATATAGATTAAGCAAAGAGAAAATTTCTAAAACAAGTAATTCTCAGAAATTTGATTGGGGGGTTGAAATTAATCTTAAAAAACTGCAGATTATTCACAACAGATATTCTTCAATGATTCAGACTGCAGGAATATTAGCAATAGGAAGCTTTTTCTCAATGGTCTTTTTAGTAAAAGACTTTCCTTTATGGGGAACTGGACACCAGATATTCTTTCCAATTAGCACGATTTTATTCATTTTTTCACTCCACCTTGCTTTTAGGTGGTGGATTTCTATGAGAGAAGATTTTCAGCATTTAAAATTTCAAAATCTCAAAGATAACCCTAATTAATCAGTTTTTCCGACGACAAATCAATAAAAAGATTTATAAAGGCAGTTGATTAATTTTACATATAAAGAGATAAGCTTGCTTATTAATTTGGTAATAAAATAAATAAAAGAGTGAAAATATATGGCTAAAGACGAAGAAGATAATTATTCTGCAAAAGACATCAAAGTTCTAGAAGGCTTAGAAGCAGTTCGGAAACGTCCCGGAATGTACATAGGCAGCACAGATAAGTATGGTCTCCATCATATGGTCTATGAGGTGGTTGATAATTCTGTAGATGAATGCCTAGCTGGAGTATGCACAGCAATCAATATTTCAATCAATAAAGACGGTTCTGTAACAGTTGAAGACAACGGGCGAGGAATGCCTGTTGATATGCACCCAGTTTACAAAAAACCAGCTATGGAAATAATTGTAACAAAACTTCACGCAGGAGGAAAATTCGATAATAAAGCATATGCTGTTTCAGGAGGCCTACATGGGGTAGGTATTTCTGTTGTTGCAGCACTATCAAAAAAAATGACTGTTCAGGTAAAAAAACAAGGAAAGATTCACGAACAAAGTTACAAAATTGGAGTTCCAATGGGCGATATGACTATCTTAGGAGAATGTCCCAAATCCGAAACAGGAACAAAGGTCACATTCATTCCAGACCCTGAAATATTCTCAGTAGTTGATTTTGACTATAATACTCTAGCAACAAGGTTCAGAGAAACATGTTTTTTAAATGCAGGACTAAAAATCAATTTTAAAGATGATAGAACTGGAAAAAAGGATGAATTTCATTATCAAGGAGGATTAGTCGAATTTGTAAATTGGTTAAACAGAACAAGAAAAGTTACACTCCATAAACCTATTTACTTTAAAAGAAATGAAGCGGAGACAGTTGTTGAGATAGCTCTTCAATATTCTGAGTCATATAATGAAAATATTCAGGGTTTTGTAAATACAATTAATACAATAGAAGGCGGAACCCATGTTATTGGATTTAAAACAGCATTAACAAGAGTGATAAATGACTACGGAACAAAGCAAAATATCCTTAAGAAAGGCGAAAAATTAACTGGAGATGATGTTAGAGAAGGTCTTACCGCAGTAATCTCATTAAGAATGAAAGAACCTCAATTTGAAGGACAGACAAAAACAAAACTAGGAAATAGTGAAATCAAAGGAGTTTTAGATTCACTAGCATCTACCGCTTTGTCAGAATTTTTTGAAGAAAATCCAGCAGTTGCAAAGAAGATAACACAAAAAGCACTATCTGGACTAAAAGCCAGAGAAGCAGCAAAAAGAGCAAAAGAATTGGTAAGAAGAAAAAATGCTCTAGGCGGCGCAGGACTCCCAGGAAAATTAGCAGATTGTTCCTCAAAGAAGAAAGAAAAAACAGAATTGTATATTGTTGAAGGACAATCAGCAGGTGGAACTGCAAAAGGAGCAAGAGATAAGGAATTCCAAGCTATTCTACCACTAAAAGGAAAAATTCTAAATGTTGAGAAATCAAATCCCGCAAAAGCACTATCCTCTGAAGAAATCTCGAATCTATTAACCGCGATAGGAACCGGAGTTGGAGAATCCTTTGATATTTCTAAATTAAGATATAATAAAATAATCATAATGACTGATGCAGATGTAGATGGACAACATATCAAGACATTATTACTAACATTATTCTTTAGATATATTCCTCAATTAATTGATGCTGGAAATATCTTTGTTGCCGTTGCACCATTATACAAGGTAAGAAAAGCAAGCAAAGACTACTATGTCTATTCAGATGATGAATTAAAGAAGACACTGGCAGGAATTTCTGGAAAACCAGAGGTTTCAAGATTTAAAGGTCTTGGAGAAATGAATGATTCACAATTGTGGGACACGACAATGAATCCTAAAACAAGAATCATGAAACAAGTCACTGTTGAAGATGCCGTTGAAGCAGATGAAACATTTTCAATTCTAATGGGTGATGCAGTTGGTCCAAGAAGACAGTTTATCGAAGAAAACGCACAATATGCGGAGGTTGATTTGTAATGGGAGAAAAGAAACTACCAACACTTGCAAAAGTTCTTGAAATAACGTTATTTTTAATCGGCATTATTTTCATCTTTGTTTCTGCATTTTTATTTATTGGAGGGGATTTGGGCCATAATACCGAATTTATTAGAGCTTCAGGGGGGATATTTTTATTAGGAATGTTTACAATCATTAGTTCTATATTTGTATTAAAAAGAAAAAATTGGGCAAGATGGGCTCAGGTGATATTATTGGGAATCTATTTAATGATATATCTTATCTATCTTAGTATAATAATTATCATTATCTATCTTTTACCAATATTTATCTTGGGAATATTAATGTTAATTTACCTTCTCTTCAGCAAAAAACTCAAGGAGGCATTCAACTAATGGCAGATGAAAATAAAAAAATGGACGTTTTATATTCATATGCAGAACCAGCTCAATTTCATAATCATTATTTAATCTATGAAATTGGAAAAGAAAAATCAAGATTAAGTGTTTTTGATGGAAACGAGGAACTTTATGAAGTTATTATTAATACTCCCAAAGATTGCAGAGGAAAAATATTGAAATTAGGATATATTGAAGATGAATTAATAAATAAATTAGTTTTAAAAGAAGCTGCATAATGAAACCCCTAAAACAACAAATCCAGCAACAAGAGCAATCAGAAAAACCAATACAAGTTTACGTCTGCCCAAACTGCCAGAGCACAGATGTTGGTTACATCTTTAAACTTACAAACTTATTCGGAGTAATTCCAAGAATGCAATGTAAAAAATGCAATTACGAAGCAGCAATGTTCCCTCAATGGATAATTGACAAAAAGAAACTAACCGAATTAAAAAGCAGACCATTAAAAAATAAGATAAAACATAAAAACAAAATAAGGAGAAGAAAATGAAAAACTGGATAAAATTAGCACTATACGGAGCATTAGTAGGATTAATAATAGGCATTATCCACTTTATTTTTCCAAATTATGCTTTATTCCGATTATCCCTTCCTTTAAGTTTTATCTATACTCCATTAATAAAACTCCTATTAAAACAGTTCACATTAATACAATCAATGAGTATCTTTTATCTAATAGCACTTATAATTGAAGGATTCATTATTGGAGCAATAATAAGCTTATTAAAAAGAGTAATTAAAAATCCAACTAAAGATCAGAAACAAAAGAATAAAAGAGTGAAAAAATCTAAAACTAAAAAAGGCAAAAGAAAATGAAAAACATAAATAAGAATATAATAAAGGCCATATCAGTCTTAGTATTTATATTTGGGATTTCATTTCTAGTTTCTTCCATCTATGGCCTATACTCACTAATCACAATGTTCTCAACCTTTTCTGCTAGCCTTCCTGAAGCAATTATGTATCTCTTATGGAACACTGTTGCAGGAGTTTTCTTTATTTATCTTTCAATAGGTATCTGGAAAAAGAAAAACTGGGCAAGAATTTCAGTGATACTACTATCGGCAGTCAATCTATTTGATGGCTTAAGTTCCATGATAATAAGTCTAATAAGAAACAGCTCTGAAACATGGATTTTATGGTTAAATCTTGTAATACTAATAATAGAACTATTAATAATCTACACCCTTTTACTCAATAAAAAAATCAAAAAGGAGTTTAGAGCATGACACCAGAAGAAGAACAGAAACTAAAAGAAGACTTAGCCAAGAAGAAAGAAGATATGAAAGAAAACATAGAGGCTAAGGAACTTATTAATGCTGAAGTTTCAACTGAAATGAGAAAGGCATATATTGATTATGCCATGTCCGTTATTGTTGCAAGAGCATTACCAGCTGCTGAAGATGGATTAAAGCCAGTTCACAGAAGAATATTATGGGCAATGCATGAGATGGGCCTTCAATCAAATAAGCAGACCAAAAAATCGGCAAGAATTGTTGGAGATACGATGGGTAAATATCACCCTCATGGAGACATGGCTATTTATGATTCATTAGTAAGAATGGCTCAAGATTTCTCATTAAGATATCCTTTAGTAAAAGGCCAAGGTAACTTTGGTTCAATGGATGGAGACCCTCCGGCAGCTATGAGGTACACCGAAGCAAAAATGAATAAGATATCTGACGAACTTTTGATGGATATTGACAAAAAAACTGTAAAAATGCTTCCTAACTTTGATAACTCACTTGAAGAACCTGAAATCCTTCCCGGAAAGCTTCCAAATCTTCTATTAAATGGTTCGTCAGGAATTGCAGTAGGTATGACAACAAACATGCCGCCCCATAACCTTAATGATGTGTGTGATTCAATAATCGCTTATATTGAAAAGCCAGAAATTGAACTGGACAAATTGATAGATATAATCAAAGCACCAGACTTCCCAACAGGAGGTTTTGTTTCTGGTGAAATAAAAGCAATATACCGGGAAGGAAAAGGAAAACTAACATTGAGAGGCAGAGTAAAAATTGAAACACCGAAAACCACAATAGGAAAATTAAAGATAGTCATAACAGAAATTCCGTATCAAGTAAACAAATCCAGCCTTGTAGAAGAAATTGCGAATCTTGTAAAAGATAAAAAACTTCCAGATGTCTCAGATATAAGGGATGAGTCCGCCAAAGGTAAAGTTCGTATTGTAATAGAACTAAGAAAAGACGCAGATGAAAAATTTACACTAAATAGATTATATAAATATACAAGACTCCAATCAAGATTTGATGCAATAATGCTTGCCCTTGTAAACGGACAACCAAAACTGCTTAATTTAAAGCAAATAATTGAGACTTATGTAAAACACAGGCAGAAAATTATCAGAAAAAGAATAGATTTCGATTTGGATAAAGCGGAAAAAAGAGTCCATATTGTTGAAGGATTATTAATTGCACAAAAGAACATTGATGAAGTAATAAAACTGATTAAAAGATCATCGGGAGTTACTCAGGCATCTGAAGAACTACAAGCAAAATTCAAATTAAGTCTAAAACAAGCCCAAGCCATATTAGAAATGAAGTTATCTTCATTAACTTCTCTTGAATTTGAAAAATTAAGCAAGGAAGAAAAAGAGCTAAGAGAATTAATTGAAAAATTAAAACTAATCCTAAATGATGAAAATGAAATTTTAAAGATAATAAAGTCTGAATTAAAAGAAATTAAGAGAGACTATGGCGACGAAAGAAAAACAACAATATCCGGAAGTGTGAAAGAATTTGAAGAAAAAGATTTAGTTGATAAAAAAGAAGTTGTTGTTACTATCACTGACAAGGGTTACATAAAAAGAATTGACCTGAAACAATACAAGGAACAAAATAGAGGCGGAAAGGGAGTAATCGGGACTGAACTGGCAACAGGAGATTTTGTAAAAGATATGCTTACATGCTCAACTCATGATTACCTTATGTTCTTCACCACTAGAGGAAAGGTCCACTGGTTGAAGGGATATGAAGTTCCAGAAATTGCAAAATACGGAAAGGGAAAAGCGTTAATCAACATGCTTTCATTAAAAGATGAAGAAGTTACATCAGTCATCTCTGTAAAACAGTTCGAAGATTATCTCATTATGGCAACTAAGAATGGAATTGTAAAGAAAATTGAGATGAAAGAATTCTCAAGCCCAAGAATGGGTGGAATAAAAGCGATCAACTTAGAAGGAAAAGATGACACTTTAATTGCAGTAAAACCAATAAAAGAAAAGCAAGAAGTCCTATTAGTAACAAAGCAAGGTCAAGCCTGCAGATTTAACAGCAAAGATGTAAGACCTATGGGCCGTTCATCATATGGTGTCACAGGAATAAAATTAAACAAAGGAGACTCCGTTGTTTCAATAGAAGTTCTTCCCCTTGAAAGTCCAGAAAAATCATCAATATTAACAATAACAAAAAAAGGCTACGGAAAAAGAAGTGCAATTGAAGATTACAGGTTAACATCAAGAGCCGGAAAAGGAGTAATCAACCTAAGGGTTACGGACAAAACTGGAGAAATAATTACTTCACAAAGTGTAAAAGAAGATGATACAATAATTGTAACAACTGCAAGAGGGATTGTAATACGAACAAATGTCACAGATATTAGAATAATGGGCCGAGCAACTCAAGGAGTGAGAATTATAAAACTCCATGAAGGCGATTTAGTTACAGATTTGGCCACAGTTCCTGTTGTTGAAGGTGAAGAGTAAAACTATCGTTATTTCCTAACCTGCTTACTAAAAACAACCACATTAGGCGTCTTTCCGATATTAGCAAAAGGATTCTTTAAGATAAACAGATTAAGAACAACATTCAAGCAATAAGCAACAAAAACATAAATCAAGCTATCAACAAGTAGGCCCCCTATTTTTATTGGAATTTCCTCTGCATTCTCCAAATTCAACACAAAAAAAACCATAGGCAAACCAATCTCTAGTTTTATATCAAGTTTCCCGGATAAAAGAGCACTAACTGGAAAGTTAAAAGCACCAATAATAACCATTAGAATAAATATCATTCCAATAAGGTACCCCATTATTTTTGAAGGATAAAGCTCTTTTGGAATCTGTTTCACAAATTCGTCCCAAGTAAATTTGTCCGCTTTGTAATACTGGTTTTGTTTTCCAAGACTGTCTTTTATACCCTTCGGATTATCAGCAACATCAGTATCCCCAAGATAATTAGTACCCACCACCTCATTTGCCATATTACTTAATAGTTTTAGTTTTTATAAATGTTATTGATAATTAACTTAATTAGAAGCAAGAGAGTCAACTAGTTCTCTGTCTAGGGTATGAATTATTCTTGGTCTTATTCTTCTATCTTGGAGTGTTACAGCAACCATTTGCGGAGATACCTTAAATGTTTCTAAAATTATCCTACAAGCCTTTCTTAATTGGCTAGCTGCATTTTTCTAATATTATCCCCACTTTTGACTTCGCATAGGTATACTTGTCCAAATTCATCATGGGGAATAAGAACCAAGTCAGTAGTTATAGAGTCCTCCCCTCCTGTAAATTTGACATCTCGATATGAATAATACTTTCCTTTTATATTTATTAGTGAAGAATCCTTTGCAATATTGTCAGACAATCTTTCATGAGGCTTATAAGTACTACTAAGAATAATCTGGTTACTTTCGCAATACTTTCTAAACTCGTCTAAACCCATGAATTTACCACAAAAAAACAGTATTTAATATTTATTATACTTAAAGATAATAGGATTTAGTTAACAAATTTCTTCTAAATCATTTAACTTGTTAATCTTATTTTTGTCAAATCAAATAATCTCTGCTCAATAATCTAATCTTATCCTATTTTTATTTAGCCAATCAGATTATCTCTGCTCAATCTCCTAACCAACTATCCTAAAAATTTATTGGTCAGCAGATTTCGCCAAACCCAATCAATCTCCAATGCCCCTGCAAATTCCTCGCAATCCCAATTGACTCACCCTTTAATGGAACAACTGGAATCTTCAAAGAAAGCTCAGCAACACTATCCTTAATCTTCTTCACTATTCCAACAGTAGTAGAAGTATTAATCGAAAGCATCAGCATTTCCATTGGTTTAAGTTTCTGAACTTCTTCATGTTTCCCTGTTCCAAAAACTTCCCTAAACAAATCATATTTCAAATTAATTGTCTCTGTAATCTCGGGCAACTCTCCTTCAAGAGAGGCAATACAACCAGATAAAGAATCCGCTCTAGTCAAAGAAGTATCAAGTTCAGTCTCAATTGCCAAACTCCCCCCAGGACCAGCCTCTTTAACTTCATGTTCACCTCGATGCATTGAAACAATCTTAGATCTCACCGTCTGATAATAATACTGATTCTGTTTTTTATAAGAATAACCGGGCTTAATTTCAATTACATCTCCAATCTTTAACTTCCCTTGTTTTAATGCTCCTCCCAAAACACCACCATGTAATGTTTCAATAACACTCCCAGGCTTATTAATATCAAAACTTCTTGCAATCAAAAAGATCGGTTTTCCTTCCATCTTCCTTTCATCAATCTTAATTTTGCATAACTCCTCTAAAACTTTATCAAGATTAATACCTTGCTGTGCCGAAACAGGAATCACCGGAGCATTCTCAGCAACAGTTCCTTTTATGAAAGCTTTAATTTTTTTATAACTCTCCATTGCTTGCTCTTTTGTAACTAAATCAATTTTATTCTGAACAATAATTATATTCTTTATCTTCTTAGCCTTCAATGCTACTAAATGTTCCTGAGTCTGTGGTTTAATTCCTTCATTTGCAGCAATAACCAAAATAGCAGCATCCATAATCGCCGCCCCCGAAAGCATTGTAGCCATAAGCATCTCATGTCCCGGTGCATCAACAAAAGTAATATATCTCACTGGTTTCCCTTTACTGTCTTTATCAACAGTCAATTTACCAGATTCATCATAAACAACAGCATCCGCATACCCTAGTTTAATAGTAATTCCTCTCTTCAATTCCTCTGAATGAGTATCTGCCCACTTTCCAGTAAGTTTATACAATAAAGTGGTCTTACCATGATCAATATGTCCAACAATTCCTACATTGATTGTTTCTATTTTTGAAATGTCTTTCATAATTATTCAGGGGAAATTTTGTTTTTAAAGGTTTGTGACAAACCTTTAACTGTTCATTATTAATTTGTCTTGCCCTAGATAAAATCACGCCACAGCTTCTTCAGTCTTTTCACCATAAAAAGCGTCATGGTAAGGAGAATCTTCAAAACCCGTAAAGAGCATTGAAATAAAATCGACTATTCTCATTATCAATTCAAGAGCAACAATAAAAACTAAATAATACGGAATAGTACGAAGAAATAGAGGTATCTGCTGAAATCTTCCAATAAGCAAATCTATTGAAAAAAAATCAGGATCAACAAGCATTAATGCTAGAAGTGCAAAAGGAAGCATCTTTGCCAAATCTCTCGATAAATCCTCTGAAACATAGGAAGTAACCCTTACGGCAGCAATTAATGAAGCCGAGATAATTAAAATAGTTTCAAGACTTTGCGATTTAGAAAGAACCAAAATAAACAGAGCCAATATTGCAAACCAAAAAAATGTAATAATTGGAAGAATTACAATATACTCGATGACATAAAGAATTCCAGCAAAAAATTTCATCAATCCCTCATTCTCAGAATAACTATATTTACTCAAATTAAGATGAATAATATTTTTCCTTGCAAGAAATTTATAAAATTTAAAGACAAATAAAGAATAAATAGAAATTACCGCTGTAAAAAATAATAACATAAACACAAGCCTTACTTCTGGCGACATTCCTGCCGAAAAACTTGCAACAGTTTCCCTCAACCCCTCAATAATCCCCAAGTCCATATCTTAAATATTAATCCAGAGTTTATAAATATTTGTCAAAAATACTTTCTTATCATTTCGTTCTTGAATACTTTCTATCAACATCTATCCTTGCTTCTTTAATTTTGTGATTATAAATTTCCCGAGTATAACTATTTTCAATAAGCCCTACAATTCTTTGAGCTTCATCTATTTTGCACCATCTCTCCAAATAAGCAAGTCCCGGTTGTTCTCTTGCTTGTTCGAGCAAACCTTGGATTTGTTTAAAGCCTCTTAACACACTTCCTTGTTCAGGAAACCAAAATTCTCTTTCCACTTGTGCTTCTAATTTTTCATCCACAGTCATATTAATATTATCAGAACTCTTTTAGACTATTTACTTCAAAAAATTACTCTACTTTTTCAACTTTTTTGAAACTCTCAAACTTTTTTGAACCTTCTTTCGTAACCTTTGTGTTAATTTGAACGGTATTTAATGATACTGCATTTCCTCTTACAGTTTTCCTTAATCTAACTCCTTTTCTAGTATCCCACATTCCTTTTCCTCTTGTTAAAAGAACCTTTCTTAAAGCAGGTCCCTGTAAATCCTTAAATCCAGGAAATCCAGCTTTATCAGAAGTTCCAGTAATCTCAACCGTATATCCCTCTAATTCTGAAGAAATATCACTTCCATCAACACTTTCTCCAATAACTTTGTCAACAAGGTTTTCATTTTCAGTCTCAAAAACCATTGTCTTTCCCTTATGTGATACGTTTATCTTAAATGCCATTTTGTTTGTATTCGTAATTTTCCGAGGGTCCTCAGCATCTAGCCTCTCCTCAGCTTATAACTATGATATTAATTGATTTTCAGGCTTTTTAAAGATTTAGTTTTACAAAAATTTAATCTCGAAGTATTATCTTACCTTAGATTCATTAATCACTTGTTCCTAGAAAGATTGTAATTGGAATGAGGGTAACAATCAGGACAAGAAAAGCAAGGCATTTCTCCACTATTTCCATCTTTGTCTGGTTCATTAGCTAATAAGGTTTCATAAGGCGTCATATGCCTTAGTGTTTCAAAAAAATCATTATTCAATCTGCATTCTTCTGTAATACACGGATTAAAAATACCGCCAACACTCCTTACCCCATCATTAGACCCAGTAACATATGCACAACCGCCCACAACTGAAACAGCTACAAGCAAGGCTACGTTTCCTAAAACTTTTCTAACGAGCCCTATTTTCTTTCCTGAATTCATAAAAAAACAACTTTTTCAGAGTTTTTAAGAATTTGTATGATTAATTTTGTCTATTTATCTCCACTAATTTCCCCGCATAAAGAATCAGCTGGAGGAATTACCATCATCTCCGCAAAGCCATCATCAAACATAACCTTATTAACAAAAATTAATTCGTCAGAAAAATCGTTTAAATAAACATATCTTAACCATCTTCCATAATCATCTTTATCCTGCATATCACTTTCAAGGATAACCTCTTTTCCAAGAATTAAAGATGAAAGAAAATTCCCCGCTTCAACCCACCCTTCTTCATTAGTTTCAGGGGAATTAACACACAAAAGCCTTACAATATTCCCCGATGCAAGTTCAAAAGTATCCCCATCAATAATCCTGACAACTGTATTATTAGATACTATAAAAGAATCAGACACACCAAAATAATAAACCATAATAAAACCCAAGCCAGTTAGAAGAACAATTACTAAAATATTAATTAAGATAAAAAATCTTGTTTTCATTTCTTCTTTCGCCCTTTCTGACTTCTTGAAAAACAGGTTAACAGCAGGTCATCAAGCTTTTCAGAAGTTGCAGTTTTCTTTTTAATACAACTTCTTCTTAAGATATCTTCAATCTGCTCACCCAAAGTAAAAAGATTCTTTCTTGCCCTCTTATCAAGAATATCGATAATATCATTACTTAAGAACAAGCAAATCTGATTTTTGTATTTCAATTTAGGTTGCAATGAAAGAAAAGCCTCTTCAATTTTTTGGATGTTCCACCCCTTTCCAACTAAAGCTTTCTTCAAGTCCAAATCAGAAAATCCTTTCTTTCTCGCCGCTTTTATAAATTTCTTGAGATTTTTATCTGGCATTTTTATTCAGCTTTCATTTTACCTTGGCTCCAACATAAACCTTAGAGACCGCAAAACTCTTGTAAATTCCTTCCAAGATATCCGTTCCTGCGTAACCTGCAAGCAAAGATAATCTATAATCAAAATTAAAAATCAATCCAACAAAAACTCCAATAACCAAGGCAATAATCACAGTAATAAAATAATATCCCCATAAAATCTTTCTTCTTAATGATAAAGCCTTCAAAAGTCCGATAAAGCCTCTTGTCAATCCTCCAACACCACCAAGGACAGCAGGCAACAACAAAGTATTCACAAAAATTTCATCCATCTCTTTTTTTCACCTTCCTTTTCTAAAGAAAAATATTATTTAAATGTTGTGATTGCTAGAGTTTTGGCTAGATTCTATTTTTATGCTGCTACAATCTCACTAACAACTTTTTGTAGTCCTGATATAACTCTTTCATCTCTCGACCTCATATCTGGAACAAATCTTTTTCCAAGAAGATTCTGAATTCCCATAATATACCTTACAGCTATTTGAGCCCTTTGATCATTGGTATACCCTTTCTCCCCTTCTGAAAAACCTCTTGCAAATTCTTTTGAATAAGATACCGGATTTAATTCACCAATCTCTCCTCTTTGTAACTTTTGCATTTGAGAATTATAATCATCTGCACGCCAGAATCTTGACGAATCCATTGTCCAGATTTCGTCCTGAGCAACTATTTGCCCTGCCCTATTAATACCATGCTCTGTCTTTGTATCAACTGCGATGATCCCTTTTTGACCTAAATAAAAAGATATTGCTCCGAAAGCAGCAATTGCTCCATTTCTTGCTGGAAAAAATTCTTCTGGGGTACATATTCCTCGATTGAACATTTCTTTCGGAGATAAAGACTCGTCATGCTCTTCTGATTTTGTAGAAGGTGTATCCATAATGTATGGAAGAGGTCCATTAGTAATCAGTCCCTCTGGAAGTTTATGTCCACAAAAAACTCTTTCACCCCTTGTATAATGTTGAAACAAAGAAGTTGAAGTTGAACTCTTAGCCATATATGCTCTTAAAACATTTTCAAATCCTAATTGCTCTAGTCTCTCTGCAGCAATAACTACAGAATTATCCCCCAATCCCGGAACATCTAACTGGGATGTTCCGATAAAAGGAACAAGCATTCTTCTCATAGCATTATGATTTTCAGCAAGAATCTGATCTTTAAACGGAACGGAACCTCGATTAATATCATGAGTTGAAATTCTTGCGGTCCTTACCATTGCTATTGCCGGTCTACTATCTCTCATATCAAGAGGAGTATTTTCAAAATTGACCCCTTCCCCAGACTTTCTAGTATAATGTCCTTCTCCTCCAAAAATAGTATCAGAAACTTTCCCGGGCCTTACAGTATATCCTTTTAATCTTGGAACTGCTCCAGAATCTAAAATCTCCTGAGTACTTGTCGCAGGCCTCTCATGAGCCATATATTCCCCAACAATATCCATCGCCTCTGTTTCAGTTAAAAAATCCATCTTACATCACCCCCCCATCAGGTCTAAAAGTATCCATCAACTCTATATCTGCTGCCTCAAATAGTCTCATAAATTCTCATACAAACACTCCTTAAAAAGCATTTGTATCATTGAATATAACAGATTGAAACATATAATTCAATAATCACATAAAATTTATTCACTCCAAATCCTTCTTACTCAAATACCAAAACTCCATCACGCTCGCATCAAAAGTCGGATGCTCTTCAACTCTTGCAACCTTATATCCTTGTTCAATTAAATCAACAGCCAAGTCCATAGACAATAAAACTCTTGCCCGCGTTTCATCCACATAAAATCCTTTCTTCAATTTATTCATCAGCTTTTTCTTATCATCAATATCCTGAAAATACAAAGCAAGATAAATAACTGTCCCATCATCAGTCTTCATCCCATAAGGTAGAATATTATGCAACTTCAATCTATTCTTATATTGATAACAATTCTTAGTAAAAGCCGTACATAAATGAACTTTTAATTTTGAATTTTTTAAATTCTTTAAAACCCATAACCCCGCTTCTTTCGACTTTGAGACAGTATAACTATCCTTATTCATTTTATATCTCGAAACACGTTCAAAATTAGTCTCCGAAATTTCAAATTCATTTAGATTAACAAAACCAATAAAATCCTTAACTCTTAAAAGAAAATCCAAGGTCTCTTTCTTCTTTTCAGGAATCATAGGCAATTCAACCCCTGTACTCTCTTTTCCAAAAATTGAAGAAGCCATCATTATCTTTTCAATTTCCCTTCTCATTAACTCCCTATCAGGATTAATTAAAAAACTAGGATGAAACCTAACTTCATCAACAAACTTATTCAACTTTTTCAATTTCCTCTCTTCAACCAAATTTAAAGGCAAATAAATATGAATATGAAAACCAGAACCAAATCTTTTCTTTAATGCCTTCGCAAACTTAACAGTTCTTCTAAAAACAACCAAAGGATCTCCTCCGGTAATTCCAGCACCTTTAGCATTACCCTCTTCAGCTTCTTTAATCATTTCCTTAACACTTCTAATCTCTCTTTCATTCGCCCAGATTATATCTTTATTCTTTCTCTTTTCAGAAAGCGAGCAATACCAACAATTCCTAGAACATTTTCCAGTTATAAATAGAACTAATTTCTCCCCCCGAACACAATATTTACATCCATTAGCTACACCCTTCTCACAAAAACTACCAAACTTCGTTTTCATTAAAACAAATATTTGAATTGTTATTTAAATCTGATGATTAAGGGGTTTAAATAAGTAAAATACCTAATAAACTAATGATAGATGATTTAACATTTTTAGAAGAAGGACGATTTACCCAAAGAGATAACTTAGTTAAACAAATTGCGGAAGAAATAAAAAGCAATGAAAAAAACAGTAAAATTCCAGTTTTTCAAGCTATTGGCAGGTATATCAGACAAAAACTTAGAACCCCTGGAGAGTTATTAGTAATAAACCGAGAATTTAGAAAAAGAACCGCTTCAGAAATTATTCAATCTGGATATTCTAATGGATGCACAGATGATGGATTAGTTTTCGTTACACTCGCAAGAACACTAGGCATTCCAGCCAGATATGTCGAAACACTAAGAGCTAGATGGTTAAGAGGTAGAGACATACTAAAAGTCCAGGGACATATTTTCACAGATATTAAAATTGATAAAGATTGGAGAACCTACGAGCCAACAACCGGTTTTTGTCCAGAAGACAAATACTTCTTAAGACAGGAAGAATATCTAGTTGTCGGAAAAGGATTAGACTTTTCTCAAGTCTATGAATTTAAAAATGGAATTTTTCAGCCGCAACCAGTAGATTTTAGCGACATAGTTAATATCGCGAGACAAATTAGAAAAGACTTCTATACTTCATCCTAGCTATTAACCCTCAAAAAATTATTAAACATAAATTTATATATAATAAACTCCAAAAATAAACATGAAAAGAGGCAAAAAAGCAGTATCCACAATTATCGCTACAGTCCTCATCATCCTTATAACTGTAGCCGCACTAACAATCATATGGGCAATGGTTCTGCCAACAATAAATTCCTCTCTTTCAGGGATAGATATTTCAGGGGATGTTTCAATACTTACCCAAGGATATACCTACTGGGATTCTAGTAATAATGTTATCTGTACTCAAGTTAAAAATAATAAGGGAGACTTAACAGGAATAGATATTGTTTTTTCAGTGGATGGAAACGCTTATCAAAAAAAAGTAGCACCAGTCCCAGAAACAAATGCAGCTAAAACCTACTGCTTCCTATCAAAGGTAGGAAAACCAGATAAAATTAGTGTAGCTCCAATTGTAAAATCAGGAAATACAGAAAAATTACTTTCAATAACAGCCTCTATAAATCAAATCCCTAAAGGAAGATATCCTGATAATGC
>CAYNAV010000017.1:0-19068 GCA_964395405.1 Candidatus Woesearchaeota archaeon | reverse complement strand
CAAGAGATGGTTTCAGAGGAAGTAGAAACACAAAAAGAAATGATTTTAAGAGAAGGTGATTTTTGTAAAATTTAAATAAGGATTAGCGGATAACTAAGTAGTATCCAACTCCCTTAAAGCACAAAATCGAATATACATCTGCAAGGCAATTTCAGAATCAAATCCTGAAGACATATGAGTCCCTCGGACTTCCGCCACGTCTCCAATTGCCATCTTCCCAAGATCGTCTGAAGTGAGTATTGTGCCTCCCACAGGCCCTTCTCCAGACTCTGCGAATCTTCTTGTCCAATATTCTCTTTGTTCTCTTGTAAGTTCAGGAAGAGGCAAGGCAGTATCAGTAGGAATGCCTATTGTAGCAAAACAAGACAGCGTATAATCACTATCTATATGAACTCTTCTAGCTTCAATATCTTCAACTATGCTTAAAGGATAATCCCCAGAGTCCAAATTTGCATGGTGATATAGCTCGCATGGACTTATACCCCTGCGAGTTCTAGCATTCTTGATTAGGTCTACTAAGTGGCTTCTTAATCTTGTTTTCCCACCAAAAAAATCGCATGCATTCATGAAACATAAAAAATATTTTAGTATATAACTATTTATATTGTTGACTATCTTCAAAGAAACCTCCTCCCAAAACCCTTAAAAAGAATTCTAATTTCAAACTATAGAGGCAAAAATGAAATTAGAATTTAATCCTGATGGCAGTTTAAAGATACCAAATAAAACATCAAACCAGACACACTTAGACTACCTCTATGTATTAAAAGCACTAAAAGAAATCCCCTTTCCAGTTGGAAAAACACTCCTAACAGAGTTCTTGCAGGGAAATTACAAAAACAAATCAATTCTAAAAAATAACCTGGACAACCTTTATCACTTTGGCTCATTAAAACTAGATAAAAATCAGATTGAATCCTTAATAGGAAACCTGATCTCAAATAATATGGTAAAACAAGAGGGACTTCAGGATAACAAGTTTATCAAGGTATTTTATCTAACACCTCAGGGTGAAGAAGAAATAAAAAATCCAAAACTTCATGAAAAGAAGCTTGCATCTAGATTTAACGAAATAAAAACAATTATCAGCGAGGAAGAAAGAGAGCTATTCAAGATTCCTTTTCTAGAAAAATATAATGATGAACAAAAGAAGGCGATTATCTGCAATTCAAAAGAGATCCTCTGTTTAGCTGGGGCAGGGTCTGGAAAAACTGCTGTTTTGGTAAAAAGAATTGAATTTTTAATTAAATATAAATCAATTAATCCAGCCAAAATTCTGGCGATAACTTTCACTAGAAAAGCAAGACAAGAAATGCAATATAGACTAGCTGAATTAGGTTTGGAAGAAATCCAAGTTGAAACATTTAATTCATTTTGCGAAAAAATAATAAGAAAATACACTCATATACTCTATGATAAAGAAATGCATGTTCTAAGTTATAGCAACAAAATACAGGCAGTAAACCTGGCTTTGCAAAAACAAGGACTAGAAATTTATGATGCAGTTGATGAATACTTTACAAAACAGCAGAAAAACAGCAAAACAAATGAAGAACTTTTCAATCTATTCATTAATGATTGTTTTTTTGTATTAGACTATCTAAAAACAAGAAAGCAAGAATTAACAGATTTTTCAAAAACAGTAGATAACGAAAACAAGAAAGCAGCACAAATTTTATACAAAACGTGCATATCCATAAAAGAATTCATGGAAAAAAGAGGTTTAAGGGATTATACAGACCAAATTGTGGACGCAATAAAATTATTCAATGAAAACCCAAAACTTATTCCTGAATTTGAACACATTTTAATTGACGAATACCAAGATATTAACTCTATCCAAATTGAATTAATTGACCTCTTAAATTCTCCAAATATTTTCGCAGTAGGAGACCCAAGACAATCAATCTTCGGTTGGAGGGGTTCAAATATCGATTATATTCTTAATTTTAATAAAAAATATCCCGAGGCAGAAATAATCAATCTTACAAAAAATTATCGTTCATCAGAAAGAATAGTTAACCTAATCAATGCTTCTATAAAACAAATGAACCTACCAGACCTTCAGCATAATATCTCCGATGGAGAAGAAATTGAACTCCACGAATTTGACTCAGAACAGGAAGAATATGAGTTTATTCTTCACAAAATACTAGAAAGCGACAAAAAAGACATTTTTATTTTAGCAAGAACAAACAGGCAACTAAAGGAACTCTCACAAATGCTAAAGTCAGGTGAAATTGAACATGTTATAAGGACAGAAGACGAAAATAGAAATGCAGAAGGAGACATCATTCTTGCAACAATTCATGCTATAAAAGGAATGGAGGCGAAAACCGTCTTTGTAATTGGCTCTACAACCAACAATTTCCCCTGTAGAACATCAGACCACCCAGTTATCTCAATTATCAAAGTGGAAGAGTATGACAAGGAAGAAGAGGAAAAAAGATTATTCTATGTAGCCTTATCCAGAGCAAAACAAAAGCTTTACATTACCTATTCAGGAAAACCAAGCTATTTTATCAATGATAATATGAAAAAAATCATCCAAAACAAAACTTTTGAGAATATATTTTCAGAATCAAAGCCCTTAGAAGTTAACAACGAGATAATAAAAAGATTAAAGCAATGGAGACTAGAAAAAGCAAGACAAGAAAAAATCCCGGCCTATTGCATAATTACAGATAAAACAATTGATGAATTATCGATAAAATCCCCTCAGGCCAGGAGAGACTTAGAAGATATCTATGGCTTAGGCTATGCTAAAATTATGAAATACGGTGACGAAATCTTAGATTTAATCTCTTAAATATATTTAAATATCCAGAAATCCCATAACACTATGGAAAAGATGAAAATTAATTATCTTTTGGATCTTCTTTTGTTTATCTCCCTTTTAGCTGTTGCAACAACCGGAATAATAAAAACTACTTTTGTGCTCCATTTATTAAACCTAACTAAAAATGCTCCAACGACCCAAACACTGTCCTCAATTCACGACATCTCAGGAGTCGTATTGACTTTGTTGGTGTTAATTCATCTTATACTTCATTGGAACTGGATAATTTGTGTAACCAAGAGTATCTTAAAACCAAAGAATCAATCACAATAATCCTTAAAAACATATTCTAATCCTTTGTTCTATGGAAACAACTTTGGAAGATGTCAGAGAAAAATACAAGCAATGCCTGCACTATACTCAGGTAAACAGTAAAATTGCCTTTGAACCAATTAAATCAAGTCCAGAACATCCAAATCAAGCTAACCCAAAAATTCTAGCAAAATGGTTCTACGAATCAAGTGTAGAATGGCTTAAAGATTACGATCAAACTGTAAGAAGATGTAAACAAGGTTGCACAACCCTTGAAATTCATCATGAAATACCCCTTAAAGAAGAAATAGATTCTTTCAAAGAAAGGTTAGAAGATACATTTGACGTAAATCTTTAGTATTAAACAAATAATTAACTACAGTAATCTTTAAAAAACCTGAAAATATAAAATACCATGCCAGAATATACGCAAGAACAGCAAGCAGCATTGAGAGAATTGGAGGCAGTTGTTACAGAATATGAGGAGTTGGGAATCGCCGGTCATAAATTCTTTCAAACATCGTATGCAAGAATACACAGACAACTAAAAGAAGCTTTTCCAGACCCTTCTCAGTTAAGAACATCAGACTCCCAATTGATTGAAAAATTCGATTCAATCCCTACCGCCTAATCACATCTTCCTCAAAATTGTGTTAACATTTAAAGAAGACGGTGGGACGCCCAAACCAAACACCGCACCATCTTGGCACCTTAATGAGAATCTGTTATTCTTAATGTTTAGCTGTTTTTCAATCGCTGTTGTGTGCGATGGGGCTGATTTTTAAATATTATCGTGAGTCTGTTCATATGGCAAAAATTGCATTATACGGCTACATCTAAGAAAGATTTATAAACTTTGTAGACGTATAAAAACTATGGTATATACTGAAATAAAAACTAAGAAAAGCAAAAAGTACTATTATAGAGTTTTATCTTTAAGAAAAAATAAAAAGATAACTAAAAAAAGAATTTATCTTGGAGTTAATTTAAATGAAGAGGAACTCGTTAAAAAGATAAAGGAAGCAGACAAGGAATTAAGTGCATTCAAAGATATTTTAACAGAAGATGAAATAAGTTTTTTGAAAAGATTACAAAATGATTTTTCTAAAGAGCCAAAAATAACTTTAGAAAATAGATATGAAGCCTTTTCTGCACTTTTTACCTATAACTCTACAGCAATTGAAGGAAATACATTAACCTTGCAAGAAACAACCAGGCTGTTATTTCAAAACATTGTTCCCGCAGGCAAATCCCTTAGGGAAGTAAATGAGGTCTTAAATCATAAAAAAGCGTTTGATTATATCCTTAATTATAATGAGGACATTACCAAAGAATTTATCTTAGAGTTACACAAAATAGTTACTCTTAATACTTTGGAGAAACATTTAACTTCTCAAATCGGGAGGTTTAGAACTGTTCAGGTTTTTATTACAGGAGTTATGTGGTTTCCTCCAAAACCAGGAGATGTTCCAGCTAGAATAACAAAATTATTAACATGGTATTCAAAAAACAAGAAAAAAATACACCCTCTAGTCTTAGCGTCTTATTTTCATACAGAATTTGAGAAAATACACCCTTTTGTTGACGGAAACGGCCGGGTTGGAAGATTATTAATCAATTTTATTTTACATAAAAACAAATTTCCTATGATAAACATACCAAATGCAATAAAACACAAATACTATGATGCCTTAGAAAAAGCCCAAACCAAAAATAACCTAAAACCCTTTGTTAAACTTATGTTAGAAATATTAAAAGATACTAAAATAAAGCTTTAATATTTTCATACGTCTACATAAGATTGATTAGTTAGATAGATGTAGACGTATGCGTCATCTAGGTGAATAATTCTAAGATAGACAATTTTGTAGACAAAGTTTATATTGTAGACAACGTCCACCCATGAATATCACAAAAGTGCTGAACGCCCCAACTGATAGTAGTGCGGGCGTTTAGTTTTATCTCCCTTTCTTTTTTAACATCGCTCCGATAAATGAACCAATTAAGAATAAAAGTAGAAAATACATAACAATCAATATAATTTTTATTGATAAACTACTGATTCTATGATCATATGGGAACCATAATAACTGGTTTATATATTGAGAAAAGATAATTAAGATGCCAAGGAATTCTTTTATAGATGAATAGATAATATCAAAGACTAATATAAACTGGACACTTCCTACAAATATTATCCCGCCCTTCAGCCAATTTCTTAACTTATCACTCTGTACTATATAAAACAGTGCAGCACCAAAAACAAAAAAACTAACCAAAGGAATTAAGTTTGATAAAATTGTTGCGAAGAAATTGCCTTGCTGTACTGAGAATAAGATTCTGAAAATTTCCGAGTATTGTGAGAGGATTACCAAACCCTCATAAGTTCTTGGAGTTGTTAAGTAATTGATAACTGAGATTATTCTAGTTAATATAAAAAAAAGCACAAACAATAATCCTCCCTTTAGCCAATTTTTCATAAAACCATTACACTAAATAACTATTTAAAATTACGCTCTATAGGCTTTCTAAAAATAAAAATACGCCCATCGAATCGGACAGAAGTTCACTACGCCCCAACCGCCTAATCACATCTTCCTCAATCTCTCAATTCTCTTTTCCAAAGACGGATGAGTCTGAAATAATTCAGCAGCCTTATTCGGCTTAGCTAAAAACAAAGGAGCAACAGCCCCTGAAACTTTCATCTCAGAATTACTTTTTATCTTAGTCAAAGCTCCAATCAAACCAGTTGGTGTTCTCATAAACTTTACAGCTGAAGCATCTGCAGAATATTCTCTTTTTCTGGAAATAGCTAATTGGACTAATGAAACAATTATTGGAGCCAAAATAGCTAATACAATTCCAATTACCATAAAAATAGCACTTCCTTTATTATCACTATCTCTTCCTCCCATACTTCCAAAAAATAAACTTCTTAAAAATATCTGAGAAATAATAGCAATCATTCCAACCATCACAGCAGTAATAGTCATAAATCTTATATCATAATTAGCAATATGTGACATCTCATGAGCTAAAACTCCTTCTAGTTCCTGTTTATTCAATTTATCCAAAGCACCTGTTGTAACACATATCACTGCATGCTTAGGATCTCTTCCAGAAGCAAATGCATTTATTTGAGGATTATTCATCACATAAAGTCTAGGCATAGGCAAACCAGAAGCTAGACTTAAGCCCTCAACAGAATCATAATATTGCTTATAAATTGAAGAAGAAGCTAACTGAGCCCCAACAGAAGCCAAAGCCAGTTTATCCGCATTATAATATGAAATCAAGGTATAAGAAAGAGTAATGATAATGGCAATAATAGATAAAACAAAAATATCAACTCCTCCAATTGCTAACCCAATAGCATAAACCAAACCAATTAACACAATAGCAACTATTAAAATCATTAACACAGAAATTCTCTTATTCCTCGCAATTTCATTATAAAAACTTATTCTTCCTTCTTTTGCCATAAATATAATAAGAAAAAAAGGTTTAATAAGGTTTTTATTATTTTTATCTTCTCAAAAGTAAAAAATCAACTACCTTTTTCAAGATACCAATTGCTTTTGATAAAAAATCTTGCTTTTCTTTAGATTGATTCAGCACCTCAGGCTTATTTTCATTAACAGCATTAGCAGCCATCCCAGAATTTGAATTAGCATTAACATTATTTCTTACAATAGTATTTCCTGATATTTTTGAATTGCCTGAATTCTTAGTGCTCTCTGAACTTGGTAAATTAGAAACTTCTAATGAATTTAAACTAATTTCTTCTTCATACAAACTTAAATTCACTTCAGGAAATATGGCCTGACTACAATTCCTGCCACCAGCATTCTGCTGAAACAACTGCAAGTCACCCCAACCAACATAACCATCCAAATCAACATCGCCCATTGAGTTTGTAGCATTATAATATCCAAAATTATTTTTTAAGGTAATATAATCACTAGCATCAACAACATTATCATGATTAAAATCAGTATTATTACACCAGCCAATATAAGGGATATTAAACCAAACATAATTTTCTTTTTCATTAAATCCATCTGAGATAATTAATTTGAATTTATGATATCCTGAAGAGATTGAGTCCAACGAAATTTGAAAATTATATACATTATCAAGTGGAAATTCAAAAAATAAAGAATTCCATGAACCGCTATCATTATAATCTGCACTCGCATAATATCTCTCTAAATTAGTGTTCCATGAAAAATCAACAAATCCTGATTCATTATAAGTGATATTAAAATCACTTAATTCAATAGTTCCTTGTGTGCTTAATTCCTGCAATATCCTGCCCTCATTATAAAACTTTATTCTTTGAGTATCTTCCGGCACATCCGCTATAAAATAGAAATAAGCATATCCATTTTCAGAATAAATATGACTTTCATCAACACTATATCGAGTATTAGAAGGATAAAATGAAACATAAAACTCGCTGTTTCCTTCTTCGTATGATCCAACAGACCAATGAGCAGGTGTTATTGGGGTTATCTCCAAGTAAGAATCATTAAACTCTCCTGCAAATATTCTATTTTCTGCACTTGCAAATCCAATAAAGCAAATAAATAATAAAGATATTAATGCCAAAAAAGTTCTATTCATTTCTTCCCTCCTTCTTTTTCTAATTGTTTCCTTACAATCTCATAACTTTCTTTTCCATAAACAATCCCAAATATAGTATTCCCAGAAATCCCATTAGGCCAAATTATAACCTGTTTATACCCTTCTCCTGCTTTATTAAGCCCAGATCCAACTCTAGCTCTTATATCTTCTCTTCTAATATAATCATCTACAGCTTGTTCAAAACCAGGAGGAGAATTCCTTTTCATATAATCTCCAAAGCTCTTCCATTCATTCCCCTCTGGAAATCTTAATTTTACTGCATCATCATAACCCAAAACAATTGGCTTGCTTGAATCAAAAAATAGAAATTTCTGCTTTTCCTCGTCTCTTAGAAGAACCTTGCCTTCCACAGCAGACTCAATTCTAACTTCACTCCCTCTTTGTCTATAAACTAAATTTGAAAGTAATGCATTCTCAAGATTTGCATTCTCCAGCTTAGTTCTCCTCACTTCAACAGTGGTTGGTCCTTGTAAATTCAAACAATCATACCTTTGATTACCATTGCAAATAGCAGAATCCCCTTGCGGAATTAAAGCATAAGGAGAAACTGGAAAATCTCCAATTCTTCTCGCTCCAGAATTATCCATAACATAAAGTCCGAGTTTATCAGGAAGCTTTTTTTTCATAAGGGGCTTTTCTCCTTCTTCTCTTAATAAAAATGAAACAAGGCCTTCATTTTGCCCGGCTAATCCTTTTGGCAATAAATCTAGTCTTCCAAAGTGTTCAAACCCTGCAGGTAATTCTAATTTCTTTACTAATTCTGAGTTAGTTTTATCATCTTGCCTAGAGCAATAGGTGTACCCTCCTGCTCCTGCTAACACTGCAGCTCCAATAATTCCCGCCTTTAAAAAATTTCTTCTTGTTAATACTTTACTCATATTAATATCTCCTTTTTTAATTGTCCATAAGTTGGATCTGCTCTTGGCCAAGCATCAGTAGATTTTCCCATTATATCTAATTTTCTTGTGCCAACGGTATTCGGTTGAAAACCAAGGCTTTCATATCCATACGGGCCATCTGAACCCCCATAACAACCCCTAGATGCTCTTGTTCTATCCGGCCAAATAGTAATTATCTCTCCGGTATCACTAAGATGAACATGATCTGTAAATGCAGAAATATTACATGGCTCTCCTGTTTCCGAATTCATACACCATCCGTCCGAGGAAAGCAATCCTATATCCTCCTCTTCAAGACAGGGAGGTCCTGCCAATTGTTCAGAATCCCCATCATACAACCCGAACAAATGCCCTGCTTCATGAGAATAAACAGCAAAGTCATATCCCTCTTTGACAGCTGCCGCTTTGTTATAAATAAGCATTACAAATCCATGTTGCTCTGGATTATTCTCCAAACTTTCTGGTATAACCGCAAAAATCATATCATACCCATTTTTATCCGCCTCTTTCTGAATATTTTTTAAAACAATTTGCCCAGGAGAAGATGGAAAAGTTGTCGCAGGAATCCATTCCCTAGTAGGCTCTTTTGAGATTTTGGCCGAAACCTTTGTTGGATCAAATGGAAACGCAGATTTAAAGAAATCGTAAGCCCCCATCATTCTCTGCCTTTCACCTTCATAATCTTTTATACTAAAAACACCCGACTCTACACCCTTAAACATAAATTTAAAGTCCGAATCTTTTTGAGCTCGCAGATTATACATTCTTGTAAAATCATTATTTGATTTATGATAATCATTTATATCTCCTGCTTCAATCTCTGCTTCTACAAGATAAGAACCGGCTGATTTTCCTTTGGGAATATATCCAATAAAATTTACTGTATCTTTTGCTTTTTTATAAATATCTTTTAAAATATTCATGGCTTCTATTCTTTCATCGTTACTAAGGGAGCCATTTATTACCTTTTGTTTCAATGATTCCTCACTTTCATATCTCATTATATCTTCGACTATATTCATTTCTCTTTTTCCATCAAAAATAAAACTAACATTCATATCTTTTATAGAATCAATATAATCATAGACTACATAAGTAGAATTTTTTCTAATATAAGAATTAATTATAATTTCCACTCTGGTAGCAATCGGCTTATTCTGAACCAATTCCTCCTCTCCAAAAATAACATTCCCTGAATCAAGATGTCCTAGTATTACATCAAAATAAGGAGTATATCTTGAAGTTGTTTTATTCTCCCCCCGAACACCATTTTCAAAAATATAAGCCCTTACACCTATATTAGTATCCTGATCTAATGTAGGAATACCTCCAAAATCTTCTGGGATTTCTATTTTACAATTTCTATGGCAAGTTACTGGAATTTCAGGAAGCTCAAGTGAAAGACCTCCATGAATAGATGAATGAGCAAGGGGATAAGTAAAATTAGCCACATAGACCACAATAAATTCTTCATCCTCATCGGGCTCACTTCCATCTGGATACTTAATTGTTAAGTTGAAATAAGGCTTTAATTTATTATCGGGGAAAATTTCCTCATAAGTTAAATTGGTTCTATCGGTATATTCTTCAGAATCATACTCAGGGGATATTGTCAAATTTGCTATTATTGGTTTAGAACAGTTATATTCACTCGGCGGAGTACTATTCCATAACTCAATATAAAGCATATTCGCATTACAACCAATCTCGGTACCCTCGTCACCTGAATACGGTCCGGAATAGAATTGTCCAGTATAATTATATGTAACCTTATTTCCGACGCATTTAGCTGTTGTCTGATACTTCATAGCATCTCTAAAAATATTATTCTGCACATTGCAATCTTCAGTTAAACATCCAAAATGCTGGAATCCCCAGTATCCATCATAAATACCATCTCCCCGAGGTTCTGAATTTTTTTCACATCCTTCTGAACAATCCATATTTATTCCTCCCCCACCATCTTCAGACCATTTAATTCTTCCTCCTTGGGGAATATTTCCATTCCACATATCAAGATAATAGTCTTGAAAATTAGCAGTATTATCATAAACCAAGCCATCTAAAGAAGCATAATCAAAATCAATAGTTCTCCAGCCCCCATAGGTTGTTTCCCCAGTATAACATGTTCCATACACCCTCTGAACATAACTTTCAGCAGAAACAAGATTAATAGAAAATAAAACAAATAATACACTAACAACTCCCAAAAACACAATGCATTTATGGTCACCTCTTTGGGTTGACCTTTGCATGTTATTACTAACAATCAATACTTTATAAATATTCTTAAAAATCAAAAACTAACTTTAGGAACAGCTCTTGCTTCAGCAGGTATCTGCAAATATTCTTTTTTCTGGAAACTGTATAGGGATGCAAACCATTTTCCAGGAATAGTTGTTAATGAAACATTGTAGCTCATAATTCCGTCATTGTAATATTGTCTTGAATATGCAATTTTATCTTCTGTTGCTGCTAATTCATTCTGCATCTGCAAAAAGTTTTCATTAGCTTTTAAATTTGGATAATTTTCAGCAATAGCAAATAAATGTCCAAGAGCAGATTGTAAATTATCGCCTGCTTTTACTCTTGCTGGAAGCTCCTTAGCACCAATCAATGCTTTTCTTGCATTAGTAACTTCTGTAATAACTCCTTTTTCATGCTTCATATAGCCTTTAACACTTTCTAATAAATTCGGAATTAAGTCAGCTCTTCTTCTTAATTGAACATCAATTTGAGATAAAGCATTGTCAATTTGATTGCTTAATCTTACAAATTTATTATAGTAAAGAAAAAACATTAATCCAATTAAAGCAATCAGAATAATTATCACCCATAATAATAAAGTAAGTGCCATATTATACTAAAAGAAAACGAGTTTATAAATCTTATCCCGAAGAAGAACTACTCCCACCAGAACTTCCAGAACCACCGCTAGAACTTGAAGATGACGAAGAAGTATAGTCATCTCCTAGATAATTTACTAAACAAGAATCATACTCTTCAATTCCGAAAACACTCGCAAGCTTACATAATATCTTGACTCCTGTTGCCTTAAAACCCTTAACCTGCGCAATCATATCATTGATTTCAACGCACTGCCCTCCAGAACAAAGATTACTATAACACTCATAATTATTTTGACATGTTGTCCAGCCACCGTCACTTTGCTTCATTTTCTGTTGTTTTACTTGTCCATCAAGGTCACAATATGCATTAATACTATTTGAAATCCTATCCCACCCATAAACAGTTGCACTAAAATCAATATAGCTACTTACTCCTTCTTGGCTAGAATAAAATATATCCTTGGTATCAAAAACAATCTTATCAATACCACTTTCCCATCCAGGGATATTAATTGTTACTGATTCTCCTTCTTTTAAAGTATAATTATACAAATTTCCTTTCTGGTCTTTTAATGTTAAAATAGCTTCTGTATCTGATAAAACTTTCAAGGAGATATAATCTTGCTCTCCTTCTGTTAACGTGTCTGATTCAGTTCTTTCAACATATTTCTCTTCCCATCCTGTTTGTTGTGCAAATCTAAATCCATAGGGGATACAAGTGTTATCTCCAACACTTCCAAACCATCTTGGAACCATACAACCAGAGCAAATTCCTGGAGAGCAGAATATTTGTGATTCTACTGTTTTCTGCCCACATGAATAATCAACACATGTCTTTGTTTGATATCCGTGTTCAGGACAAATAGCTGGCTCAATCTTACAACTCCATGAAGGCCAACAAGTGTTATTATTCTCAGGGTTTACTTCAAGTTCGACTTCAGAAGGACAATCTTCAAAATTATCTATTATCTGCCCTTGTAATATCCAATCAATATCAAAATTATCCCAAGAAACAGATTTGGCAGAATTATCTCTAATATCTTCCATTAATTGTAACATTCTTTTTTGAGATAATTGTATTACCTCTTCATTACTTAAGTATTTTCCAGATGAAACATAAACTTGTACAGCAATATTTTTATCTATCCAATAAACCTGTCTTGATGAATACTGATAATCAGTACTTTGCTTATTTCTCAAAGCATCCCAATTGCAAATATAATAATAGTCTTCCTTCTCATTATTGCTACTACTAGTAATAACACACAATTGATAATCTAAATTCTGGTTTAACCATTCTGTCAAATCAATATCTTCTTCATCAAAAACAATAACATCATAAGCAATATTTTTATAACTGTCATCATATGTATACCACGAAGCATAATACTCTATTCCTTTATGTTCTTCTCCATCAAACCACATCTGAGTACTATAGGTATTATTAAAAGATAATTTAAACTCAGCTTCATTATACACATAATCTTTTGGATTTTTTAATTTTTGGATTAAAGAGTCACAAGAATTACCCCCACCGAATAAACTGAATAAATCATCTTCTTTCAAAACCAGATTATCAATATACAAAACACCATTTTCACCACTTCCAGTAAAACTCAATACATACTGAATCCCATTAAATGAAAAGACCCCTATCCCCTCTGAGGTAAACACCGTATCATAAAGCAGCCCTGTACTAACTTCTTTAATTGTAACTCTATCCCTAGAGTAATCAGGAGAAGAATAATTATAGATTCTAATTACTTGAAAGTCTCCCCCCTCTGAGCATGCTCCATTACTGCATCCATTAGGACAAGTATAATCATCATATCTAAAAGTCCCATTAGGGATGCAAGACCATTCTTTTACAACAGACGCATCAATACAAGAATCATAGTGTCTCCCAGACGGGCTAAATGTCTGATCAATATACCCTTGTTGATAATAATTTATCCCGTTATCAGTATCAGTACAGGTTGCTGTTGCATCCGTATTCTCATTAGTATTATTCTCTTCAATAGGAGTATTTGAAGGTACACAAGCCAAACTTAATACAGGCCTATTCACAATAGTTCCACAGCTATTCAAATCAATACAAGTTTTAGTCTGTAAATTACTAACACAAGTACTCCAAGCAGTACAATTCCAGTTTTCAGTACAAGTTGGAACATTTGTAGTAGGAGTTGTTGGAGTAGTAGGAGTTGGAATTGTAGGCGACGGAATAGCCCCGCAAACATCCGCTTTTCCAAGACCATTGTTATAATAACCAGCAACTTCACTATCTGATAAAACTCTGTTGAAGATTGCAATCTCGTCCAATAATCCCTTATAAGACTGAGCAGATGTAAAACCTCCCAACACCCTATCCTGATCCTGACCAAGAACAATTCCCTCCGCAACAATAGGAGTCTTACTTATAGGTATACTCTTTTTCAAAACCCCATCAAGATAAGTTTTCGCGACACCACTTGTGCTATCAACAGAGACAACAATGTAATGCCAGTTGTCATCATTAAAGCTAATTCCACTTGATTTTTGTACTTCCTTAATATGTATGTAAGAGCTAGTTAAAATTAAAAACTCATTATCTATTCTAGAACTTGCAACAGAAAAAGCCCCATCTGCACCATAAGCAGTTTTCGCCCACATTGCAACAGTAAACTGTGGCATTCCATCCAGAACAGAATTAGGCATAATAGCATAAGAAGCAGTCCCCCCTGAAAAATTAAATGCTTTTCCAAGTTTCCCATCCACAGAAGTCACACTTCCTTGTAAAAAAAGAGGATTTCCTCCCCCTTATCTCCTCGCTATTCTCTCCGTTATAATAGGCAGTTAATCCAATAGGACAAGTACTAGAAACAACATTCCCAGTAACTTTATTATAAAAATCAGAAAACCAACCCGCAGAAACAATAGAAATAGATAAGACCAGCAATAAAGATAAAATCACCACACCTTTTTTCATGGAAAAACAAATCTCAATTTCTTTATAAATCTTTCTCCAAAATTACTGTAAATAAACTATCTGCTTTTCAGAATTAAACTTCTTTGAGGCAGAAAACCCAAGGATTGAACCTATAACAAGAAGCAAATTAATACTTAGCAGTCCAAAGATTAAGCATCCAATTGCCCCTTTTCTAACTTCAACATCATTATTAATCTTTACTGAGAATATAATTGCGAAAATTCCAGAGACAATGAACCATAATGAAAGAAAGATGAAAATTAGGACAAGCACCACAGAAAAATCAGCCATACTAGAAACACCAGAATTCAAATCAAGCCCGGTTATAACGAGGATAAGCAAAATAGAAAGCAATATTCCCAAAAATCCAATAAAGATATTTAATATCCCGCCTATGAGAGATAGAATAAATCCCGATGCACTTTTCATTAGAGATTAAGAATCAGATACTTTATAAAATATTCTGTCTGCAAAAGTTTATAAAATCATAAAATTAAAAATACAAAGGAGGGAAAAATGCCATTAATAAAAATAAGTGATAAGTGTATTGGATGTGGTACTTGTGAAGCTCTTTGCAGCAAAACATTTGAATTAAAAGATGGGAAAGCCCATGTAAAAAAACAGCCAGATAAAATTACCTGTGAAAAGGATGCAGAATCTGCATGCCCCGTTCAAGCAATATCAATAAAATAATTCTTTAATCTGGGTAGATTGCAGTATCATAAGATTTATAAATAGAGTTCACAATAGTTAACTAGGAGAACAACATGGCATACTTATTACCTCAAGAAATTGAAGTCTGGTATATAATACCTGCAATAAGAAAAGAATTATCTGGCGTACTTATAAGGCGGCATAAACTAAGCTACGAAAAAGCAGGAAAACTTTTAGGAATTAGTAAAGCTGCAATTTCCCAATACCTGTCAAACAAAAGAGCAAACAAGGTAAAATTAAGTCCTGAGATAAAGAAGGAAGTTTCAAAAACAGCAGACATTATCGTAAAAAATCCTAGATTAATAATACAAGAAATGGAAAGAATTTTAAAAATAATGAAGGATAAGAAATGTTCCTGTGATGTCTGTAAAAGATATAATAAAGATATCCTAGCATATTGCAATTGCAATCCGAAATACTAATGAAAAACACAATTTATTTAGATAATGCTGCAACAACAGAAATAGATGAGTCAATACTTAAAAATCCTTTAATGAAACAGACATATGCGAATGCTTCTTCACAACATTCACTAGGAAAAATAGCAAAAGAAGAAATTGAAAAAGCAAGAATGAAAATTGCAAAATTCATAAATGCCGAACCAGAAGAAATCATATTCACTTCCGGAGGAACGGAGTCAAACAATCTCGCAATAAAAGGGCTTGCATCTGCAAACCCAGATAAAAATCACATTATCACATCAAAAATTGAACACCCTTCAGTAATAGAAGTGTGCAAATTTCTTGAATCTCAAGGTTACAAGATTGATTATATCAATGTAAATGAACACGGAATTTTAAATCCTGAAGAAATAAGAAATAAAATTACAGAAAAAACATTATTAGTAACAATAATGCACGTAAACAATGAAATAGGCACAATTCAACCAATCGAAGAAATTGGAAAAACATGCAAAGAAAAAAACGTTTATTTTCATTCAGATTGTGTTCAAAGCTTTGAAAAAGAAAAAATTGATGTTAAAAAAATGAATTTAGACTTGATTTCAGTTTCAGGACATAAGATAAATGCTCCAAAAGGCATTGGATTTCTATATATAAAAAAGCACACAAAAATAAATCCAATTTTTCATGGGGGTGGGCAAGAAAGAAATCTCCGAAGTGGAACAGAGAATACACAAGGAATTATCAGCCTCTCCGAAGCACTGAATATAAAAAGAGAAATTGAAAAGGTAAGAAAATCAAGAGATTATTTAATAAACGAATTGCTCAAAATAAAAGGGACAAGATTAAACGGTTCAAAAGAGCAAAGAATTCACAACAACATCAACATTTCATTTTATGGGATTGAAGGAGAAAGTCTAATGTTGATGTTAAATAAACAGGGAATTGAAGTTTCCACAGGTTCTGCTTGTTCTTCAAATAAGCTAGAAGAAAGTCATGTCCTAAAAGCAATCGACACCCCCGAATTATATCTTCACGGAAGCATAAGAATAACTTTAGACACAAGAAAACCCCTAACAAAAACACAAGAAGAATTTATAATCAAACAAATAAAACAAAATTATGAAAAGCTTCAAAAGATTAGCCCTTTCAAATTCAAAGGATGAATAAACATGGAAAATAAAGAAATAAAAAAAATTGTAAAAGAAAGATACTCCGAAATCGCATCCTCTGGCGGATGCTGTTCGTGTAGCTGTAAGAATAAAGAATTAAACAACCAGATATCTGAATCAATAGGCTATAGTAAAGATGAAATTGATAATGTTCCTGAAGCAAATCTGGGTCTTGGTTGTGGAAATCCTGTAGCAATGAGCAAGATAAAGCCAGGGGATATAGTTCTAGATCTTGGAAGTGGGGCAGGATTTGACTGCTTTTTGGCGGCAAAAAGAACAGGAAAAACAGGAAAAGTAATTGGAATTGATATGACTCCTGAAATGGTTAAAAGAGCAAGTTCAAATGCAAAAAAATATAATTACACCAATACAGAATTTATCCTAGGAGAAATAGAAAACATCCCCTTAGAAGACAACTCAATAGATATAACAATAAGCAACTGTGTAATTAACCTATCACCAGATAAAGATAAAGTCTTCCAAGAAGTCCATAGAGTTTTAAAAGAAGGAGGAAAAATGTACCTCTCTGATATCGTTTTACTAAAAGAATTAAGCGAAGAACAAAAAAACAACGAGGACCTTTTATCAGGTTGTGTTGCAGGAGCATTACAAAAACAAGATTACATTGACAAAATAATAAATGCAGGATTTAAAATTAAAATTTTACAAGAAGATAAAGATATAAGCAAAAGACAATACCAAGGAATCGCTCTTGAAAGTCTAAAAATAGAAGCAACTAAATCAAAGGAGGTAAATAATCCATGAAGAAGCCTACAAAAAACTCTAGAGAAAAATGTGTATGTTGCGATGATGAAAAAGATACCTGCGAAGCATGCAATTGTGATGAAGATGATGACGAGGATTAAAGAAAACAAAATGAAAATAAAGAAAACAATAAAGAAAATAAAAACAAAGCCTAAACAAATAAAGAAATCAATGACTTTTGCAGAAATAATAAAAACAAATCCCAAGGCAGCAAACAAACTTGCTGAAAGAGGAATGTTCTGCTGTGGCTGCCCAATGGCAATGATGGAAACAATTGAACAAGGTGCAGAAGCTCACAATGTTGATGTTGACGAATTAATTGAAGAATTAAATAAGTGAATTAAATAAATTAAATATAACTACACAAAATGAGAATGTGGAATATTAAACCGGAAAGAATGTGTAACCAACATCTACTCGGAGAGCATGTAGAGATGCATATGTTTGTAGGCTGTATTAATAAAAAAAAGAGTATCCAAGGTTATCTAAACAATAATCTTGTTGAAGTTCATAACATCAAAAAAAGACACAACCAGCTTGCAAAAGAAATGAAAAAAAGAAGTATGAATCATAAATCAGAACTTCCTAACTACAAAATAATCAAATCAGGAAAAGTAAACAAAAGAGCAAATAAAATAGAATTGATAAAAAGATGCAAAAACTGCAGAATAAGGTTAAAAACAAAATAAAGGGCAGCAATACAAAACTCAACAAAATAAATATAACCATAAAAAATTCCAAGATATAACAACCCCATAGGATTACAATTACTAAATATAAAAAACACAAAATGAACAACACAGACTATAACAAAAATGTAATGGATCACTTCCAGCATCCAAGAAATATGGGAGAAATAAAAAACCCGGATGCAGAAGGAGTAGTTGGAAATCCAAAATGTGGAGATGTAATGAAACTCACATTAAAAATATCTAAAGACAAACACGAAAATAAAATAATTAAGGACATAAAATTTCAAACCTTTGGCTGTGCTGCAGCCATTGCAACTTCCTCAATGCTTACAACTTTAGCAAAAGGCAAAACAATTGAACAAGCAAAAAAAATCACAAACAAAGATGTTGCAGAAGCTCTTGGTCAGCTCCCTCCGATAAAAATGCACTGTTCAAATCTCGCAGCTGACGCTTTGAAGAAGGCAATTGATGATTGGGAAGAGAAAAAGTAAGCCAACTTAGTAGTCATAAACCATTAATTCTTGGAAGATTATACTTATCAAAGAGCCTATCCATTGGATAGTTTGGAGCAGGTCTATCCCTTCCAAATTTTTCTCTTGGTTTTGATAAATAATCTCCTTGAATAATCTGTGCCCTAGCCTCATGCTCCGCCTGATCAGGGCTATAAACACCTTTATTTTTCTCGCATCCAGCAATAGCTAGTAATCCTACAAAACCTAATACTTGAAGTAATCTTTTCATAGCAATCCTTATCAAACTTTATTTATAAATATTCTCCCAGGTAACTACTAAATAATAATTGCCCTAGCCAGTCAACCCAAAAAATATATAAACTATAGATACACTATAGAGATATGGTAACAACAATACAAC
>CAYNAV010000016.1:0-20405 GCA_964395405.1 Candidatus Woesearchaeota archaeon | reverse complement strand
GATTTCAGCAGGCGTTTTCATAACAAGACCTGCCTTTGCAGACATTGTTGGGCAGATGGAAGCTTAAAAGTAATAAAGAATTCAGTTCAATAATTTCTCAATATTTTTTAGAATACTGTTTTGATCAACTCCTCGTCTTATAGCTAAAATTCCATTTTTGAATCCCAATTTACCTCTAACATCCACAATTCTTCCTTCATCAGATTCGCTACCATGGTAGCATAGATTATTCCCTCTTAGATCAACCACACTACCTCCGACAGATTCAATTATGGGGACAACAGGGAAAACATCAGAAAGTCCAATTCCAGATTCATATATAAAGAAATCCGTTTCCCCATTTAATAGTGCTTGAGTTTGAGGAGCCATACCCCTTGAGTATTTCACTTCACACCCTAATAACTGAGCAATAGGTGTTAAAAGACCCTGTCGCTCAATAGGCGTCCTTCCAAAGATCATACTTTTTCTTGAAGGAACATTAGCTTCAATCACATTTCCAGACCGATCCCCCTCAAAAGAAAATCCCCAGATAGTCCCACTATCCATGGGGTTAATCACCCCCATTGTCGGAGCGAATTTACCTTGATGATAGAAACAAACACCGGCCATTGTAGAATACCCTTTCTTACCTTCAGCTAATAATTTACCTCCGTCTAATGGATCATAAAAAACGCCAATATCACCTTCTTTAAAATCAGATGGATTTGGAGAAACAGGATAATCTTCAATAAAAACATGCCAGGCTGGAAACCGCTTTTTTGTAGCATCGTGATATAGCTTTCCTACAGCAACATCAGGTTTTGTAATCTCATCAGCTACTCCAGACAAATAATGGCCTTTAATCTTAACCCCTAGATCTCCAGAGTTTATTGCACCATTAATTATCTCAGCCCCATCTCCTAAAAGATTTACTAAAAAATCCCGACTCTGTCTAATTTGCTCAATCTGATTTTCCATATTAAATTGAACATTTAAGGACTTATAAATCTTTGGTTTATTGTTACTTAAAAAGGACTACTAATTTACATAGCCAAACTTTTCAAAATTTTCTCAACACTTTCTTCAACACTTTCTTTTTCAGTATTTGCGATTATCTCAGGACTTTTCGGTTCTTCATAAGGAACATTATCTGAAATCCCAATAAAATTTTCCATCTCTCCACTCAATGCTTTCTTGTAATGCCCTTTAACATCTCGCCTGATACATTCTTTTAGGCTACATTTAATAAAAACTTCGATAAAGTCTAGCCCCAACTCTTTTCTTGCATACTCTCTGCTCTCTCTAAATGGGGAGATAATCGGAACAAGAATAAAATCAAACTCCTTAGAATGTCTTTTACATAAGTCAACAATAAGCCTGTTGTTCTGCTTTATATCTTGTGGAGTAAACCCCAAATGTTTATGGAGCGTATTCCGTACATCATCCCCATCAAGAATTTTAACCTTCTTACCTAATTTCTCAAGTTTTTCTCTCAAAACGCTTGAAATCGTTGTTTTTCCAGAGCCCGATAAACCAGTCATCCACAAAACTTTGACCATATTAAAAAAATACTTTTTCTCCTTTTTTGATCTTTTCTATGATCATCCTAGAAATCTCCGGCCGCATAAACCACTCCGGAGGTTCAATACCTTTCTTTAACATTTCCCTTGCCTGCGTTCCAGAAATATGCAGTTTCTTATCTTCTGGATGATTTGGCGAGTCTTTTTCGTGAACATAGCCTTTTTCAATGGTAGAATAAAAAATCTTGTCAAAAATCACGGGAACAATTCCAAGTTCCTCTTTTGTAAACCGGTCAAATATTTTATGAGAATCATTTGGCCCATAAAAGTTTCCAACACCAGTATGATCTCTCCCGACGATAAAATGAGAACATCCAAAATTCTTTCTTACTAGCGCGGTAAATATTGCCTCCCTAGGTCCTGCATATCGGGAATAGGATGAAAATGCAGAAAAAATAACCTTTGAAACCGGATAAAACTCGTCAATCATCCTCTCATAGGTTTTTACAATAATATCAGCACTAAAATCACCCTCTTTTTTCCTTCCAATAATCGGGTGAACAAATAAACCATCACAAGCACTCTCCTTTAGACCGCTCATTTGGATAAACTCATGCCCTCTATGGACTACATTCCGAGTATGAAACCCTATAACCTTGCTCCACCCTCTTTCAATAAAAATTTTCCTTACTTGCAAAGGCGTCAGTTCATAAAGATTATATTCCGAGTTCCTTCTTCTTATAAGAATAATCTTTCCGCCCAAACAGTATTCACTGCTCTCCATCAGTTTTTTAACTCCGGGATGTTCTAAACTCTCAGTTCCATAGAGTTTTAAAGCAACATCGTTCTTGTTGATCCTAAACTTATCTTCGATTTTTAAGATTGCATAAATATTTTTATCTTCCAAAGAAGCAAGAGAAACCTCCTCCCCGATTTTAAAACTTTCCTGTTCGTTCTTGCTAACATTCAAGGTAATCGGGATAGGCCAAACCACTCCACTTTTCATCCTCATTTTGTCCACAACAGAGTTAAAATCATCTTCATTAAGAAAACCCTCGAGAGGACTAAAAGCACCAATAGCAATCTGCTCTATATCCATTAAAGTTTCCTCACCAACAAAAATCTTTTTTCCAGGGACCTTTAATTTTGAAGAATCTCCCCTAAAAACGCGATCTACAAGCACGCCTCCATGGGGTCTAATCAAAAAACCAGGTATTTTTTTAGAAGAATACAAATAATTCTCTTTTTCAATTTTATTTAAAATTTCTTTTTTATTAGGATTTTCGCTAAAATCAAAAAGGCTAAATTGAGAAATAAGAACTTTTAACATATTTACAGTCTCTACAGGATACTTGCCCGCTGCTGTTTCTTTTGTAAGGGCAATACCTGTTGCTCCATCCAACAGAGTATTAATAATGTCATTTACCTCTGCCCTGTTAGGCTTTAATGAAAAAGACATTTGTTCTAAAGTATTCGTCGCAATAAAAACTTCTTTTCCCATCTCTCTGCATTTACTAATAACATACTTTTGTATCAAGGGAATCCTTTCTAAAGGAACCTGATGACTTAAGTCCCCCCGGTCAATCAAGACACCATTTGATTCCTTTGCAATTTTTAAAAAATTCTCAAGTCCTTTTTTCGACTCGATTTTAGAGAAAACAGTAACTCCGGGTAGTAATTTCTTAAATGCCTTTACATCAGAAGGATCTTCCATGAAAGAAAGGGTAAAATGTTTTATCCCGTATTTTTTTGCAATTTTTACAGCAGACAAATCTTTTTCACTAAATGAGGGAAGCTTAAAGGTAGGGCTATCAATATGAACTGCCTTTCTCAATCCAACCAAACCTCCAATTAGGACCTTGCATTCGATATATTTCTTTTCCCTGAGAGTTTTAACATTGTATATCTTCAAAAGAGCGGAATTAAAATCAATGGAGATTAAATCTCCCTCTCTTAACGCATTCAGGACGCTAACGGGATTTAATACTAACCGGTCAGAGTCACCCGCACAATGCTCTTCAAATATCTTGATATTCTGGCCCTCTAAAAGTACCAAGTCCTTTTTATTAGCAGACCTTACCTGAGATCCTTCAGTATCAAGGATAATAGGTACATTATGCTTCTTTAATTCTATTACCACGGATTCTATCTTATCTTTGTCTGTATGAGATAAGTTAACTCTAAAGAAATCAACATCTCTTTCTTCCAGCTTATTTAAAATTTCTTCATTTAATGAAGATGGCCCAATCGTACATATTGTTTTTATCTTTCTCATAAATATAGTTGAAAATCTCTATTTTTAAGTTTAATGTTCTTAAAATCTATAATTTCCTAAGTGCATCACAACAAACTATAAAAACCTCTATTTTTAACCATTAATATGAAATTTTTGCTAATAGACCCCCCCTTCCAAAAGTTCATGGACTTTTCAAAGAGGATGGTCCCCCTAGGCTTATTATCATTAGCAGCGACATTGAAAAGAGAAGGTCATGAAGTTACAGTATTTGATGCCGATTATCACCCAACAGGAAAATCATTCGAATTTCATGAGAAGATGCAACATTACGATGCGTATCTAAATGGATTACAAGACCTGCAACACCCTTTATGGGAAGCATCTAGGAGAGTAATCAGAACAGAAAGGCCGGACGTTGTAGGCATCTCAATTATTTCAACAAAACTTCCAAGCGCAGAAAGAGTGGCCGATGTAGCTAGACAGGAAGGGGTAGGAATAATTGCAGCAGGAGGACCCCATGCAAGCATAAAACCAGAAGAGGTCTGGAATAGAGGACATTTTGATTATGTATTTACCGGAGAAGCAGAAGATGCAATCCCGAAAATATTAGATCTCCCGAAAGGGATTATTGTCGGGGAAAGAATTAAAAATTTGGATGCGCTTCCCTGGCCAGACAGAAGAACCCTTAAGGGTTTAGAGGACTATGACCCAAAAGACCTCGGAATGGTGATGACTACTCGTGGTTGTCCAAATGACTGTAACTTTTGCAATTCTGGAATGTTATGGGGCCGGAAGGTGAGGTCTAGAAGTATTGATAATGTACTTGGAGAAGTTAAACATCTAAAAAGTGATCTTGGTGTAACTGATTTTTATTTAGTTGATGATACATTTACCTATAAAAGTGAGAGGGTAGCAGAATTCTGCGAGGGTGTTACAGACCAAGGAATAACCTGGTCTTGCTTAGCGAGAGCAAATACAATTACCTCTGAGCTTGCTAGAAGGATGAAACTTTCAGGTTGTACAAGTGTAAAACTAGGAGTTGAGAGTGGAAGTGAATATGTTCTAGGATTAATGAATAAAAATCAGAAAAAGGTAGATGTTCTTAATGCTTCAGAAGCATTTAGGCAAGCGGGACTTCCGTGGGTAGCTTATATTATGGTTGGCGTTCCAGGCGAGAAACCAGAACATGTTGATGAAACAATCCAATTTATCCGGGAAGCTCGCCCGGATTTTGTAAGCGTCTCAAATTTTACCCCTTACCCTGGAACAAAGTTTTACGATCAAATAGGTGCAAACGGGGAATACCACCTGCATAATCATCACAGAGCAGAGTCTCATGGTGAAGTGACAAGAGAAAAAGTTCTAGAAGTGGCAAGATTTGTCGACCAATATAATAAGGAGTCTAATGCTAGAAAGAAATAAACTTATCTCACCCAATAAGTCAAATCTCTTTTAATAAACTTAGAAACCTTCTGAACTTCTTTTTTATATTTCTTTTTTAATTCTATAGACACATCAGCAGAAATCTCTTTATTTATCTCTTCTTTAGTTGTTATTTTATTAATAAATTGCTTTATTTCAGCTAGTTTTTCAGGAGAAAAAAACCCTTTAATAAAAAGTCTTATTCTCAGAGGAGTATGAACTATCAGCCAGGTCAACCATCTATTCTTCGTTTCTCTAGCCTTATTATGTACTATAAAATCTATAGAAGATGATAAATCTTCTATTTTTAGAAATTTGCATATTTTTGAAAATTCCTTTTTAACATTCTTCTTTAAGTCTTCATAAATAATAATATGTACATTTTCCCTACCAAAGGTACTAATCCAATTAGTAAGGTTTCTATGATATTTAAGATTCTCGTTTAAAATTTTTACATTATAAGTATTTTCTTTCAGAGCCTCCTCAAGAGGAAGATTATTTGAAAGGTAATTAGAATTATAAAAAGAGCCTATAATTTCTAAGGGGCTTCTCAGGATAATTATTATTTTTGAGGAAGCATTAAATTTTTTAATTCTTTTTGGAGCCTTTACGGAGCAGAACAAATGGGAAGCATCCCCCAGATATTTTTCATTTTTTGCTTTTTTAAATAGAGAGAGATATAGTTTTTCATTTCTAAAATATTGTGGAAAAGAACCGTTAGGGACATCACCAAAAAAGTCGGGCCCATTAACTTCCGGCATAAAAACTTCTGGATGTTGTTTTAAATATTCTGCAATTGAAGTTGTTCCGGCTCTTGGAACTCCAACAATAAAGAGATTAGGCTTCACCATAATAAAACAGATTTAGAAGAGTTTAAATAAGTTTCTGGTTTTTATTAGAAATGAAAAAACTTTTTAAAAGACTCACAAAAAGAGATTTAGATAGTTTATTTGGAAGATTTTTTAAAAATTCTGCTTATCAGTTTTCAAATATCTTAGTCGCGAAAGCCGGAGCTCTTATCTTTAGCTTGCTTCTTGCAAGACTTCTCATGCCATCATTATTCGGGCTATATAGTTTATCTATGTCGATTATATTAATCTTTAGTTCTTTCTCAGATTTAGGAATAAGTAAAACCGCAGTAATAATACTCTCCAGACAAAAAAGCCTTAATGACTTTAAAAAGAATGCAAGATATCTATTCAAACTAAAGTTATATTTTGCCTTACTTTTTGCAGTTATCCTTGGAGTTTTGGCTTTTCCCCTTTCAGTTATTTATGGAAAGTCCCCATTATTTATCGGGTTGATTGGTGGAACAAGCTATCTCATTTTTTCAGGTCTTTCAACAATCTTTGAAGCACTTTTTCAGGCAAGACAGGATTTTAAAACACCCCTGATAAAAGAGGCAATATTTCAAATCATCAGAATAATCTTAGTCATTCCTGCGGTTTTTATTCTATTAAAAATGAACAACTTGGAGAATGTTACCCTCTTTTCATCTTTCTTTTTAATGGCCATATCTTACTTTTTTGCAACCATGTTCATGTTCTTTAAACTAGGAAGTCAAAGAAGTTTTATTAACCACCCGGTAAAATTAAAATCATCAGAAAAAGCAAAAGCAAAAACCCTGCTTTATCCTTTGTCTTTTAACTCTCTTTCAGAAATATTCTTTTCATACTTTGATTTAATTATTTTAGGATTTTTTGTCCTTCCGGCTTATCTAGGCTATTACCAAGTAGCGATGACTCTCCTTGCACTTGCAACCCCCTTTTCATCACTCGCATTAGTATTATTGCCCATATTTGGCAGGGTCCGTGGACAGCAAAGGAAAAGCATATTTGGTAGAAGTGTAAAATCTCTACTGGTGATTACTTTCACACTTGCAATCCTCATGTTTTTCCTTTCAAAATTTCTAATATCTCTCTTATATGGTCAAAGTTACCTCCCATCAATAAATATCCTAAGAATTTTGACGCCCCTTTTCATTCTAGTACCAATGACCACTCTTTATTATAATTATCTTATTTCTACAGGAAAGCAATTCAAAGTTTCTATTTTACTAATATCATCATCCGCGATAAATCTCTTTCTAAATCTCTTTTTAATTTTATTCTTTTTTAGAAGCAATCCAGAACTAATCGTTTTTGTCGTAGCAGGCGTATCTGTACTAAGCAAGACACTTTATATGATTGGACTAAAAGTAATTTCTAACTAGAGCTTCTTCGCCTTCAATATTAAAACTTCCCCAAATGAAGAAGGAGTTAAAACCAAGGGAAATATTCTTTTTCCTCTGAAGATTACACCATTACTATCCAGTTTGCTTAACCTAAACCCTGCATTGTTCAAATGACATTTTATAGATCTTGAATTAAAATCGCCTACATGATCCTGCAAATGATGGATATCCTTATTACTGCATTGCAAATGATTAGCAGAATGTTCCGGTATAAGATTAAATAACATTCTGATTCTGTTTTTAAATGAACAGATATTTGGAGTAGAGAGAATTAGGAGCCCTCCTTTCTTTAGTACCCTATTAATTTCACTCAGGAATCTAGTTGGGTTAAACATATGCTCAATTATCTCTCCAGCAATTAAAATATCTATTGAACTATCCTTCAAAGGAATTTTTTCACAGTTTAAATCAACCATAATATCCGGATTATACTTATTTTCACCGTCTAAGGAGATTACCTTCTTACAGCTTACCCCTTTGGAGATAGGATATTTTCCTGCCCCAATGTCTAAGATGGTTAAATTAGAACAATCAGTAGGCAACATTTTTCTCATTTTCAAGTATCTTGTTTTAGTGGCTATATTGTCTGGTTTTTCCATCTTTATTTTCCTACACACTTCCGGCAAATAGGAAGATCGTAAATTCCTCTTCTTAATCTTTTTCTTAAACTTTTAAACTTTTCACTGTCCCAGATTTCTAATAACGATTTTTCATTTATATTGCCAAAATTAACAGAACCAAAATAATCATTACAACAGAGGAGTATATTGCCTTGGTAATCTACAATTAGGGGGTTACCATAGTCGATACAAATGGGAGTTTCGGAAACAACTTGGGGTCGGACTAAACCTCCCCGATTAAATAAAGGACGGGATTTAGGATCAATAACTTCATAATGAATTGTTCTGCGGAGATTCCTATTTTTTTTAACAAAATCAAAAACTTGTTTAAGCTTTTCAGAAGGCTTAGAGCAATTATGCTGGCTGATATAAAACGAATCTACTCCCGCTTTTATGAGATTTCTATAACTCTTAATATCAAGGTAATCTCCATTTGTGGTAATAATAATCTTTGCATAAGGCAGCTTTTTTCTAGCATACCCGATAAGATCAAGAAGCCGATTGTCCGTTAGAGGTTCATTATAGAAACAAGGAGTAATTCTTCCCCTAAATTTTAGCTTGGCAAGCTCATCAATTAATTTTTCATAAGTTTTTTCACTCATAAATTTTTCATTCTTCTTGAGCCCCTTTTCATAAGCACTATTGGGACAATAAGGACATCTCCGGTTGCAGTAGGTATTCACTTCAATATCAATCACGTCAAAAAAATCTAGCCGCCCATAATTGCGTAGAAAAAACAATTGATATTTAAAATCCTGAAATTTTCTATCTACTCTTCTTAGAAGAGTAACTATCTTCCCAGGCAGAATTTGTCTAACCTTGCTCCTTAATTTGCTCATTAAAAGGTATTTTATCAAAACTTTATAAGTCTTTCTAGTAATTTTATGATAGAGGTAGCGTATTAAGAAAATTTATATACTTTGTAGGAAGTTTAAATTCATGAAATTAAAACCAGGGATATCAACATGTTTGATTGTGTATAATTCAGAAAGAAATATTCGGGAATGTCTTGAAAGTATAAAAGATATCTCAGACGAAATCTTAGTACTCCACGATGGCCCGTGCAAAGACAACACACTTAAAATAGCCCGAGAGTACACTAAAAATATATTTGTAAGACCTCATAAAGGCCAATGCGAGTTCCATCAGGCTTTTTTATATAGAAAAGCAAAATACTCATGGATCTTAAAAATAGATGCGGACGAATTTTTATCTAAAGAGCTTCATAAAGAAATAAGAAAACTAATTCAAAACCTAGAGGTTGAAGCATATTCATTTTTATGGCTCTTTTGGGATGGTAAAAAATATGTTACAAAAAAATGGTCTAGGAAAGTATGCCTATACCGAAAGGATAAGATTTCTTATGTTGGTTTTCCAAATTGGGGAGAACCGAAGATACTTGGGAAAGTGGAATATTCTAATTTAAGACTTGAGCATCACCCTCCTGTAGGCAATGTGCCAACATTGAAAATTTTTTTAAATCAGGGAATAAAAAGATGCATAATCCCTCAGGCAAAAGCGACACTCGAAGATTTTGCTAGTTTTGATAGATTTAATTATTCATCAAAGGAACAACCAATCAGAATAAAGATAAGAAAATACCTACCCCTATTAACTGCTTTCCCATTTGCGACACTTTCTTTCTTTAAAGTGCTTTTAACAGAAGGTGCATGGAAAGAAGGTAAACCCGCACTAAAGGTAGCAACAAGCAATTTTTTCTACTATCTATATTTGGGGTATTATATACATAAATTAAAACAAGGTAAGAATATTGACAAACCCGTTTTTCTAGAAAATTTTGTCCGATAATTTTTTAAATTTATTTTTGAAATTTTCAACTTGTTTTTTCTCTGTAAATTCTTTAGAGACCTTCCTTGATTTATCTGAAAGAATCTTCCACTGGGAAGGATTCAATTTGGACAGATAGTTTACAACACTTATTATTTCCTCTTCATTGATAGAAACAACTAACCTTTCTGAAACTCTAGATACAGCCTCTCTAGCTCCCGTAAGATCAGAAACAAGCACAGGAAGACCGGACATCATCATCTCCAGAATAGAGACACCAAAAGCCTCGCCCCTACCGAGATGTATTCCCATAAAAGATTTCTTAAGATACTTTTCAATATCCATTTGTCTTCCAAGCCAAGTTATAACATTACTCTTTTCTTTCTTAAACAAATCCCAGTCGCCTACAATCTCCAAGCTAATATTTTTATCTTTAAGTTTATTAAAACATTTTTGCATAATATCAACGCCCTTATAATAATAATCAGGGCCAAAACCAATAAAAATAAAATTCTTCTTTTTTTGAAATTTTCTTTTCAATAAACAAAGATCTTCCCTCTCTTTAGAAATAAACGGATAAACAGTCTCTAAAGGAATGTTTTTTGAAATTTTTCTTAATAATTCTGCTTCAAATTGCCCCACACAAATCGCGCCGTCCAAAGAATTAATCAGATACCTTGCAATCCTCCTTTTAAAAAAAGGATACTTAACTACTGAATTTACCTGAGGATTAAACCTTTTACCATCGACAAGCTGGAACAACCTAGGATCTGAAAATAGACTGATTACCTTTGAGCTTTTTTTTATTAACCCCAATTTTTTAGCTAAGACAGCATAAGAATACAAGCCTTCAGTAAAATAGATATCATAGTTTCTGGGAACCTTTTTCAAAAAAATAGTAAAAGCTCTTTTTCTTCCCAGATTCTCTATATTTAAATCAAAAAAATCAGCATTAACAGATTCTGCAAATTTTTTGTGGCAATAGTGAGGTTTACCATCATGAATAAATAATACTTTAGCCATTTTGTTTTTTGTTAACTTTATTTAAATTATGTGCCAATATAGCTTTTCTATAGATCTTCTCATAGTCTTTTGTAATTTTATCTAGCTCATACTTGTGCGCTTTTATCTTTGAATTTTTTGACATTTGCTTAGCAATATTTGGATTGTTTAATAGAAAATTTATCTTTTCAGATAAAGCGTTTACATCTTTAAAAGAAACAACAAATCCTTCCTTGTTATCACCTACAACAAATGGGAGACTTCCTCTGTCACTCACAATACAAGGCTTACCTGCAGCCATGGCTTCAATAGCTGAAATTCCAAATCCCTCCCACTGAGAGAATAATACAAAGATATCGCATGAATTGTATGAAAGAAGTAAATCCTCCTCGCTTACCTTTCCTAAAAAAATAACTTTTTCTTCAACACCTTGTTTTTTTATAATTTTATCCAATTCTTGCTTATATCCCGCATCAGGTCCAGCAATAAGCAGAACACAATTACATGATTTAATGCTTTTAATAACATATTGTAGTCCCTTGCTCTTATGTACCCTTCCGACATACAGTAATATCTTCTTATCCCCAAGAGTATATTTCTTTTTGAACTCCGCAATCTTCTTTTCACTTTGCTTCTGAAAGAATTTTTCACTAACTGCATTTGGTATTTCAACAACATTCTTAACAAGACCCAATTTATTGAAGTAATGAGTATCCAATCTAGTAGATCCTGTGAAATAATCAGCAGATCCAATTAGAGTCTTTACAAATAAGTTGTGTAATATCTTAATTAAATAATTCTTTTTAGTATGCATGAATCCATGAGGGGTGAAAATCATCGGCACTTTATCCTTTAAAAAATAGATAGGAACCTCGCTAATGTACCGATTGAATCCATGGAAATGGATTAAGTCATAAGCCCTATAGTTCTTAACAAGCCAGTCCAAACCCTCTGGAGAATAACCATACCCTCCAAAAAAGTATTTGTTTTTCTTCCTTATTATTTTCAAATTTTTATAAATTTCATTTTTTTTAACATCTTTTTTGTAGAGCATGTCCGTTGTGAGAATATCAACCTTATGCCCATGTTTTAACAACATCAAGGCATTGTCTTCTACAACTTTCTCTTGCCCACCAATTACAGGATAGAATGTACTTGTAACTTGTAAAATTTTCATTTATCTCTCCCTTCAGTGAGTTTTGCCACCTGTTTAATTGTAATGACTTCTCTCCCTGTTTCTTTTAATCTTTTTATTAATCTATCAAGCATATCAACCTTCTCAATTCCTTCATATATTCCATGGATATAAAAACCAGCATATTTTAATTTATCAATTTCCTTTAAGATAGCTTCAATAATTTCATCATCCCTCTTACCTTTTGAAACCAAATACTCTATAATGGGCGTATTATTATTTCCTTTAATAGTTATAGGAACATTGACAAGGCCATCAACTAAAAAAGGTCCTTTCCCAGGCAAATCACTTATTACTTTAATATTGTTATCTTTAACAATTTTAATTATTCTTTTATTAGTATTAAAACCAGGAGCGCTAAAACTAGAAGGATAAACCCCGAACATCTTTTTAAATTTTTCAACAGAAAGAGTAACGTGTTTTTCAATATCAATTTCATCTATTCCTCGGGTCCATGCACGATGTTTCCAGCCATGAATTCCAAGCTCATGCCCCTCTGCAAGTATTCTTTTAAGTAGTCTCATATTTTCTTTAACAAAATCTCTTGGGAAAAAAGCAATTCTTAATTTTTCAAAAAAACCAAAAACCTGGATTTTCCTTTCACCAGCCGTTTTTAATTTTTTTCTATATCTAATTAAATCAAATAAACCAGATTCTCCACCCATTGTTAAATAAAAGGAAACTTTGACATTATGCTTCTTTAATAAGTCCAGAATCTGGGGAAGCCCTTTTTTTATCCCCTTATCCGACTCTAAATCTACCCTTAAATAAAAATATCTTTTTTCCATATTCGATAGTCTTTTAAAATGAGTTTGGTTAATAAATTTATGCAATATAATCCTCTTGAAGACCTTCAAAAAGAATTAGATAAATATAATCTTAAGATGGACTCTTTTTTTACCGGCCGATATAAGAACCTATTAGAAAATATAAAAAATAACTACAAAAAAGGAGAGATTCTAGAGGTGGGCTCTTATCCCTTTTACATATTCTGGTTGTTAAGAAAGCTAAACTATCCAATAACGGGTCTTGATTTAGGCCCGCCCTACGAAAAACCAATAAGCGATTTTGTAAAGAATAATAAAATAGATTTCTCAACTTGTAATATCCTTAATGAAAAATTTCCCTTCAAAGAAGAATCATTTTCAACTTTAATCCTCACAGAAGTAATAGAACACCTAAGCAACCCCTTAAATGTCCTTCTGGAATCAAACAGAGTTTTAAAAAAGAAAGGAACTCTAATACTTTCCACACCAAACCTTCATGCGATTGGCAAGATATTCAAATACCTAACAGGGATTGGGCTGGACAAAGAAATCCACAAAACATATGAGCAAGAATTAGTAAAAGGTTACCCTGGCCATATAAGAGAATTTTCTTATTTTGAGGTAAAAACACTTCTCCAGAGAGCAGGGTTCAAGATAAAAAAATTATCTTTTGAATATTTCAGTTTACCTACGAAAAAGAGGGTTGTAATCCCTTTTTACTTGTTATTTCCTTTTTTCAGACCATTTCAGGTGATAATTGCCGAAAAAGAAAGAGATTATCTTCCGGTCCGCGAACAAATATATGGCCCCAAATAAGCTAGCATAAAACTAGGAAGTTTAGAGAATACGGCCCTCATTATCTTTACCTTATTTTTGCTGGTGGAGGGTTTGTCTCGTGAGTTGTCTACATTCTTAACAAGCAGATACTTATTATACACTTCGCCCAGCCATTTACTTTTGAAACTATAAAGACTCTTTTCTCTTGAATCTTCCGAAGTAGTATCCACCTGTCCAACATCTAGCAAATTTATTTTCTCTTTTATACAAGATTTAATGATACTCCAGTAAAGTAAATCATTGGGCCTATAATCTCTCAATGAAGGATCAGAAACATTAAATGCAAGGTACCCATAACCATTGTTATGCATCAGGATAACAGCACCAGCCAACTTTCCATGGTAATAGCAATTTAACCCGCAAACATTCTCCCGGAGGATCTTAAAGAGATTAGTAAAATAAGCTTTTGAATGCGAAGGAGACCCAAAATATTTCATATTTTTAAAATAGAGGGAATAAAAGTCATTAATCTCCTCTTTAGAGTTTATTTCTTTAATTATCAACCCCGATTTTTCGGCTTTTCTAATATCGTTTCGGGTATGTTTATGAAATCTATCCCAAAAATCTTTTTCATCAGCAATCCTTATTATATACTGTTGCTTAGCAGAAAGCTTTGAAAAACCAGAGTTTTCAAGAATTTTGATTTTTTTCAAATTTTCCTTTGAAGAATCGTTTAGTCTTACTTCTATTCTTTTAATTCCCGCTTTAAACGATTCCTCACAAAATAATTTTACTTCTTTAGACGACAATCTTCCTAAAAGACCAGAAGAGTCAACAAAAGGGGTACAAACAAGTCTTTTTTTATTGGAAAAAAGTCCTTTTAATATTATAAATGGAAGATAAGCTTTTATTTTTTCATCCTTACCAACCACAATCTTATACCCTTTTTTACAGTTGCTATAAGTTTCTTCAACAAAATCTTGAAAAAGAGGAGAATATTGAATTCCTTTTCCATCATTTAGCCTGATAAATTCTTTAATTGCCTTATAATCTTGTTTTTCAACATTTTTTATCATTTTAAAGCCTCCTCGTATATTCTTTTAAGCTTTTCATTTCTTTTTTCAACTGAGAATTTGCCTTTAAGCATCTTTTCAAATGCTGATTTGGACATAGAATCTCTTAATTTTTTGTTGGTGATTAACAACGAGGTAACTCTTTCCATTTCTTTGATCATTTCTTCCTCATGAGCACCGATCTCCATAAAACTCTTCATTTTTCTGGGAATAACAAATCCATCAACATTATGGTGTATAATTTCTTTCCGAGCATAGCCATCTACAGTCACAACAGGCATTTTGAATGCCATGGCCTCAAGAAAAGCAAAGCCAAAACTATCACTATATCCTGGATAAATAAAAATGTCTGATTTAGAATAGAATCGTTTGAATAATTCTTCCTGAGGCATCAACCCATAAAATTGGATACTCCTGTTAGCCGAATATCTGGATTTTATGTCCTCAGGAACATCAGAAATAATTATTCCTTTAACATTTTTATATCTCTTAGTTAATCTATCCATTATCTCAAGAGCATGCAAACCTCCCTTTGCAAAAAAATATCTTCCAACAAACAAGAGATTTATTTCACTATGCTTTTGTTTTTTTATATTTGGGACAGCCATAGCCGGATATAACATGTCTATTTTTTCCATTAACTCAGGAAAAAGAGCAATAGCCTCTTTTTTTGTTTCTTCTGTCCAAGACAATATCTTTTTGCAATTATCTTTAAGAAGAATTCTTTTAACAATTTTTTTACCAAGCCAGGTTGGACTGGCAGAAAGCCAGAATTGAAAAGGAGCTTCTATGTCCATTATCCATGGAGAATTGTTCAGGCTCATGCAATGTGCGCAATGAATAATATCAAAATCTTCTTTTTGCTTTCTGGTAAGCAAAGCAGCTGGAAAAGGCATTTTGAGGAACCGTATTAATTCTCGGATCTTATACTTAAAAAAATTCATGATTTTTAATTTTTTAGAACTTATACTCGCACCACTAGAACCAGAATAATTAATATAATTAACTCCCGAAGGTTTGTACTTTAAAAGGTATTTATAATAGGGAGAATCTGGAAAAACCCAAGGATACTGCAAATAAACTCTTATTTTATTTTTCATTTTTTTCCTGCCAGAATAGCCCACTCACAAAAACCTTCATTATCTTTTAGTCTTATCTGCTTTTTAGATTTAATTAAATATCTCATAATTACATTTGCCCATCTGTGCAGAACCCACTTCAGATTTCCAAACTTATAGGAGTCCTCTATTTTTAATCCCGCTAGATTAAAGAGTTTAGAGATTTCTATCTCTGAAAAATGATAATGTCTTTGTCCATGCAAAAGCCTCCACCTGAGATAAGCAGGATCCCAAAATTCAAAAAAAGGAACACTTCTAGGAGTAGTCATAATTAATTTTCCATCTTTTTTCAGGCTTTTGCTTATATTTAAAAGAAGTTTATCCGGAGTATCCACATGTTCGAGAACTTCTTCCAAAAATATCCAATCAAATTTAGTTTTGAAAGGTATCTGTTTAGTAGCATCGCCTTTTTTTATTCGCTCTCTTATTGCCAAAGGGCAAGATCGGAATTTAGAAGAATCAATATCCATACCATAGATGACACACCGGTCTTTTAACTTTCTAATCTTTGCCCCATCCCAACACCCGATATCCAGAGCAACATCATTTTTTTTTATCTGACTTTCCCACAACACCTTTTTACTCATTTCAAAACCTCAACAATCTTTCTACTTAAACCTTTCTCGCCATAAGGATTTTGAAAATTATTCACCTTAAACTTTGGAGATAAAAACTCACTTATCTTTTCCTGAGTTCTTTCAATATCAAGTTTGGATAAAAACTGGAAATTACTCTTAAGCCCCTCCGGTCTTTCCGTCGCATATCTCAAGATTATGCAAGGCTTTTTAAAAATTAGACTTTCTTCTTGCATACTTCCCCCATCGCAGATAATTAAAGAACATTTACTCACCTGGTAAATAAAGGAAACATAATCCAGAGGTTTTATAATTCTAACATTTTTATTACTCTTCAGCTTTTCCAGCAGACCAAATTCTTTTAGTTTTAGCAAGGTATTGTCATGAACAGCGAAGAATCCCGGAATTGTTAAGGAATCCAAGATCTTGATAATCTTTTCCATTCGGTGTTTATTCTTTAGGTTTTCATGTCTATGAACTGTTATGAGTGCAAACCTTTCAGCGGATAGAGGCTTAACTTTTCCTTTTTTAGCAAGCCCTAACGCGTAATCCGCCGAGTCAACAATAGTATTTCCGAAAACAAAAATCTTCTTATGATTATATTTTTTAAGATTATCTCTAGAGTCAGAAGAAGGGGCAAATAACAAATCAGAAAACCTTCCGACTATCCTTCTTGAAATTTCTTCCGGAAAAGGTTCACGAATATTCCAGCTTCTCAAACCAGCCTCAAGATGCGCATTTTTATACTTTTTAAAAGGATTAAGCAATTTAGAAGAAGCTAAAGCAGCAACAGCAGTGGTCATTGTATCGCCATGATATAAAACATATTCAAGCTTTTTCAATCTCCTTAGCTCTTTGCGAATTTTAAAGATTAAACTTATGCTCCATTTTACTGCACTAGTCTGCCTAGTATTAAACTTTGAACTCTCCTTAGGCTCTTCACTCAGAACCTTGTCAGGGACCTTAACTCCAAAGATCTTGCATAAATCTTTTAAATTATGCTGACCCGTATGTATAAAGTAGTAATCTCTTTTTCTTCTCTGTAATTCAAGCATTACAGGAAAAGTCTTAATCAGTTCAGCCCTTGTCCCAATTATTATAGCTATCTTATAATCTTCAAATTTCATTTGGTAAAGGTCAGGTTATCCAACGAAGCATATTCTCCGGATGTTGCAAGAAATTCGTCATGAACCAAAACATTCGATGGATAATCTGTCTTCCAGATTTTAATTGGACCTCTGAACCCCTGATAATAAACAATCTCCGGAAGATTCGCTCCCTGTTGATTTAAGCTTTTTACAACTTCATCTTGTGCGGAATAAGCAAGATCGATGGTAGAATATTCTTTCTTAGGATCATTAAGAAGATACAACTGAGAGAATAAACTTGGAGAAACCTTTGGAGATAAGTAGAGAACTGTTCCAAGACTATCTACTTGTAGCTTGTTGGATGAAGTGTAAATTTCAGGAATCACTTTTATCGTAGCATCTAATCCTGAACCAAAATCAAAAAACTGTCCTGCAATCTCAATATACTGCACAGGAATCCTTGTTTGAACATTATTATAGTAGAAAACAGCAGTAGGTTGCTTTACTTGCCCAACGCTTGTCGACTCAATAATTATGCCTATAATTGCCGCCTTTCCTGAAGGCAAAAAGATCTGTCTTCCACTGTCATTATACACTATATCACCATCAATAGCACTCCCCCCCTGGTACACCCTTATTGTCCCATTTGAAGTCTCTTGCATCTGGCTAGAATCGGAAAGCATTATTGGTACCCCGCTTAGTCTGTCTGTACCCGATACATCACTTCCAATACTAGAATAAGCAGAATACTTTCCCAAATCAGTAGGATCAATCAATAAGTAAGAAATATTATTTGATTTCATAAAACTTAATGCAGCATCCGGATTTGGTTCAGTCAATAGATACCGCCCAATCAAATGATCTCTAAATTCACCTTCAAAATGTCCCCCATCTGCAATAGTTGGCCTCTCTCCAAGGTATTCAACCCAATAACCATAATCCCACCAATGAACAAAAAGACTTCCTTCAGGAGTGTTATTCCTCGTCCAATTCATTGCATCTTGCCATTGAGTGGTCGCACTAGGGCCAGTATATTTAACCTGCTCCATACTAATTCTCGTAAGATTATTTATACTAAATGCCATAGAGACGATTGCTATTGCGATAACAACCCAAAGAAATACTTTCATTGTCTCTTCCTTATTCTCTTTTGCATAGTTTAGTAATTTCATTAATTCAAATCCCACCAAAAATGTAAACAATGGGATGACTGCAAAGAAGACTCTTATAGTAGCCCTTGCTGTTATAAGCATAATCACAATCCAAGAAAATATAAAAATCAGCTTAGAATCTATTTTTACATTATCATTAAAATAAATCCAAGCCACATATCCAAAAAATAATAACAAAATGATAATCATTAGTCCTTTGCTCAGTAGCGAATTCCCGTTTAGTACAGAATCAGGAGAATAACTGCTGAATATCAGCCCAAACACAAGAATTATCCATACAATCATGAAAAAAATCTTATTTTTCTTTCTCATTATCTTTTTGCTTATCTCAAATCCAAATAAAGACAAAGCACCTAAAAAAATCCAGAAAAATATTGATCCTGTCTGCCCAATCCATGTTGATAAGTATGGCTGCGCATTTTCAGCAACAGTCTTACCAACTCTTCCGGCATCAATAGGATTTATAACTGTATTAAATATACTTACAAATATCGAAATGATACTTTTCCCTACTACCAACAATCCTAGACCACCTAACAAAAGGATAATAATAAGACTTGCTAAGATTCTATACTTGTTTAAACTTTTTATCTTGTCCCTTTCCTTTAATTTTAATAGGCAATAATCCACTATGATAAAACCAAGAATAAATATCCCTAAAATCCCGTTAGACCCAAGCACAAATCTATCCAGTGGCTCAGAAATACTAAATCCGAAGAGAGGGATTAATAATAATGTGAAAAGAAGCCAAGTGGCATAAAAAACAAGAAACTCTTTTCCTTTTTTGTCTTCATCTTTGTTTTCAAGTATCCACAATATAAAAAAACTAAAGGGCAAAATAAGAAAAATAAAATTAGCAACACCACCCCATGAGGCGATTGTAAAACCAGTTAAGAATGCTACTCCCAATCCCCACAAACCAGCATGCCACATTTTTTTATCTTTTCCAAGATAATTTAATGCAAGAACGTAAACTAACATTACAGAAAAAAAGGCGAGCATCCCAATTGCTTCATGATCAGAAAAACCAGCTGTTGTTCTATACAAATAAGCAGGTATAAATGCTAGAAATAATGAGCTGATTAACGAAGCGATTTTTGACTTAGTTAAGTATAAACATAAAAAAAAGAATACGATAAGCCCTAAAGCATAGAATATAACTGGCGAGATAACATCCACATATTGCAAGGTATAATCTCCAAAGATATTAAAAACTTGGTATAAGAATATAACTGCTCGAGGCATAAGTTCATTACTCCATCCAGTTCCTCCCGGAATAATTCTCAGTGGATCTTGCGTAGGCAGACCTCCTGTAGTAACAATTGTCTGCGCAATCCTCAACCAATAAAAAGGGTCAAGCGCAGCAGGGATATATTCTCCAGTTGTCTGATCTTTCAACAAAGGAAGATTTTGGGTTCTCATCCACGAAGAAAGAATAAGGATAACTAAGAATAAAATGACCGTCGCAACAATCTGATACTTTCGATTCTTAACAATCTTCAAAAAATCACTATTTGCCATAAATATATACCAAATTTATTATTTAAAAACCTTCTCTATGAATAGATAAAAACCAACAGGGCAAGTAAACAAAGTAATATCTGAAATGCAAGGATCAGATAAACAACGTCCCGCTCTCTTACTTTTTTCTTAAATTTACTTAAAAACCATATTGAAAAATGAGTCAACCCATAAACCTTAGCATAAGGCATTTTTAGACTCCCATCCTTCAAAGGGATGCCAAAGGACTGCTTTACTAATCTTCCTCTTAACTTCAGGATTATCTCAATAAAATAAGGGATAAATACAAAAAGCGCAATTTTCTCAAAATTTCCAAGAA
>CAYNAV010000015.1:0-21421 GCA_964395405.1 Candidatus Woesearchaeota archaeon | reverse complement strand
TGCTTATTATTATAAATTTAGTGCAAGAGCAATTTGCTCATCCTCTCCGGGACGTTTTTTAGTTATTTAACATTTAACGATAATTTTAAAAAGCTTGCAAGGTTTCAGGATTTACTCTGGGAAAAAGAATTCTGTGATATATTGGCATGGCGAATAAGGATTTAATAAGTTTGATTGGAAACAGGGAAGTATGGGTGACTGGGAAAGGCGGAATAGGTAAAACGACAGTCTCTGCTGCTCTTAGCTTAAAGTATGCTCGGGCAGGAGAGTGGGTTCTTGCATTTGATGTGGACGGCTATCATTCAATGCCTGATGCACTGAATGTTTCTCCACATAAGGATTGCAGATTTAGAATACCTGAAAATGAAGTTTTTACACTTTATGATGAGCCGAATATAGGATTAGACTTGGATTTATGCTTGGTGTCTCCCGGCAAAATCGTTGAACAGGTCAGGCAGAATAGGAAAACAAGTCCAGGAGATAGGACGAAAGGGATGTCTCCTTATTTTAAGATTCTTCATCTTTATGATGTTCTTGAGCAGTTAGGAACTCTAGTGGCTAGTGAGGATCTTGCAGCATTATGCTTAATGAGTGGTGAGAGAGCGAAGCGTTTAGGTTCTCCAGAGATTCAAGACGGAATTAAGAAAGCGCGGTTTATTTATGATAATCAATCAAGCAATGCAACGATAGAATTGCTGGAAAGGGCAAAACAATGTGTTGAAAGGATAAGGGTTATGAAGAAACATAGGAAGAGATGGAGTGTTGGATCAAAACTTGCTGGTTGGCCTGATTTGGGTGCTTTTGTCAGGGATGACTATGTGGATAATATTGATAAGTATGTTTCTGCATTTGAGAATTTTAGGGATGCTGTTAAGAGTCAGGAAAGAACAGTTTATGTGGTTGCATCTGGAGCGAGAAAAACAGAATTAGATGAAACGCAGAGATTGGTAGCGGAATTAAAAGAAAAACGATTTCCTGTAGAGGCTGTTGTTGTAAATAGATTAACTGAACATCAAAGACCTAATCTAGAATCTTATGACGGGAAGATATGCAATGTCCCTATTTTTACAGTTCCTGATTTGCCAGTTTTTGAATCTTCGAGAGATGTAAAAGAAATTCTTTCTGAATTTCTTGAGAATGTTAGACCTTTAGTTTAATCTACTTATATTTGGCTATCTTTTTAAGTATCATTTGTGTATCATTTTTAGGATAGAAATATTTAAAATACACTTTTTTTGATATTACTTATGGAAGAACCGATTAAGCTAGGAATTGACGCGGATAATGGAGAAGGGAAGTTGCCTGTTAGAAGAATTATAAAGGCTGCAGTTCGGTTATCTAATGAGTTTCCAGAGGATAAGATTACCTTGTTTGGGAATGAAGAAGATATTAATGGGGAAATAAGAAGAAGACCGGCTAATTTAGGGATTGTGCATGCGTCTGAAAAATATGACAAAGAAAATCCTGAGAGGGTAATTCCTGGAACGAGTTTGTATAATCTAGTTGAGCGGGTGAGTGCTGGAGAGATTAATGCGGCTGTGAGTATCGGGGATGCTGCCCAGGTTGTTTCAGCTTTCTCAAGAGGACTTAACGAGAGAAAATTTTGTAAGCCTTCTTTTGTAGTTAAAGTCCCTTTTGTAGGGGGCACTTATGTTTTTGGGGATGTGGGAGTTTCTCAAGAGAGGGTAATGCATCCAAATAATCCGTCTAATCAGGAGACTTATATTCTTGCAAGAGACACTTATAATCAGGGATTAATGGCGATTGCTCATGCAAGAGAATTAGGTATTGAAAGACCTAGAGTTGGGGTGTTATGTAATGGTACTGAAAAATATAAAGGAAATGATTTGATAGTTGAAACAGTAAATATCTTTGAAAAAATGATTTCTCGAACGGATCTTGGGAGTGTTATTGATTTTATTGGAAGAGCAGAACCTCGGGATGGGAGAACAGGAAACCTTGATGTTTTAGTAACGAGCGGGGTATTTGGGAATATTAATTTAAAAAGACTGGAAGAGGACGCAAGAACTGTGGAAGATGTGGCAGTTGATGAAATTAAGAAGTCTCCTCTTTTATGGCCCGCGATACCTTATTTTTGGGTTTTGGGAAGAAAAATGAAAAAGAGACTTCATCCGGATGAGAATTCAGGAGCGATGCTGTTTGGGTTTTCAGATGTTGTTGCTGTAAAGGATCATGGCGGTGCAAATTCAACGGCGATTTATTCTTCTGGGAAAAGAGCAATAGAGCAGTATAAATCTGGATTCGGAAAATCGATGAAGGATTTTGTTTTGAAGTATGGCTTTGTGAAAGGAAGTAAAAACCACTAACTAAACATTTTTATATTCACTTTTCCTTTAAAAAACATGCAATTGAAAGATGCAATTAAAAAAAGAAAAAGTGTGAGAAGATTTTTAGATAAAAAACCGGATTGGAGAAAGATTTTACAGGCTATTGATATGGCGAGATTTGCGCCTCTTGCTGGGAGTCAGACATCCTGGAAATTTATTTTGATAGATGATAAAGATAAGATTGATGAAATAGCGGAAGCGAGTCAGCAGGATTTTGTTGGAAAGGTCAGTTATATTGTTGCAGTTGTTAGTGATGATACTAAGCTGGTTAGAAGTTATGATGAGGCTGGAATTAAGTTTGGGAGACAGCAGGCAGGAGCAGCAATTCAAAATTTTCTTTTGGCTTTGACTGAATTAGGGCTTTCAACCTGTTGGGTTGGTTGGTTTTCGGAAGCGCAGATTAAAAGAGTTTTAAGAGTTCCTGAATCTTGTGTTGTTGAGGCTATTTTTCCTGTTGGACTTGAAACTAAGATTAAAACACCTGAGAAAAATAGGTATGATTTGGATGATGTTGTTTATTTTAATAAATGGGGAAATCCGAGGATGGAAGGAAAGACAAGGGTTTCTATTGAGAGTATTTGATTTTTGTAACAAAGAGGCGGTTTAGTAATATTAATATGATTTGGTTTTTTGGGTTTTATCCACAGAAATATTTTTTATTATATTGTCTATCCTTTGAGTAATTTATCTTCCGCCACCGCCGCCGCCACCAACTCCGCCGCCACCGGCTCCTCCATGACCTCCGCCAGGTCCGCCTGAACTTGCAAATCCTGAGGAAGCGGAAGCATGAAGACCAATGTATAAACTAGATTGATTATTTGTGATTATACCTGCTTGTTTTAGTTCATTAACCACTTTTTTTGAAACTCCTAAAGCTGTTGCATAGACCAGATATTCATTCCACATAATTATTGTTTTATGTGTTCCTGTTCTAATTGTGAAGGAAGCATCTAGGTATTTTTTGAATGCCTGCCATTCTAGATATTCTTTGTAGTAGTCCTGCTTATATCTTATGAGAATTGCACTTGAAAGGCCGACTAGGAATATTAGGAATGTTGAGAATATATCTAAGGGGATTAAGAAGGGAAAGCCGGCTATTGAAGAAAGGAAAGTTGAAAAAAACATTAAAGGAAGTCCAATGAATATGGCTATGTTATTCATGAAGTCTTTTCCTTTTTTGGCTATATCTTTTTGTAATTCCATAAATCTAGGACGTAATATTCCGGGCATGCTCCACGATTTCATGGACTTTTTTAAGTTGAAGTAGTCTCCTTGTTTGTATTTATCATCTGTAAATTCTAAGACCTTTTCAAGTATTTCATAGATTTGTTTTTCTATTTCATCTCCGTTGAATTTATTCAGCTTGATAAAAATTTCCTTGTTTATTTCTTTAACATCAATTACTTTTCTTTGATAAAAACCTAAAAGTATTGATGAGAAGAAATTTTTATCTATTGAGCTAAATATTGGATTAAAATATGCTGCAACTTCCCAGGGTTTTCTTGATTTATTGAACACGCTTAATTGTTCTGGAACATTGAAGTCTTTATCTTTTCCAAGGAAGAACCATATTAAAAAGAATATAATTGCTGGAAGAAGAGCAAAGAGATAAACAAGAAATGAAAGAGGATTACTATCATATTCGAAGTCATTTTGATCTATTATCGAATAGTGGGATATATCCCCATTATATTGGATATAGATAACAACATTGTCTTTTGGGTAATATTCATTATTTCTGATTGCTCCAGATACAATTAAATTATCCGAGAGATATTTGTGTTTGTAAGGAGAGTAGACTACGAATTTAATGTAGTAATTCCCTTTTATTAAAAAGAGGTTTTGTGGATGTAAATTTAATTTAGATTCTATTTTATATTCGCTGTTCTCTTTGAAACCATATATGTCTCCGAAGGTGCATCCGTATTCATTATTTTCTGTATAGGGGTAACAATTATCTAATTGAGCATTGCTGCTGTAGCATTGTCCGTTATAGTCTTTAAAATAGGGAGTTCCAGAAGAGCATGTAACTACACTGATTACTAGATTGTTCAGGTATTCGTTAGATTGACTAATTGGATCTTTGAAATTTCGATATAATGTGTGGTAGGATTGATCTGGTTGAAAATAAAGTGTTTCTGTTACTTGAGTTCCATTAATTGAGATTTCTGATTTATAGAAATTAAAATCGCTAGAGTATTTTGCAAAGGATAATGATATGATTCCGCCTGCAATTAAGATTGCAGTGATAATCAGGACTTTTGTTAGTTCTTTCATTCCTTTTTTAAGTGGGGGAGATATTTAAGGTTAATCTAACTCGACAAATTCTGTCTTAAGCTGTTTTAGAGAAGTTAGGGAGAGAGCTTTTGAAAATCCGTATTTTTTAATCGCTTCTTTTACAAATCTATAATATTCATCAATGTCTTTTGTTCTTAGTTTTAAGATTAATTCATATTCTCCTGTGCAAACATCTACACTTTCTACTCTAGGGTCTTTTGCAATAAGCTTGGCTATTTCTTCCGGATCTCCGTAATTATCTTGGACAAGATTGACTAGAATGTAAGTGCAGTGTCCTTCGTCTATTTTTTTATAATCAAAAACTGCTTTATAAGTTTTAATCGCCTTTTCTTTTTCTAAACTCTTGATATTATAATGAATTGTTGTTGCGGGCTCTTTTATTTTCTTCGCTATCCTTGCTATTTGTGGAGTGCAATATCCTTGTTTGAATAAATTAATTAATCTTGGTTTTATGTCTTTCATTTTAATTTTCTAAGAGTTTTTTCTGCTTTTTTTATGTGTTTTTCATGCACAAGTATATGGTCTGTTGAGTATGCTGAAACTGCAAATATTGGAATCTTTTCATCTGCAAGTGCTTTTGCGACTTTTGCAAGAAATCCAGTGAGTGAAAAAGGCAAAATGCCATCAAAAGTAATGAGCCTATAATCTTTCTGGATATCAATTATGTCTTTTTTATCAATATCTTTTTGTTCAATAATCACGGTTGTCTCATTTTGATCAACGATATTTGTAAATGCTCCTCTGATTATTTTCTTTGACTTTATTATTGCAAATTTTTCAGGATTTAATAAAATCTTCATATAATTGTATAATATTCAACTATTTATAAATATTTCGCTTATTATCTGTATATTATACAACTAATTATATTAAGGTGATTTTTCATCTATTTATATGGAAAATAAAAAATTAATCCAGATGAGAAAGAAGATCAACAGAATAGACGGGAAACTGATGATGCTGTTGGAAAGAAGGGCAGAGATAGTAAAAGCTATAGGGAAGATAAAATTTGAAGAAAATCTGCCGATTTTAAATAAGGCTCGGGAAGAAGAGATTCTTGAGAGTGTAAAAAGTTTTAGTAATCACTGGTTTATCTCTGAGATTTTTATAAAGATATTTGATGAATCAAGAAAGATTCAGGAGAAAAAATGGAAATAGGAATAATAGGGTTTGGAAATTTTGGGAAGTTCATGGCGAAGCATCTTAAAACAAAAGCAGAAGTATTTGTTTTTGATATCCTTGATCGAGAAAAAGAAGCAAAAGCTCTTGGTATCTCTCTTGTATCCTTTGATGAAGCGGTTTCAAAAGGGATTGTGATAATCTGTGTTCCAATGCAGGATTTTGAGAGTGTTTTAGATAAGATGAAAGATAAACTAAGACCTGGATCACTTGTTTTGGATGTTTGTTCATTAAAGATGTTCTCATGCAGGTTAATGGAAAAGGTTCTTCCAAGAACAGTGGATATAATCGGTACTCATCCTTTGTTTGGTCCACAGTCAGCACCCAGTTCTCTTACAAGTATGAGGATTGCACTGACCCCTATTCGGGGTTTAAGAATAGAAAAAGTTAAGTTATTTTGCGAGTCATTAGGACTTGAAGTTTTTATAACGACTCCAGAAGAACACGACAAACAAATGGCTTTATCTCAGGCATTGACTCATTTTATTGGTCAGGCTATGACTAATGCCGGGATAAAAAGAATAGATTTGAGTACAAAAACATTTGACAACTTGATGGATATTGTAGAGATAATTAGAAATGACACTCCTGCGCTTTTTAATGATATGCAGAAGTTGAACCCCTTTGCAAAAGATGCGAGAGAAAATTTTTTGCTAGAATTAAATAAGATTCAGGATAATTTAAAATGATATTTCTTAATCCGGACAGAATAGCAACTAATGATCTTTGCAGGGGTATTGGCGTTAGAAATAGGGGGATGTACATAATAGCTGAAAGTTCAAATCATCCAGCAGGGATATATGTTGCCGAATTTTTTGAAAATAATGCAGATTGGTCTAAAAAAGAAACAAAAGGGGAAACGCCCCACTTTGTAAATGGATTATATTCTGTTGAAGCAGGATGGTACTTGAGACCTGGAACATTATCCGGCGCAGAAAGAACAATTGTATCTATAGCTAGTATTATTGACCAAGAAAATGAAAGAAATGTAGCATTGGCTATTAAAGATATTTGTATGCATCTTACATCAAAAGATATTCCTCTTGCAGTTGAAAGGGGCGGGTGGAGAGATCATCGAATTATAGCTACTTCTGGGAAAGTTAATGGTTGGCCGATAGATATGGCGCCCCAAAGAGGAGAGTTATACTAAATAATTTATAGAAGAAAAATGGAAATGAATGAAAAATTAACTAAACTATATTTCGAGGAAAAATGAATGATCTAGAAAGGTATAATGCAACTCTTGCATATTCTAGTTGGGCTCATAAGGTTATGTGCGAAGGAGACTTAGTTGCTAATCTTAAGTCGCAAGATGTTTTACTTAGAGATCGTCCTTCGAGATTATTGGATGATGCTATTGGTCCAGATTTAATAAGAAGAGATGTTGCGAGACGAGCAATTGCAAAAATGTACGAGCTTGCTAAGATTGAGGAGGAACAGCAAGATGTTCTTTGAGGTGCCTGAAGGAAATGAGTTAATTTTAAAAAGTAAAATAAAAAGAAAAAAAGAAAAAGCCCTGCAATGCAGGGAATATGATTAAATGTTTAGTAGTTATCTAAGCCGAGTTCATTGATAGACATTTTTCTGTCTTGTTTTTCAAACATTGAATTCTTTCCTAAGATGTATGGTGATTTAACACCAGTCATTATTGTAATGACTCTTACTCTTCCTTGGAACTCTTTGTTTACCCTAGCACCAATGATAACTTGTGCTTCAGGTGACAGATTTTCTGTTACCAATCTTCCGATTGTATCAAATTCTTCGAGCTTTAAGTCTGGACCACATGTTACGTGGATTAATGCGCCTGTTGCGCCTCTATAATCTACATCTAGCAGTGGGTTTGTTAATGCCTGTTGTACTGCTGCATCTACTCTTGCATTTGTATTGTCTTCACCAATCCCTATAACTGCTACATCACCATTCTTCATAATTGAAGAAACGTCTGCATAGTCAAGATTGATTAATGATGGTAAAGTAATTGTTTCTACAATTCCTTTGATCATTGTTGAGACCAATTCATTTGCTACTGCGAATGCTTGTTCCATTGGCAATTGCCCTGCAATATCGACTAGCTTATTGTTATCAAGAACTATAGCGGTGTCTACCACTTCTCTAAGTTCCTGTAACCCAAATTCAGCTTTGTCAAGTCTTGCTTTTTCTGCTTCAAACGGCATTGTGACTACTGCGATTACCACTGCGCCGGTTTCTTTAGAGAGCTGCGCAATCACTGGTATTGCACCAGTTCCTGTACCTCCGCCCATTCCAGCCAGAACAAAGACCATATCCGAACCCGAAACAGCCTTTTTCAGTTCAGAAAGAGCTTCTTTTGCAGCCTCTCGTCCCTTTGTAGGATAACCACCACAGCCTAAACCACGAGTCAATTCTTTTCCGATTAAAATCTTTTCGTCAGCTTTTGTAATTGACAAATGCAGTGCATCTGTATTAACTCCATAAACTGAAGCTCCATTAAGTCCTTTGTTGAAAAGCCATGTAGCCATGTTACAGCCACATCCACCTACACCAAAAACCTTAATATTTGCCTTTCCTGCTTTTAACTCGTCAAAGTTGATACTATTCTTCTCAGCGTTTTGTATCGCTTCTTTTGCAAAATCTAAAGCCATGTTTTTTTACCTCCTTTCATCGTTTATTTGTCTGAAGTAGCAACCTAAAGGGAAAACCTTTATATAGTTGCTGTGCTTTCAGCTAGCAGGTAAAAGAAAGAGTTCGTACCTCTTTTGATACACACAATTTAATAAAAAGTAGAAAGACTTGTTCTTTAAAAATATTATGGTGATTGATTTATACCTGTTTTTGATAGGAATTTGGTAATATTTATCCAGAATATAAATTTGATTTTTATAATTCTTGTATGGATATATACTTTCCAGGATAATTAATTATTTAAATATAGATTTTTATTGATTTCTTATGGGTAATGCAAAATTAGTAGCAAGAGTTCAAGGAAATTTTCAACCAGTAGTTATTGTATATCATGCAGAGGGTAGACCGCACTATAGGTACATCCAATAAAGGGTTCCAAACCAATTTCACCTCATGATGTAAGTTCTTTTGGATTAATTAAAGTACGTTGTGATTCTCATAGAGATGATTTGTATGTTGCAGACTTGGCTGTTAAGAGAGCTAATGAACTTGGTGCCGATTATGTTCTTTGGGATACAGGCCTAATTGGTGATGAGAATGGGTCTGTTCTTGGTTCTGATTCAGTTTTTACAACTGAAATTTATAGAGAGAAATCAGCAAGTCGTGGTGCAAGAAGAGGTTAATCATTCTATTATTTTTACAGATTTAAAATACCAAATAAAGAACATAAGGATTACTGAAAAAATAATACCTCCAACAGTTATTATGGTGTTAGGAAAGTCAAAACTTTTATTTGTAATTTCCCTTGAGAAAACTATTCCATAAATGATTAGTATTATCATTTGATTGATGATTTCTAAAACTCTAGAATCCATTTAGACTACTCCAAAATTTCTTAATATAATATAAATTCCTGCTAGGATAATAATTATTCCCATTCCAGCTAATATTTTATATAAGTATTCAATCCACTTCTTTTTCATATCATTATTAAATAAATCAATTATAAAAACTTTTCTGAATTTTATACAGCAACATATAAAAAGGATACTATGTTTTAGTTTCTATGGGCAAAAAGAAAGCATCTGTTGATGTTTTGGTATTAATAGTTGGTGTCTTGACAATTATTGGTGGAGCTTTATATTTAATAAATCAGTCATGGGGGATATTGACCATTGCAATTGCTTTGTTAATAGAAGCAGTTAAACAGGTTTTGAAATAAAAATGAATTTAAGTTTACAAAATACAGCTATTGGATTGGCAGTGATAGTTCTAAATTTGATACCTATATTGACGCGTAAATATAAATATTTAATTTTAACAATTATAATTTCTTTGATACTTATGTATTTAGGAATTTATTTTAACTAGGTGGTTATTTTAACGTTTCTGAATATTCCCTTATATTTTCCTTAAATTTTGGCAGATCTTGTGCCTGGAGATAGCCTCCCGCGGCTCTTAGATGTCCCCCTGCTGAAGAATTCTTAAGATTTTTTATTCCTACTTTTAATAAAGAGATTACATCTGCTCTTTCATTTTGATATCTTGCGCTTAGATGGATATCATTCTCACCTTTATTCTGGCTCATAATGATAAATGTTTCATTAGGATTTTTTTCAGAGAGTATTGTTGCTATGACTGATTTCAAAGGGAATATTGAGTGAAACATATATAGGTTTATCTTACCAATTCTTTCTTTATTCTCATTAAAATCTTTTTCAATAGCTTTTATTTCATTTTCTACTTCTTCAGAGTATTTTTTTATTTCATTTAGATCTTTCCAGGATTCAACTTTTTGAAGAATTTCGAAGGATTTATTTTTTTCTTTGTTAAAATAAATTAAAAAGCTGCTTATTTTATTTGCAACTTCTTTTCGGTAATTGTGGAGAGTGATATTTTCTTTTTTTAAGAATGAATTGATTATTTCTTCATTTTCTTTGTATGCAAATGCGTAATCTGTAATCATTCCTGCCATAGCTAACCACTCTTTTGATTTGTTCTCTTTTTCAGTTAGTTCGTAGGTTAATTTTGATGCTGGAGAGTATTGTTTATAGACTCGATATTCTAAGATAAACTCGGAAATTTCTGTATCTGGTTGGTGGTGGTCTATATAAAGAATTTCCTTATCTGAATAATCTTTTAAATAATCTGAGATGTAGAATGGGGGAATATCCGCTATTATTAATTTATTACAGTCTTTTATTTGTTCCTTAATGTAATCGGATATTGGTTCTGTTCCTAGGCATAAATGTTTGATGTTTTTACAATCTTTGAATTTACAAAAATCGTAAAGCAAGATTCCTGATGAGAAACCATCTAAGTCGTCATGGTGGATGATTGCGATTTTGTCTTCTGGTTTGATCTTTTCTAGGAACTCGCGGGCTTGTTGTTTGGTTATTTTAGGCATTTTATTTTTCTAACTCTTTTCCAACATCAAATAGCAAATTCTCATTTCCGGAATTTGCAAGAATTTGAATACCTACATCAACATTATTTATTTTACCTGCTGGAATTGATATTCCTGGAATTCCAGCTATTGAGGCAGGAACTGTCAAAACATCATAGGCATACATTTCTTCAACGGTTATTTGTGAACCTATTTTATGTGGAAGTCTTGGAACTGTTGGAAGAATTAAGATATCGTAGTCTTTGAATAAAATATCAAATTGTTCTTTAATGTAATTCTTTGCTTTTAGTGCGTTTCTGTAATATTTTCCCTTGAACTCTGCTCTTGTTATCTCGCTGCCACCTATAATTCTTCTTATTACTTCTGGGCCTGCAGCATCTTCAATTTTTAACCCAAATCTTCTTCCATCGAATTTTCTTGTTCCTGAGAAAAATTCAGTATAAACTAGAATATAATAAGTTTCTAATGCTATGTCTAATGGTAAGGAGACTTTCTTTATTTTATAGTTGTTTTTTTCTGCCAGTTGCTTTGCTTTTTCATTGATTAATTCTGCAATCTCTTTGTTGCAAAATTTTGAAACATCTATTAAACCTATTGTTTTTATTTTCTTAGTTGGATTTGAAAAATCTTTTGTTGTTGTATCAAAATTGTCTTGACCCTTTATTATGTTGTGGATTAATTCACAATCTTCAGTTGAATTTGCTAAAGGACCTATTGTATCAAAACTCATACATAAATCAATTAGTCCGTATCTTGAGACTGCTCCATAGGTTGGTTTTAATCCTGTAACGCCGCAATGGGACGCAGGATTTCGTATACTTCCGCCGGTGTCACTTCCTAGAGCGAAATCACATAAATCTGCTGCTACCGCTGCTGTTGGACCTGAGGATGAGCCCCCGGGAATAAGTTCAGGGTTTTTTGGATTTTTACATGGTTTGAATGCTGAAGTTTCGCCAGAACCACCACAGGCAAACTCGTCCATGTTTGCCATTCCAAGGATAATTGCATCTTCTTCGAGCAGTTTGTTGATTACTGTTGCATTGTATGGCGCTATCCAAGATTCTAGAACTTTAGAAGCGCAGTTTGTTTCTAACCCTTTTATGCAGATATTTGATTTTACTGCGAAACATAAGCCGGCTAATTTTCCCACTTCTTTTTTTTGCTTTATTCTTTTATCAATTTCTTTTGCTTGTTCAATGGCTTTTGTATTTATAACAAGGAAGATGTTTAGGTCTTTATTGAGTTTTTTTATCTTTTCTCCAAAATCAGAAACGTTTTTCTCGGCTGTTAGTTTTCCTGATTTTATTTCTTTGACTTTTTGTTTCAGGCTTTGCATTTTTTTGATTTTTTCCTCCAGTTGGGTTTTTCTCCAACTATCTTTTTACATTTTGCTCTTGAAGGCAAATCAGGCTCATATTTCGCTCTTTCAGTATTTTCATTAGAAGTTGTATGGCTTCCACATCGGTAACTTTGTCCATTTAATCTTTGGCAGTTTCCCCATGGTATTGAATTTTCACAAGCTTTGTCATAGAGGTCTCTAAAGTAACTGCTTAATTTTACAGGTAACCTTGAAATACTTTCTCTTAATCCTCTTAATGTTTGGTGATAGTTTGCTATAGCTACAGAATATCTTTGTAATTCTCCTTCCTTTCTAGGATCTTCAATTTCATCAATTACAACAACTGAATATAATAATTCTTTTAACTCTCTGGATGGAATAATCTGTTCTTTTCTTGGTACTTTATTTCTATAATGTTTTAATAGTCCGGCTAGCCTTCCCCTCTCTTTTTGATTTTCAATCTCTATTTTCATCTTTTCCATGCTCCTTTTTCAGCAATTATAAAATCGTCATCTACTAAAGGAGCGTTGCTTAACATAGTATCTCTGAATTCTTGGTCTGTTTCCCAACCATCTCCCTCTTGTCTTGTTCCAGAATTGGATTCAAAATGCTTTTCTTTTGTTTTTATCTTTTCAAGTTTGGAACCGAATTCTTCCAAAAGATGCTTGGATTGCTCTTTTATTTCTTGTTTTTCTTTGTCCGAGACTTTGTGCCAGGTAAATCCTTTTTCCATATCTTTATTTAGAATGAGAGGTTTTTAAGGTTTTAGAGGCAGGATTTATTTTTGGAGATTAAGGAGTCAGTCTTTCTACATCTCTTGGAAGAAGGACGGCTTCTCTTGTGTTGTCAAGGTTTAGCATTCTTTGAGTTATTCTGTCTAATCCAAATCCAACCCCCCCGTGAGGAATTGCACCATATCTAAAAATATCTTCATAGATTTTTGGAATTGCTACTCCTTTTTCTTTTGCTTGTTTTTGAAGGATATCAAGTCTATGTTCTCTTTGTGCCCCTGTTGCAATTTCAACTCCTCTCCATAATAAGTCGAAGCTCCTTGTTTGCTTGTTTTCATTTCTCATGTGATAGAAAGGTCTTACTTTAATTGGGTATTCTGTTACGAATACAAATTCTTCTCCGAATTCCTGTAGGATGTACTCCCCGATTAGTTTTTCTGATTCTGAATCCAAATCGTCATCTGCTGTTAGTTTTTTTCCTTTTTTAGCAAGCATCTTTTTTAATTCAGGCATAGGAATTCTTGGAATCTTTTTAGGGATTTTCAATTCTATTTTTAAGAGTTCTAATTCTTCTTTTCTTTCTTGCTTTACTTTTTCAATCACATACTTGAACATGTTTTCTATAACATCCATAACATCATTTTCATCTTTAATGAACCCTATTTCAAAATCAACACCGGTGAATTCTGTTAGATGACGTGTTGTGTGTGATTTTTCAGCTCTGTAAACTGCGCCTATTTCCATAACTCTTTCCATTCCACCTACTGTAAACATTTGTTTGTAAAATTGAGGGGATTGGGCAAGAACTGCTTTTTTATCGAAATAGTTTACGACAAAAGATTCTGCCCCTGATTCTAAGCCGATTGTGGTTATTTTTGGGGTTGTTATTATTGTAAATTCATTATTTGCAAAAAAGTCAACTATATGTCTGTATATACTTGAACGTACTTTGAATATGGCTAGTGTTTCTTTTCTTCTTGTGTCTAAAAATCGGTAGTCTATCCTTTTTGGGAGTTCGGTTTTTGAGTAATCTGTTACGTCAATTGGGAGAGGTTGCTCTGCTATTGAGATTTGCTCTATTTTAGTAGGGTTGATTTCCATTCCACCTGGCGCTTGTTTGCTTTTTACTAATTTGCCTTGGATTGAAAGAGCATTTTCTCGAGATTGATTCATTTTTTCGAATTCAGAGTTGTCTTTTACATCTACAACCTGGATCATTCCTGTAGCATCTTTTAATAGAAGAAAACGGACTTTTCCTAGTGCTCTTGTTTCATGGACCCATCCGCTTATGGAGACTTCGTCTCCTGGGTTTTTGTTGAATACGTCTCTTATGTATGTTCTTTCCATGTTTATATTTGATTTTAAGGATTTATAAAGTTTGGGAGCTCGTTTACAAAGATTTAAATATGGTATTATATACCCTAATAGTATGGTAAAAAATAATAACTACGGAAAGGCAGAATATAGCTTACGAGAAAGAATTTTGAAACTTCTTATTGAAAATAAAAGAGAGTGGACAATTCTAGAGATAGCAAAAGAGCTCGGGGTTGATTATAAAAATACATTCCAGGCAATGGGTAAACTATCCCCTTTAGTTGATAAAAGAAAAAAAGGAAATCTTAACCTTGTTAAGATAAAGATGAATTCTGATCTGGATATCTTTAATGTTGAGAAAAAGAGGACAAGAGACTTTTTAATTAAGGATAAGATGAGTGGATTAGTGAAAGAAGATATTGAAAAATTGAATTATCCTTTTTTCATAGTCTTGATTTTTGGCTCAATTGTTAGGGGGAAATTCACAGATAAATCAGATGTTGATATTTGTATTATTTCGGATAATCTTGATAAAACCAAGGAGCTTATTTCTAAGATTAGATTATTGCCTCAAAAAATTGAGATTCACGACTTTACTACGGATGAATTTGTGTCAATGTTAGATAAAACTCAGAATAATCTTTCAAAAGAGATAATAAAAGAGAATATCATTTTATTTGGAGTAGAAAATTATTATAATCTGGTCTCAAAATGGATGAAAAAAGAGTAAAAATAGCAGAGGAGATCATTATTGGAATTCCTTCCCGTTTTTCCACATAAAGTCAAAATAGCTTTTGTAAGCTTTTGCTGCCGAGGGGTTTTCAATTATAATTCCTTCGGGTTCGTCTGTCCAGATTATTATTGCTATTTTATCTCCATAAATATTTGTTACTGCAGGGCTTTCTGAGATATTTGGAAGGTATTTATGATTTGACATTGGAGCATCTATCTCTTTTCTGTCTTTTCTGCATAATAAATATGTCTTGAATTTCTTTTCTTTTTTCATTCTTGCAAATTGAAGTGCGAATTCTGGAAGCTTTTCTGAAAACTGGCCCTCGCTTCCAAATACATAGTTATCCTTTCCTGTTCTTACAATATCCATAAAGATGCTTCGAATTCCTTTTAAGCCTTTGAATAATCGGACTTGGCCTTCTATTTTTTGAGCTTGATGTCTTTCTTGAAGTTCTGGGAGAATTTCTTTAATATCTTCTTCTTGTTCATGCAAGTAATCTAGTAATCTTCTTGGGCCAGTTACTTGAAACCACTTTACTTTTCCAATCATAACGTATGAGACAAGTCCTTTTTCCTGTAATAGTTTCAGGGCGTTATAACAGGAGCTTCTGTCTATTTTTGCAAGTTTTGAAATTTTTCCTGCTTTGGTTGAGCCGTGGTCGTTTAATGAGAGATATGTTTTTATTTCATTTGGAGAAAATCCGAGTTTTTCTAAGGTTTTTATTATTTTGTCTGTTTGCATTAAAAAGAAAAGGGTCGCCTCTTTTTAATCCTTTTTGTTGTAGATTTTTGGACTACAGATACATTATTATAATTTCAAGCAGTGAATTAAAGCATATGCTTCTTTTTCAGTATCACAAGCATGGAAAAAGTTTAGGGCAATCTTTCTTTGTTTTCTTAGTTCTATATAATTTTGATCTTTTGCAAAATCTCCTCTTATTGTTCCAGGAAAAGCATACCTTGGGTTTGAAGAGCCTCTGATATTTAAGAGTTTTACTACTGCATTTTCTCCACTTATTTTGAGGAATATTGATTCATTTGCTGTGAGATATTTTTTCCTTGCGTTATGTAACCATTCAGGTTCTTTAACATGTCCGTAGATTATACCGAATTCATAAGAAGTTATTATTTTTTTAAGAGATGATTTAATAACCAAGTCAGAATCTTCTATCCTTTTTGTTATTATTTCGACTAATCCTTTTTTTATTGCTTCAGGTTTGATTATCCCTACGGTGGTTTGCATTTTATTTTAAACTATTCAGCCAACCCAGATAGTATGCATAGTGCTTGTTTGCAATTTTTTCTTGTTGTAGTCTTAAATCTCTAGATTCTTTCCAGATTTGCTTTAGTGATTTATTTTTTATATTTCCGAGTGGCTCCAAGCAAACAGGGGTATTTATTTCACTTTTGAATCTATCTGTGAACATAATGCCTCGGTTTACCATTATATTTCCTTCAGGTGTTATTTTCATTCCGCTTCCATAATACATTTCATTGAATAGTGGAACTGGTATATCTTTGGTTTTATTTTCTGCAAATTTTTCTAATTCAGCACAGCTTATGACTGGTCTGAATCCGTTAAATTCCCCTGCTATCTCTTCTAATTTTCTTTGAAGAGTGTTCATTTCATTTAGTGATACGAAATTTTCATCAGCCATTTCTGACCTTCCTAATCTTTTGAGCGGGGGTAGATGATAATGTCCTATTCCTAATTCTGCTAAGAATTTTGCAAATTTGGGAACTTCATTATAGTTTTGTCTGTACAAGCAAGATAGAACAACAAGTTGTTCAGGATGTTCTTTAATTGCTTGTGGAAGCCAAGACATGACAATGTCATATTGTTTGGGATTTCTGTTTATTGAATTTGTTTCTTTAAATCCGTCTAGACTGACAATTAATTTTGAGTTCGGATTGGCAAGAATTTTGTCAACTCTTTTTTTATCTAAAGCCATGCCGTTTGTTATCAAGTTGGGAGTTGAAATTTCTCTTTTGGATGCATAGTCCCAGACTTCATTGAAATAGGGGTGTTCAGTTGCTTCTCCTCCTCTTAATGTAAGTTCATGAACTTTCATTTCTTCAACTTCATCTATGAGTTCAACAAGCCTTTCTTTTGGTATATTTCTTCTGCATTTTGTATCTTTTCCTTCTGAGCAGTATTTGCATCCTGAACTGCAAAATGATTCTATTTCAAAAACAACTCTTGTGGGATATTCTATGTCTCTTTGGCTGAAGTCCTGTATTGTGTTTCCGCTAGAATCAAGAATTGTCATTGTTCTTGATACTGGATTGTAGCTTGTCGTTATTCCTGCTGGCTCGGTTCTTTCTTTGTTATTTGTTTTTTTCATCTTAAAATTTAATTGAAATGGATTTATTTAGAACTTTGTTGTAGATATCTCTACAACAGAAATATTTATACCAACTTTTCTCTAGGATATTAATTAAGCTAGGAGAAAAAATGCAGAGAGAATATGTACTAACGGGGGGGCCTGGATCCGGGAAAAGTTCTATAATTCTTGCTCTTGAGGCAGATGGTCAAGCTGTTGTAAGAGAAGCAGCTGAAGATGTAATAAAGCTGATGCAGGCAAGAGGAATTGCTGAGCCTTGGAAGCAAGCAGATTTCCAAAATAGAATTTTAGATCTTCAACATTTAAGAGAATTGCATATGAGCAGGACAGAAGGAACACTCTTCATAGATCGAGGAACCTTGGATGGTTTGGCTTACTATAATCTTCAAGGAGTAGAGCCGAGCGGAATGATGCGTAGAGAGATAGAGAACTATGAATTTGCAGCAAGAGGAATGTATGGGATGCAGAAGAGATACGAAAAAGTATTCCTTATAGAAAGTCTAGGATCTTGCAAAAGAAGTGCAGTAAGAAGAGAGAACTTAATGGAAGCAAAGGAATTGGAGAGACTTCAAGCAATGAATTATGTTAAGATGGGTTATGAAATTATCAGGATAGCTCCAGGAACAGTTGATGAGAGAGTAACAAAAATATTAGACTCAACTAAATAAAATAAAAATAGGTGAAAACCTTTAAAACTCCTTCTTATATTGTTAGTATATGACCTTCACAATAAAAGCAAAAGACAAAAAGACAGGAGCAAGAGTTGGAACATTGAAGACAAAAAAAGGTGTGGCTGAAACACCTTTTTTTATGCCTGTTGCGACAAAGGCATCAGTGAAGCATATTTCGTCGCAAGACTTGGAAGAAATGGGAGCACAGGCAATTATATCTAACGCGCTTATTTTGAGTTTACGTCCTGGGGAGAAACTTATTAAGAAAATGGACGGGATTGGAAAGTTTATGAATTATTATGGGATTAATTTTACTGATTCTGGGGGATTTCAGATGTATACTGATTCTATTTATATTAGATCAGATGATAAAGGGGTGTGGTTTAGAAATCCATTTTCAGGAGAGAAGATATTTGTAAGTCCTGAAAAAGATATGGATATTCAGCTGGATATTGATAGCGATGTTGCAATGTGTTTAGACACAATGCCTATGTTTCATCATTCTAGGAAAGATATTGAAGAAGCTGTAAGGAAAACTTTGTTATGGGCTGGAAGATGTAAGGAGCATCATGATAAAAAGCAGAAGGCAAGGAAGAAAGAGGAAAGACAGCTTTTATTTGGAATTATTCAAGGGGGAATTTATCCTGATTTAAGGGAGAAGTGTGCTTCTGATTTGGTGGAAATGGATTTTGATGGATATTCTATTGGTGGTTTTGGGTTAGGGGAGACTTGGAAAGATGAAATGAAGATTGTTGATTTATGTAAAGGAATTATTCCAGAGAATAAACCTGTGTATTTAATGGGGATTGGAAATCCTGTTGAAATCTTGGAGGGGGTGTCTAGGGGGGTGGATATTTTTGATTCAAGAATGCCTACTATGTCTGCACGTCATGGAACTTTGTTTACTTCTTGCGGAAAAATAAAGATTACAACTAAGAAATATAAAAATGATAAAGGTCCTATTGACAAGAGTTGTGATTGTTTTGTTTGTAAGAATTATTCAAAGGCTTATGTAAAGTATCAGATTGAGAGGGGGGAGGGATTAGGGTTTAGATTGGCAAGTTATCATAACTTATATTATTTACAGGACTTGCTGAGAAAGGCGAGGGTTGCGATTAGAGAAGGGAAGTTTGATGTTTTGCTTAGGAAGGTTAGGAAGAGCTATAGTGTAAAGTAGGATGTTCATTACTCTAAATTGAATAGCGAATCTAAATCTAAATCTAAACTTTCGAAATGACTTTTAACTAAATTTTTAGAGTCTTCTATTCCTTTATTATAGATATCTCCTCCGATGTTTTGTAAAAAGAAGTCTAAAACTTTTTCAGCAGCAACAATACCGATTTCTTCTTCTCTCTCTTCTTTGAAAAATGTAATTGTTTTTTCAATTATCGCTTTTCTTTTTTCTTTTGACATTAAATCCCACTTGCGTTTTATTTCTTCCATATTCATGTGTTTTATCATGGAAATATAAAGCTTACCTTATTAAGATTAAAAACTGAAAAGATTATAAACCTAATAATCTTGTAAAATTAAATGGATGACAAAGAGGTATTTTTAGAGAAGGTTGCGTATAAGGGGCTTTTTAATTTTAATGAAGTTTACAAGTTTTGTGATGATTATATGGGTGAGAAGGGGTATTATGTAATTGAAAAGTCTAATGAACAGGAAGAAAATAAAGGAGTAATAAAGCTTAAGATTAAAAGAGACGGGTTTAAGAAAGCTACTGATTATTACAAATATGATTTAAGGGTGACTATTACAGGAACTTTTAAAAAAGTATATGCGGAGAAAGAAGGAAAGAAGATACAAGTGGATGATGGGGGTGTTGCTGTTAAGATACAGGGATTTTTAATACCCGATTATGGGTTTGCTAATTTTAAGGGTGCTTGGAGTGGGAAGATTCACTGGAGATTTTTAAGAGGTGTTTACGATTTGATTACTAATAGAAATAATAGGGAAAAGCACGAGGAGAAAATGGCCATGGAATCGGAAGAGCTTGCTAAACAATTGAAAGCTTTCTTTAATATGGGTAGGTGATTTTACTAAATCTAAATGATTATAAACATAATACTTTTAAGTTTATGATGTGGAGATATTGTTCTATTGATGGCATAGATAGGCTAAATCCCCGATATGGTCGGGATGAAGCGCAGGAATCTTGCATAGACAGAAGAACGCCAAGTATTACTTGTCCTTATCTTTCGAGCATAGGAAGATGCAACCCTTATGGGAGACGGGGAAGTTACTTAATTGATCTTTTAAGAAGGATTCAAGAAGAACTTCAATCTGGAGGAGAGACCGAGGGAGAAGCAGAAGACGTGTTTGTTGACTAGTTTATCTGTTTGTTTATTCCTCCTCGCCTCCTCATTTTCATTTCTTGTTCAATATACCTAAATGAGCGAGCTCGTTCATAACATCTTTTCCTGAAATTTGGCCTTTGAATTTTGCCATTATTAAACCCATATAAGCATTTGTAGAGAGATTTGGTTTTTCTTTTCTGAGTTTCTTAATTTCTTCGTTAAGATTTATTTTTTCCTTTTTAGTAGCTTGTTCAAGAGTTTTTCCTTTTACAATCTGAAGCATTATATTTTTTATATCACTTTCGGAGATATTTGATTTTTCAAGGTTTTGCAGAATTGCTTCTATAACATCCGTGCTAAGTTTTTCTTGAACAGTCTCAATGGGAATTTTTTCTTTTACAGAAATTTCTTTTGTAAATATTACCAGGATTTTTGCGATAATGTTTGCATTTTTAGATGTATTAAGTAGTGTTTTAAATTCGTCTACTTTGTTTTGTTTTAGTATTAATTTTATCAATTCATCATTTAATCCAAATTCCTGAAGATAAGATTTATTTTCAGAAGCAAGTTTTGGAAGTGTTTTTTTAGCTTTATTTATTAATTCTCTTGATATTTTTAATAATTGTAAGTCTGTTTCAGGATACATTCTTGCCGAACCAGGCATGGGTCTTAAAAAAGAAGTTGTTGCGTCAGGATTTGATCTTCTTACTTCTTTTGGAACTCCACTTGAAAGTTGATTTAATCTTTGTTTTATAGACATTATTGCTTTTTCTGCTTTGTCATGATTTGAGATTATGATGATGAATGCGTCTTCGTTATTAATCTCTAATGTTTTGACTATGGAATTAATCTCTTTTTGTGAAAAATCATATTTTTCTAGATTTTCATCTGAATGGATTATTCCTCCGATTCCGGATGTGGATTTTGCGAGATCGGATAAATCGGTTCCAACTCTTTTTCCTGGCTGTAATTCTGTTCCAAGGATTCCTTTGAAGTTTTCAATTTTGAATGCAAATGCCTGATTGTTATTTTCAATAGCTTTCTTTATAAAATTGCATTTTGTATTCTCAAAAATAGGCGTGACATCCTGTGTTTTTGATGTTTTTGTTTTGAATTTATTTTTTAATTCAAGAATTTTGCTCTGTCTTTGAATTTC
>CAYNAV010000014.1:0-23948 GCA_964395405.1 Candidatus Woesearchaeota archaeon | reverse complement strand
CCAAAACATTAATAAACTATTTTAAAATACCCTTAACATAAAAGAGAGGCAAAATGTATAAACCAGATATCTCAAAACTACTAAATGCCGAATCATTCGCAGTAATTGGCGCATCAAGGCATAAAGAAAAAGTTGGACATGCCCTATTCAAAAATCTTTTAGATTCAGGTAAAAAAGTTTATCCCGTAAATCCAAAAGCAGACGAAATTCTAGGCCAAAGAGCTTACAAAGATCTGCTTGAAATCCCTTATGACATTGACTGCGCATTAATTGCAACACCCGCAAAAACAACCCCCTTAATCCTAAGACAAGCTATTCAAAAGAAAATTCCAACAGCAATAATAGTTTCAGCAGGATTTTCTGAATTTGGAAACAACGAACTAGAAGAAAGAATAAAGCAAATTGCACTTGAGAGTAATATAACTCTACTCGGTCCAAATGTTTTTGGCTTTGTGAATCCTTATTCAAATACAAACACCACCTTTTACAAAGGAATGCCCAAAAAAGGCAACATTGCTTTCATCTCCCAATCAGGGGCAATTGGAGCGGCAATCCTAGATAAAATAGATAAACTATCATCTTTCGTTGCTCTAGGAAATTCTTCTTTACTTGACTTTTCAGATTTCATAGAATATTTTGAAAAAGATAAAAACACAAAAGTTATTGCACTCTACTTGGAAAGTTTAAAGCCTGGAAAGGGAAAAAGATTTATTGAAACTTGTAAGAAATGCAAAAAACCAATCATTGCAATAAAATCAGGAAAGACAAAATCTGGACAAAAAGCTTCTGCCTCCCACACTTCCGCTTTAGCGTCAGAACTTGGCATTTATGAAGGAATTTTCAAGCAATCAGGAATAATCGAAGCCAACTCTATAAAGGAGCTTTTCCAAATTGCAAGATTCTTAAAAAGAATTGAAAAAAAACAATTAGGAAATAAAGCGTGCATAATAACTAATGCGGGAGGAATAGGAGTATTAACCACAGACTATCTCTCTGAAAACAAAATCCTAGTTCCAGGACTTCCAGAAAAAACAAAATTAAAATTAAGTGAATTTCTTCCTGATGGATGGAGCAAGAACAATCCGATAGACATGATAGGTGATGCTCTTGCAGAAGATTACGACAAAACAATTTCAATTTTAAAAAGCGAGAGCTGGTTTGATTTTTTTATCGTACTTTTAACACCCCAATATATGACTGAAACAATGGAGACAGCAAAAGCATTGATAAAGCTAAAACAACAAACATCCAAGCCAATAGTAGCATGCTTCTTCGGCGGTCCTCAGGTAGAAGAAGCGTCAACACTTCTCCACCATAACAGCATTCCAGTATTTAATGAACCAAAAGAAATGTGTGATGTTCTTGGAAAGATTTTAAACTGAATTTTCAATTCTCAACCCTCGCATCCACAATAAAAACATCGTCCTCAGTTAAAATAACCGGATTCAAATCTAACTCCAAAACATCTAACTTTGAAACTTCAAAAGCCAAATCAATAAACTTATCGACCGCATACTTTTTCCTTCCAACAAGAGCCTTATAAAACTTCAAGTCACGAACAGCCTCCTCAATTTCATCTTTTGTAACAGGAATCGCCCTAAACTGAACATCCTTTAGAACAGAGACATTAATCCCCCCAAAACCAATTAAAAGCAACTTTTCAAAGACCGCGTCCGGCTTTATACCCACAATCATCTCCTGCCCATCAATAGCCTCCATCACGATAATCTTCTCACTAAAATTTTCTCTTAGCAATTTAAAATTTTCTTTAGCATCATTAAAATTATTGCATTTTAAAACTGCTTTCTTCTCAGTCTTATGATCCGCAATATCAGCCTTTAGATAAAAAGGAAACGAAAACTCTGAAAGTCCCTTCTCATCATCAAGAATCTTCCATTTAGCAATCCTAAAACCATTTTCCTCCAAAAATTGAAAACTATCTATTACCCCTTTCATTTTCTAATAAAATTTAAGATGTTTATTAATCTTCTTATCAACAATCCTGAGACTCTTCTTCTGGTTCTCGTAGGTAATCATCTTCAATGCCTTCCCAAGACTCTTCCACTTATAAGAAGACTGCTCATGTCTATCAAACTTAACTTTTTTACTTTTCAGTTCACATGAAAACAAATGATAAGTTTGCCCTTCCACGCCCTTTCTATCACTCAATTCTTTTGGATAAGGATACTTCCCAGATACGCGATAATCCTTAAAATTAAATCCCTCTTGCCCCGTTTCTTCCTTAACCTCCCTTTTAGCCGCTTCTAATAAACTTTCCTTTCCGTTTATTCCCCCCTTAGGAAATTCCCATCCCTTCCAATGCAATTTTCTTTTTAACACAAGATACTTTATTGTTTCTCTTCCAAAAAGACCCCTAGTCAGCCTATAAGCTACAACAAAAACACCTTTCCTAAATCTCCCTTTTTTCATAAGTCCATAAAAAGAAAAGAGTATAAAAATCTAATGAAATTATCCCAAAAAAGAAAGGTGCCCAAACAGGAGAATATAAGATAAACAGACAGAAAAGAACAAAGCTAAAATGCCAATATATGAAAGCATTTTATTTTTATGAGCATCATTATTTAATCTAAAATAAAAGATAAAAGAAAAAATAACTGAAACCCTTAAAAAAATCCAGAAAAAATTAAATGGTGTTTCAAAGGGTAACCCAATATCAATGACTGGAAAAGGAAGATAGACTATCAAAAGAATAATATAAGAAGAAGCATCCAAAAAAATATTTATCGGATTTAAAGGACTGGTTTCAAATCCAAGAGTATAATATGATTCCAACTCTCCAGTAAAAGGCAAAATAAAAAGACAATAAAAAAGAGAGCTAATTAAGAGGACTATTGAAATAATTAAACAAAAACGAAAAAAGCCAAACCCATTGTTAAAGAGCATATCAGAATTTTTTATTTTTCTATATACAAAAAAACTTAATAGAAATCCTATTAAGACCATACTGAAAAAAGCCAAACCTATAATGATTGCATTAGACATAAAAACAGAAGGGAACACTCCTATAAAAATCTACCCCCAACATTTAAATATTATTAAAAACTAAGACGAACAAGATGGTGAGACTAAACATTCTAATAGGCGGAAAAGCGGGGCAAGGCATAAACAAGATTTCTGAAATAATATCCAAAGTTCTAACAAAACACGGTTATTTTACATTTAATTATAGAGATTACCAATCCCTGATAAGGGGCGGACATAACTTTAACATCCTTTCAATTTCCGATAAAAAAATATCCTCCTATGAGTCCAAAGTTGATTTTATAATTGCAATGGACGAGAACACAACAAAAATCCATAAACAAGAGCTAAAAAAGTCAGGGCAGATAATAGGTTTTGAAGAATTTGAAGATTTAAAAAGAGACTTAAACATTGCCCAAGCCGGTGCCCTAATAAAAAGTTTAGGAATTCCTGAAACAACATTACTAGATGAAATAAAAAAAGAATTCAACTCTAAAGAATCAATAGAAGCAGCAAAAAAAGGCTATGAATCAGAAAAAGAAAAATTCAAATTAAAAAAATTAAACAACAAAATTTCAACACTCAACGGAAGTCAAGGAGTTTCAATCGGTGCCATTAATTCGGACCTAGATTTATTCATAGGATATCCTATGACTCCCGCAACAGGAGTCTTACATGAACTTGCATCTTATCAACTAAAACCAGAATATAAAAACAAGATAATGGTCTTTCAATCTGAAAATGAAATAGCTGCAGCAAACCAAGCACTAGGAAGCGGTTTCGCAGGAGCAAAGACAATGACTGGAACATCCGGAGGCGGTTTTGATCTCATGACCGAAGCACTTTCAATGCAAGGAATGTCTGAAATTCCATTAACAGTTTATCTTGCATCTCGTCCAGGTCCAGGAACTGGAGTCCCAACATACTCAACCCAATCAGATTTAGATATCGCACTAAGAGCAGGACACGGAGAGTTCCCAAGAATTGTAATAGCACCTGGTTGTCCAACAGAATGCATAGAAAAAACAAATGAAGCGTTGTATTTAGCAGAAAAGTACAAAACACTTTCAATAATCTTATCAGACAAACATTTGGCAGAATCAGAATTTTCCATAACATCAACACCAAATAAGCCATTAAAAATTCAAATTAAAAGAGCATTACCCGGAAAAGAAATTGTAAAAGCTTCTTCCTATGAACACGATTCAAATAAAAACACAACAGAATCAGCAGAAATAACAAAAAAGAACGCAGAAAAAAGAATGGAAAAATATAATCAAATCAAACAAGAAGTAAAGAACTTTGAAATGATAAAACTTCACGGAAATAATAATAGTAAAAATCTAATCCTCGCATGGGGCTCAACAAAAGGTGTAATTCTTGATGCCATAGAAGATCTAGACTGTAAATTTCTTCAAGTCATCTATCTTAAACCATTATCAGATGAAATCAAAAAACATATGCTTGCAGCAAAAAACATAATTTTAATAGAACAAAATATAACCGGACAATTGGGCAGATTATTAAGGGAAAAAACAGGTATCTCGATTCCAGAAAAAAACAGAATCTTAAAATATGATTCACGGCCTTTCACAAGCGATGAACTAAATGCTGAAATTAAGAGGAGACTGATATGAGAATAGAAACAAAGAGGTTAATCTTAAGATTTCCAAAAAAAGGAGACGAAAAACACTTAGTAAAACACCTAAACAATATAAACATTTCAAAGAATATGTCAAATATTCCTCACCCGTATACGTCTAAACAGGCAAAAGAGTTTATAATTAAGTCACTAAAAGAGATGAAAGAGAGAAAAATAAAATCTTATAAAATCTTTCTAGAATTAAAATCAAATAATGAAGTAATAGGTGGAATTGGATTAGGCAAGTTAGATTATACAAATAAGAGCGGGGAAATTGGATATTGGCTAAGCGAAGAATACTGGAAACAAGGACTTATGTCAGAAGCAATGAATCAAATACTTCGTTGGGCATTTGGTGTTACAAAATTAAGAAGAATAGAACTTTATGCTTATCCTGAAAATAAAACTTCAAATATAGTTGCTAAAAAATTTCATTTTAAATTAGAGGGTAGAAAAAGAAAAGCCGCAATAAACAAAACCACCAAAAAGCTTCATGATTTAAACATGTATAGTTTATTAAAAAACGAATGGAGAATAAAATGACAAACGAAACACACATAGCCATTTTTAATGGAACAGCAATAAGAAGAAAACTTGTCGGAGATAAATGGTTTTTCTCAGTAGTTGATATTGTAGGTGTTTTAACAGACAGCACAGACCCTAATGATTATTGGTACAGATTAAAGAAAAGAGAACAAGAAGCAAGTGGAATTGAACTATCGACATTTTGTCGAGAGTTGAAACTTATAGCAGAAGATGGTAAATTAAGAGAAACAGATTGCGCAGATACAGAAGGCATTTTCAGGATTATTCAGTCAATTCCATCAAAAAAGGCAGAGCCCTTCAAAAGATGGCTTGCAAAGGTAGGATATGAAAGAACCCAAGAAATAGAAAACCCAGAACTTGCTCAAGAAAGAATGAAAGAGCTTTATGAACAAAAAGGATATCCAAAAGACTGGATTGACAAGAGACTAAGAGGAATAGCCATAAGACAGAATTTAACAGACGAATGGAAAAACAGGGGCATCCAACAAGAAATAGAATATGCTATTCTTACAGATGAAATAAGCAAAGCAACTTTTGGAAAAACAGTCCAGGAATACAAAGACCTAAAAAAATTAGAAAAAGAAAACCTTCGAGACCATATGGATGAATTAGAGTTAATCTTTAGCATACTAGGAGAAAAAGTCACAACAGAAATAACGATTAATAAAGAGGCTGTTGGATTTTATGAATGCTCAACTGCTGCAAGACAAGGGGGAGAAGTAGCCGGAAATGCTCGAAAAGAAGCAGAACAAAAGATAGGGAAAAAAATCACATCTGAAAATAATTTTTTAAATAAGAAAAAGCAAAATAAGAAGAAGATAAAATTGGGAGTAATAAAATGACAGACCAAAACACAAAGCAAAAAATAGGAACAAAAGAAAAAATAACCTGGTGTCCCGGATGCCCCAACTTTATGATCCTTGAAAGTGTAAAGCAAGCAATTTCAGAATTAATAGAAGAAAAACAAGCAAAGCAGACAGACTTTGCAATATCCACAGATATCGGATGTAATTCAAAGATTTATGATTATCTTAACTTATCTGGAATCTATGGCTTACACGGAAGAGCTCTAGCAACCGCAATAGGAATGAAACTCGGAAATCCCCATCTAAAAGTAATTGCCTTTCAAGGAGACGGTGGAGCGTACGCTGAAGGAATTTCACACCTCATTCATTCATTCAGGTATAATGCAGACATGACTTTAATTCTACATGACAACCAATCTTTCTCCCTAACAACCGGACAGCCAACACCAACATCTCAACAAGGCTACATCTCAAAATCAGAACCCCTTGGAGAACCAGATAAGCCAATAAATCCAGTTAAGCTTGCATTAGCTTCAAATGCAACATTTATAGCAAGAGCAAATGCTATGGACATACAAGGGACAAAAGAAATAATAAAAAAAGCGATACAACACAAGGGATTTTCATTTGTAGAGATTGCACAAAAATGCTTAATCTTCAACTTAGATATGAATAGCCTTGACAAACTAATGTACAAAATCCCAGATAATCAGGACATAAAAAAAGCAAACGAACTTGCAGATGAATGGGACTATAATACTTCGAAAACGGGCCATGATAAGATTCCAATAGGAATCATTTATCAAACCAAAGAAAAGACCCTTGAAGAAAAGTGGCCTCAGTTAAAAAATTTGGTTGATAAAAGAGTAACATGGCAAGAAAAGCAAAAACAATAAAACAAGAGGTTGAAAAAGAAGTGAGAAAAGTAAGAAGAAAATACCACCTCTGGTTTATTATAGTAATCCTTGTTCTTCTTCTAGGAACAATATTCTATCACTTCGCAGAATCCTGGGCCTGGATGGATTCATTATATTTTTCAGTCTCAACACTAACCACCGTAGGCTATGGGGATCTAGCCCCAACAACAACTGTCTCAAAGATATTCACAATTTTCTACATCTTCATAGGCCTTGGAATTGTTTTTGGTTTTATTATGGAAATAATAAAAAAAGAAAGAAGAAGATTAGACAAATAGTTTAAAGAGGTAAAATGACATTTTCAATAATAGGTATAGATGAAAATAAATGTATTGGCTGTTCTTGCTGCATTGAAATCTGTCCTCAAAATGCCCTGATGCTTGAGAATTAACACTAAACAAAAAAGTTTATTAATCTAATTACCCCCTAGAATCCATGTGGCCATTTAAAAAACAAGTTAAACCCTACTTATCATTAAGACCTGTGCGCAAAATTCTTGCAAAAGGAATAGATAGCGAAACATTAAGTAAAGCTTATACTCTTCTTTGTAACTCCTTAGAACAGAGGTTAAGAATAGGTTATCTTTCACCTATTAAGCAAGAACAAAATGTTAGAGATATACACGACATTACCAAAGAAATGTGTAGCTTAACGTGTTACTATCCTAGCAATCCCGAAGTTCTTCCCAGAAAAAGAGTAATTGAAATTGCACACATTATTAGAAAAGCTTCTGAATATGTTAAAGGAACAGCATATGAAACTATTGTTTCAAGTAAAAAACGCAGTTTCTTAGAAAACGTGATAATTGGAAGGGAAGTCTATAAATCTCATGAATCTTTAATATCAACTCTTTGGAAGAAAACACCTCAGGAAAAAGCTGCTTAAAATTCTTATTTCTCTCAGATAACTATTTAATCTCATTTTAATTAGCATAATTATGAAAAAAAATAAAATTTTCTTAATAATCATGCTATCTATTATTGCCCTAATAGTAATCAACCTCGCATTCCACTGGATTTATCTAAAAAATCTTAATAATAATACAAGACTGGCAACACCAGAAGAAGAAATGCTAATCAAGCAAATCCTAAATCAGTCAAACATAACCTTCTCAAATATAACACAAAGCCATATGTATATAAAAGGAAGGTCGGAATTCGCACAAATAGAAATTATCCAAAATAACTCCAGAAAAATATACCTAATCAATTTAAAAACAAATAAGATAATAAAAAGATGAACTCTAAAAGTAAGTTTTACCTATTCCTTTCATTCATCTTAATATCAATAATCATAGCAATAGTCTCCGGATATTTGGGAACAACATCTTCAGCAATTGAAACATTTATATCAACAAACCACCCTTTGGCAGCTTTTATTTATAATGTCCTATTCATAGCCCTAACAAGCTTCTCTTTCTCCATAAGTATTATGATTGGAGCTGGAATATTATTCTTCTCAAAATTTGAAATAGTTGTTTACGCAATGATCGGAATAATGGGAAGTTCAATTATTGATTTTTACATTTCAAGAAAATTAGGAAGAGATTATCTAAAAAATTACATAAAAAAAAGAGGAGGAAATCTTGAAAAACTTGAAAATGTTTTTGAAAAAGACACATTTAGAACGATTTTAATATTAAGTGCAGTTTTCTTTGTCCCACCAGCAATACCCAACTTTCTCGGAGGTATAATGAAAATAAATCTAAAAAAATACTCAATAGCAACATTCCTCGGAAATCTTCCAACAACAATTTTCACTGTTTATCTTCTTGCTGGCATATTCTTCTCAAATCAGGCTTATATTTACATCTCAATAGCAGGAATAGCATTAACAGCCCTAATCTCATTATATTTCTATAAAGGTCAAATAAAAGACCTACTAGTACTAAGTCTTCCAGGATTTTTAAAAATTAAAATTAAAATTTAAACAATTTTTCAGCATTCTTCCAAACAGCATCAGCAACTTCTTCATCACTCAACCTTTTAATAAGAGCAATCTCCTTAATCGTAATAGCCACATTAGCAGGCTCGTTCCTCTCGCCTGCTTCAGGAGAAAGATAAGGTGCATCTGTTTCGGTTAATAATTGTTTTAAATCAACTGCTTCAACTAATCCTTGAAAATGCAACAACCTTTTAATAATCGGCGGAATAGAAAAATACCATCCATTTTCAGCAGCTCTTTTAATCAAATGTTTTCTTCCCATAAAACAATGTAAAACAACTTTCCTCACACCACTTTGTTCAAGAATCTCAATGCAATCTAATTCAGCTTTTCTTGTATGAATAATAACAGGCAAATCAATTTCCTTAGCAACTTCAAGTATTTTTCTAAAATTCTCTTTTTGTTCTTCTTTAATTTTCTCTGATTGAAACTCAGGCCAGTTATAATCTAATCCAATCTCTCCAATAGCAATAAACTTCTTTTTATTTTTCTTTAGATACTCAAGTTCTTTAGTAAGATTAAATGGTTCAATTTCCCTTGGAAAACTCTCCCCCTTATTCATTTTTTCAGACTCTTCTATTTCCTTTTCTAAAGCATCTAAAGGATACATCCCAAAACTAACTTTAACATTATCATACTTCTCAGCAATCCCTAAAGCAATATTATTAGTAATTGGATTTACTCCTGATGTTATTACTAACATGTTTTTCTTTCGAGCTCTTTCTATTACTTTATCTAAATCCTCCTTAAATCTAGCATGATCTAAATGGCAGTGTACATCTATAAGTTTCATATAAAACAAAGAAAACCAAGATTTAAATTATTATGCCCTACCTCACAATCTCTTGCCCGCCAATAACTAAAACAGAAGGTTTCCCACTCAACTCTTCATCAGCCTCGATAATAATATCTGCCTCATTTAAGATTCTCTTTCCAATATCTTCAACCCTCAAAGCCGGTTTTTCTCCAGCTATATTAACACTAGTCGTAATAAATGGAACTTCAGACTTCTGAATTTCACTTGTAAACCTATTCCTAGGAATTCTCACCCCCAAACTATCTCCAGAGGAAACCCATTTTAAGAATTCTAAATTTTTCTTTTTCAAAACAAGAGTATAAGCTCCCGGAAGATAATTTTTCAAGTCACAATCAACCACAAGATTCTTCTCAATCCACTCAAAAGAAGGAGCAATCACACTTAAAGGTTTCTCGGAATCTCTTATCTTTATCCTCTTTATCTTTTCAACAGCCTCCTTATTAGTAGCATCACATCCAAGCCCATAAATAGTATCAGTTGGATAAACAAATATCTTACCTCTCCAAATCATCTCTTTAACATTCATCTGCTTTCTAAAAAAATAAGATTTATAAATTAGATAGGTGGCTCTATAATATGGGAAAACTAGGTCTAGCAGGATTTCTTTTAAGTGTTGGGCTTATGGCTGGAAGTGCGTACATTTCAGTTGACAACCTTATGAAATTAACAGTAAAAAGAGAATTAAATGAAGAAGGTCAAATAACTTGTATAGTTCCAGAAAGAGAGCAAGCATTGACATATCAAAAGAGATTTGGAGCAGCTGGCTTTGTTGCTCTAGGAGAACTTGTTATTCTAGGACTAACAACTGCAGCGTATACTTTAAGGAGAAACTATGCTCCTGAAAAGGAGTCCCCACAAAAACCAAGTGCATACAACCCCTGCATAAAAACATGGAATCATCTAGAACAAAGTACTGGCAAAAGATAAGTATTAAAAACACAAGCTCATTAAAATAATAATGTTAACGACACAAATAATCCTATCAATCCTAGCATTAATATCAGCAATCCCCTTGGGATTGCTTCTTAAACATCTAACTAAAGATGAAAAACAAATCTATAAAAAATACTTTCCAGCTTTTCTCTGGATTATCGCAATCTCAACAGCAATTTTTTACACACTCAACCTTCTTATTGCAGTTACACTAACTTTCATTTTTGTTCTTATTCTAGTTTGGAATTATAAATGAAAAAACTTATAACTCCAAGCAAGCTCATAATAACATGAAAGAATTAACAAAAGAGGAACTAGAAATAATAAAAAAACTTAACACACCCTCTAAAATCCAGACTTTTCTCAACGCTCTAAAAATTAATTACGAAGAAGGTGAAGACACCTGCTACTCTCCAAGAAAAGTCCTTCAGGAAAAGTCAGCTCATTGTATCGAAGGCGCAATTCTAGCTGCGATGATATTAAGATATCACGGTCACGAACCACTAATAGTAGATATGACTGCAACACCAAAAGACTGGGATCATGTAATAGCGGTATTCAAAAAAAACGATAAATGGGGAGCAATTTCAAAAACAAACCATGTAGTCCTAAGATACAGAGAACCAGTCTACGACTCGATAAGAGAACTTATAATGAGCTTCTTCCATGAATATACTGATGACTTTGGAAATAAAACACTAAGAAGCTATTCCAACCCCGTAAACTTAAAAAAATTTGATCGTCTAAATTGGATGTCCACCTTTGATCACCTCTGGGAAATTGCAGAACATCTCGTAACTGTAAAGCATTACCCAGTTCTAACAAGAAGTCAAATCCAAGGTCTTAGAAAATTAGACGATTTAGAAATCCAAGCAGGAACTTTATTAGAACATCCCAAAGATAATTTAGTCAATCAAATAGATATTTAAACTTAAAAACCATAAAACAAAAATGAAGAGGACATTGTATCTATTAATTCTTTCGGATATATTCATTTTATCTGGTTTTGGATTAATATCTCCAATCCTTGCTATTTTTATAAACACCGACCTTATTGGCGGGAGCATTCTTGCAGCAGGAATTGCAATTTCAATATTCTGGACAATTAAATCTTTACTTCAACTACCTCTTTCAATGTATATAGATACAAAAAGAAAGAAGAAAGGATTCCTTATTCTTGGAACATGCATAATTAGTATAGTTCCATTCATCTATTTTTTCTCTAAATCTGTTTTTCATATATACCTCGCCCAAACACTATACGCTATGGGAGCAGCGCTAGCATACCCCACCTGGTTAAGCTTATTCACGATAAATGTTGATAAAAAGCATAGAGGCTTTGAATGGTCTGTCTGGAGTACCTGCGTGGGTCTAGGAGTGGGGCTCTCCGCATTTATCGGAGGTAACCTCACGGAGCTAATAGGATTTAGAAATGTAGCACTAATAACCGGAGTACTTGCCATAATCGGTTTTTCAATTCTATTCTTCATAGGTAAAAACAATCAAGATAAGATAAACCCCAATATCATGATAAATCAAAGAAGGATGAAACATCTAAAAAAATGATACCCTATTACAAACAAGAAACAAACTATACCTGCGGAGCAGCTTGTATGAGGATGGTTCTTGCCTCATTTGGAATTAAAAAATCAGAAAAACAACTTGCAAAACAACTTGAAACAAACAAAATAAAAGGAACATGGCATAAATACCTTCCAGAACTAAGTGAAAAATATAAATTTGATTACATTGTCAAAAGAAATGGTAAAATATCTGATTTAAGGGCCTACTCAAAAAAAGGTTGGAAAATTATTATATGTTTTATATACAAAAACGAACCACACTACTCAGTTGTAAAAAAAATAAACTGGCACAGCATATACCTATTAAACCCCTACTCTTCCCCAAATGAAAGATATTTTATCCCCCATTTTAAAAGGCACTGGAAAGATTCAGAAGATAAAAGATGGTTTGTGGCTATAAAAAAGGCTTAACAGTTAATCATAAAAACCCATTTCTCCTTAAACAGATATGACATTTTATCTAATCGGTCTAGGCTTAAACCTAAAATCAATAGCTATCGAAGCAAAGGAAATAATTGAAAAAGCAGACAAAATCTATCTAGAAAACTATACTGTTGACTTCCCCTACAACCTACAAGAATTAGAGAAGCAACTAGGCAAAAAGATAATTTCTTTAGCAAGAGAGAAAACAGAAGATGAATCAATACTTCAAGAATCAAAAAAACAAGATATTGTCCTATTAGTCTATGGCAACCCATTATCCGCAACAACCCACATCTCTCTGATCATAAAGTGTAAAAAAGAAAAAATCCCCTACAAAATAATTCATTCAGAATCAATACTTACGGCTATTGCAGAAACTGGACTCCAGCTATATAAATTCGGAAAAACAGCATCAATGCCAAAATTCCAAAAATCTTTTGAGCCAGATTCGTGGTTTGACATAATTTTAGAAAATCAAAAAATTAAAGCCCATACTTTACTTTTAACAGACATTGGACTACAAGTTAAAGATGCAATCGCCCAACTTGAAAAAATAATGAAAAAAAGAAACACAAACATAGAAAAGATAATCATCTGCTCACAAATAGGACATAATACCAAAATCTATTACAACACACTAAAGCAACTAGAAAAAAAGCAAATTCCTCTCCCCTTTTGCATTATCATCCCAAGCGAACTTCACTTTATTGAGCAAGAAGCTCTAGACTTATTAAAAGAGAAATCTTAAATACTACTTCTCCGTATAAAACTAATGGCTATAGATACCTCTTTCAAGAGAAGTTCAATTATAGTCTCTACAATCTTAAATATTATTTAGTAAGTAGCCTTTTTAGAGCTACCAATGAATTTTTATGAGTTTAAATATAAATATGACTAATAAGAAAGCTTTAGAAGAAAAAGCACAGGAATTTATAGAGTTAGCAAAAGCCCACAATAAAACACCTGCAAGAGAATATTTTAATCAATTGAATGAAATACAGCAAACATACCTCAAAACTAGTTATCCTGTCTGGGTAAAAATAGCCTTTTTTCGCGGATAACTAAATTTAAAAAACAGCAAATCATAAAAGAATATGGAAAAACAACAAAAAACAGCAGACGAACAGGAAAAAGAAATTCTGGAATTCTGGAAGAAAAATAAGATTTATGAAAAATCAGCTAAAAAAAATTCTAAAGGCAAAAAGTTCTATTTGATGGACGGTCCACCATATGCAACAGGGCATATTCACATGGGAACAGCCCTAAACAAAATTCTTAAAGATATAGCTTTAAGAAGCCAGAGACTGCAAGGAAAAGACGTCTTTGACAAAGCGGGTTACGATACTCATGGAGTTCCAATTGAATTTAAAGTTGAAAAAGAGCTTAATTTTGAAACAAAGCAAGATATTGAAAAATACGGAGTTGAAAAATTTATAAAAAAATGTAAAGAATTCGCAACCAAGCATCTAGACATTATGGGTGAAGAATTTGAGAACCTCGGCGTTTGGATGGATTTCAAAAACCCCTTCTTAACCTTATCCAATGATTATATTGAAGCTATTTGGGACACATTTAAAATAGCCAATGAGAAAAATCTTCTCTATCTCGGAAAATATCCTGTTCATATCTGCCCAAGATGTGAAACCGCAGTAGCATTTAATGAAATAGAATATGCAAAACAAGAAGACATCTCAGTCTATGTAAAATTTAAATTAAAAAATAAAGATAACACTTTCTTAATAATTTGGACAACAACCCCTTGGACATTACCTGCCAACACTGGAGTGATGGTTAATCCTGATTTTAATTATCTAGAACTTGAACTCTCTTCTGGAGAAAAATGGATATTAGAAGAAACTCTTGCACCAAAAATAATGGCCCAATTAGAGACAGGCTACACCATAAAAAGCAAATATAAAGGAAAAGAGATGAAAGATTTGGAATACATTAACCCTCTTGCAAAAAATATCAATCTAAAAACAAAAAATGCCTACAAAGTCGTCCTATCTTCAAGATATGTAACAAATGAAGATGGAACAGGCCTAGTTCACTGTGCCCCGGGACACGGAAAAGAAGACTATGATGTCGGAAAAGAGAACAATTTAGACATGCCCTCTCCCGTTGACATCTCAGGATTTTTAACAAAAGAAACAGGTAAATATGCAAGGAAAAAAGCAAGAATTGTTGATTCAGAAATTATAAGAGACCTAGAAGAAGACAATGCTCTAGTCTACAAACATAAATATTCTCACGATTACCCATTATGTTGGAGGTGTAAATCTCCCTTATTAATGGTTTCACAACCACAATGGTTCCTAAAAATTTCAGAAATACAAAAAGAAATATTAAACGAAAATGAAAATACTAATTGGAATCCTAGATGGATGAAGCTGAGAATGAAAGCTTGGCTTGAAGGTATTTCTGATTGGCCCATTTCAAGAAAAAGATACTGGGGAACTCCACTCCCAATTTGGACCTGTGAATGCGGAAATAAAACCGTCATTGGTTCAATAGCTGAGCTTGAGAAATTATCAAAACAAAAAGTGAAAGAAATCCACAAACCAGAAATAGATAAAATCAAAATCCCATGTAAAGAATGCAAAAAACAAATGTCCCGTGTTCAAGAAGTCTTAGATGTTTGGTTTGATTCAGGTGTTTCCAGCTGGGCAGCACTAAAAACAAAGGAGAATATAAAAAAATACTGGCCAGCAGATCTCAATATTGAAGGAAAAGATCAAGTTCGTGGTTGGTGGAATTCTCAGTTCATATTGTCTCAAATAAAATTCAACAAAAAACCTTTTGACAGCATTGTTGAACACGGAATGATTCTCTCATTAGGAAAAACAAAAATGTCAAAGTCACTAGGAAACATAATCTCCCCCCAAGAAATAATAGATAAATACTCAAGAGACTATCTTAGATATTATTTTGCAAAAGTGTCTAAAGGAGATGATTTTGAATATAAAGAAGAAGACATGAAAGATATCCAATCCTTTTTTAGAGTTTTGTTAAATGTAAATAACTTCATAGATCAATTAGACAAAAGCTCGAGCCAAAAAAGTCAAACAGAAGACAAGTGGATTCTGTCAAAATTCAACCTTGCAATAAAGCAAATAAAAGAAGCCTATAACAATTATCAGTTTCCAGAAACAATTCAGTTAATAGAAAACTTCTTAGTAAACGACCTATCAAAAACATATATAAAAATAATAAGGGATAGAGCAGACGAGACATACAATACCTTAAATGAAATAAGAATAGGCCTATTAAAACTACTCGCACCAATCATCCCATTCACAACAGAAAAAATCTGGCAGAACCTAAAACAAAAAAGTATAGTAAAGGAAGAATCGGTCCATCTTTCAGAATGGCCAGAAACAAACGAAAAAGCAATCAATAAACAACTTGAAACAAGATTTAATATCTCACTAGAGGTAATAGAAAAAGGATTGTCAGAAAGAGACACTGCAAAAATAGGTCTAAAATGGCCCCTGGCAAAAGCCATCATTTATCATAAAGAACATGAATCACTAACACAGCTTAAAGAAATAATCAAAAGCCAGTTAAATGTTAAGGAAATAGAATTAAAAACAGATCATAAGTCCGAGTTAAGAATAGAACTAGACACAAACCTAACTCCTGAACTAGAATCAGAAGGCTTTGCAAGAGAACTGACCAGAAATGTTCAAGCATCAAGAAAAAAAGCAGGCCTCACCAAAGAAGATACAATAACTCTTAACATTTCAGGAGAAATAGCCGAACTTGTAACATCTCAAGGGGGATTCATAAAACAAAGAGTAAATGCTAAAGTGTTGTCCTTCTCGGGAAACGATAAAAAATTTGATTACTCTGAAGAGGGGAAAATTAAGGATAAGTCATTTAAACTATCTTTTTCTAAAACAGCGTCGGGAAAAAGGTAAATTCACTACCCTATTTACGTACAATTCAGAGAAAGATTTAAATACTAGCAAACCATGAAAATTACATGATTGTTAAAGAGGAATTTTTAAGCAGGTTAAGAAAAATCTTTGACCTTAATCTGTATGAGGTTAAAGTGTGGACTGCATTGCTTTCTCGTGGCACCAGTACTGCTGGAGAACTTTCATCTATCAGTGATGTTCCTCGTTCTAGAACCTATGATATTCTTGAATCTTTAGAAAAGAAAGGCTTTATTGTAATGAAACTTGGAAAACCTATAAAATTCGTTGCATTAAAACCAGAAGAGGTAATTGAGAGAGTAAAAAAGAATCTTGTTGTAGAAGCAAAAGAAAAATCAAAAAGACTTGAGCAATTAAAAGGAGATGACGTTCTTGGAGAGCTTTCATCTTTATTCACAGACGGAATAAAATTCATCGAGCCATCCGACCTGTCTGGAGCATTAAAAGGAAGACAAAATATCTATAACCACCTTGACATGCTTATAAGAGAAGCTCAAAACACAATAACACTAGTAACAACAGCAGAAGGTCTAAACAGAAAACTTGAAGCCCTGTTGCCTAGCTTAGAAAAAGCAAAGAAAAGAGGGGTTAAAATAAGAATAGCAGCTCCAATAACAGATTCGAATAGAAAAGTAGCAAAAGATTTTGCAAAATTAGCAGATATCAAAGCAATAGATGGATTAAAAGCAAGATTTATGATTATAGACTCAGAACAACTAATGTTTATGCTCTTGAATGATGACACTATTCATCCATCATACGATGTTGGTGTCTGGATTAATACAGAATTCTTCGCATCAGCACTAGAGCAACTATTTGAAGTTGCCTGGAAGACTTTTAAACAAGTTAAGTAGTAACAAACTGCAATAATACTTATAAATTACTAAGTTAAACAATTCTTATGAATAATCTCGCTGATTTAATAAAATATATCTATAAAGAAGAAACTACATTTTTCCAAAGAGTTAAACAAGCCGCCAAAGATATCCAATTACCTGAAGTTATTCAACAGATAACTGAATGTTTCTCCCCGAGCATGAGATATGGAGAAGAATATGCCTCCGGCAAATCCTACTCTTTTCCAATAGCCGGAGGAAGAATAGAGGCCTTACTCTCTCCAGAATCCTTAGAATTAAGACTACCAAGAACAAGTCACCCACTCAAAGCCTTTTCTGGAAAGGAAGTTTCCGATTTTTATAAACAAATTGATAATGCTGAAAGAGAGGAATCAGAACGTCCCCTCCCTTTCTAAGCAGGTTAAGTAAGCTGACATATACTTTCAAACCTATAAATCTTTAAAAACTAATTAATCAATTATCCCTTATGGTAGAAGCAATGTTAGGTCCTGATATTTCTTTAGAGCGTACATTAAGCTTAAATGACTGGAATTCTTTTCACAAGGCATTAACAGAAAAAGAACCAAAAGCATTAGACAAAGTAATATGTGTTTTAGAATGCTGTATAAAGAGCGCAAAAGGCGAGCACATTCCGAACATGTTCGATGATAAACCTTACCAAACAAGCCATCTCGGTATTTTCCATGGATATATTAAAAATCAAGGAATCTTTACTCACTTTTTTAATTTCATAACTGATGTGACTTATAAAGCAGGTATAAATCCAAGAACAGAAGAAGGAAAAACATATCAATGGAATATTGCAAATAACTTATTAAGAACATTAAAAAGAATAAGAAGCGACCAGGCTCCATTCCAGTTGCAATACCGAGATAAAAATGATGCACTAGATTATATTGAAATGATGTCTCATCCACCATTAGAACCATCAAGAGTTTTTTAATTCTACAACCAAGTAAAACCCAAATAAGTATAAAAACTCCAGAACAAATAGAAATTAATGAAAAAAATCTTTCAAAAGATTCCAAAAAGAGCAAACATAAAATGCCCTCACTGCAGCAATATTAACAGGATAAATGTACCAGAAGATAGTTTAATTACTTCAATAGAATGTAAAAAATGTAAACAAACAATAACAACCCCGATAATGAAATGTTGTATTATTTGTGCTTTCTCAAATACTAAATGCCCTTACAACTTAAAAGTTGGAGCAAAAGCAAAAGGACTAATATTAAGATAAACAAACCATCAATCCAAAGATGTTTTTCCCCTTATTCTCCTATCTTCAATTTCTTGTATACTTTTATCAATTTCTCTTAAAGAATTACAATCTCCTAGAGGGATAAATACTTTTCTATCAGAAAACTCTTGGATTATAGTACTTGGATTGATAATATCTCTAAGATTTTGCCTTTTCTTCTTCCACCCAGATTCAGGAGTAAGTAAAATTAATTCATAACTATCCCATTTCAAAGTTCCACGAGAGTTAATTGCATCCATAAGCTCTCTAAAAGAAGAGCATGCTGGAGCAACATAAAAATTCTTATCAATAATTCCGTATCTTAGTCTATGATTTTCCAGTCTTTGCAAAAAAGTTACAGCATGGCCCGCATTAGTTTTTGTATTCCTTAAAGACAGTATAATCGGAGGGTAATCAATCTCACTTGCAAAATAACTCCCCAAAATAGCGATATCTTCGCAATCTCCTGTTTTTAATTCCAATGTTTCCTCTGCACACTGCCAATAATCAAAAATTCCCTCTCTTGATTTCTTAGAATCATTAACATATTTAATATTAAACTGCAGATATTTTTGGATTTCTTCAATTCTATTAAAACTAAATGTAGGTCCAGAAACATTGGGGAGCATGAAAGCCGAATTATTAACACGCCCATTACATCCTCCAGAAAACAAACTTAAAACTCCGGCCAAAACACAAGTTAAAACTCGCTTCATAAGAAATACAAAATCAAGCAGTTTAAAATAATTATCGTGCTAGAGATTTACATCTTTATAGCATATCAAACAGACCCCATGGACCAATCGGGAATCGGACCCGAACCACGCGACTGCCAGCCGCATATTCTACCATTGAACTATTGGCCCTTAAAAATGAAAAAGGATAATAGTTAATAAATCTTGGCTGACAATAAACCTTACATCTCCTCAAGCACATCAATCCCCAACAACCCTAACCCTGTTTTCAAAACACCCTTAAAACAATCAACAAGTCTCAATCTAAACCCTTCTTCCTCACTTCCCAGAACAGGACAGGAATGATAAAACTCATTAAACAATTGACAAAGTTCAAAACAATAATTTGCAACTAAATTGGGTGCAAGACTCTCGTAAGCCCTTTTTATGATTTCGGGAAAGTCATTTATTTTTTTAAGTAACTTAATTTCCTCATTTTTCAAATCTAAAAGATTAACTTTCTTTTGTGACTTAACTTTCCGGATAATTGAAGAGGCCCTAGCATACGAATATAACAAATAAGGCCCCGTATCTCCTTCAAATTGCAAAAACCTATCAATATCAAAAATCATATTATTCTCCCGATAATTTTTCAAATCGCCATATTTTATAGCAGCCAAAGCAATCACCCTAGCTCTTTTCGCAGCGTCCTCCTTATCCAATACTTCTCTTTTGCTTAAATTCTGTTCTGCCTTTTCAATTGTTTCATTCAAAATATCCTGCATATAAACAGTTTTGCCTTTTCTTGTTGAAAACTTTTTTCCATCATTATCTAGATAAAGCCCGTGTGAAACATGAACACATTCCTTAGCCCATTCATAACCTAACAGTTCCAGAACATAGAAAAATTGCTTAAAATGTAATGTCTGTTCAGAACCAACTTCATAAATCAGCTTATCAAACTTATATTTTTTATACCTTTCAATTGCAGCAGCTATATCCCTCGTTGCATACAAACTAGTCCCATCTTTCTTCTGAATTAAAACTACGCCCAAACCCTTATCCTTCAAATCAATAATCTTAGCGTCATCACTATCAATAAGAAGTTTCTTTTTTTCTAAAAGTTTAATTATTGCACCCATTTTGTCATTATAATTGCTCTCTCCAGAAATAACATCAAATTTAATTCCAAGCAGTTCATAGATTTCATCAAATTTCTTCAAGGAAAGCTCCTTGAACTCTTTCCATAATTTTAAATTTTCTTGATCTCCATTTTCAAGTTTCCTAAATTCTTCCCTTGCCTCATCATCTAACCCTTCATCAGAGTTAACCTTAACATAAATCTCCTGTAAATGAGAAAGAGCGTCCTTCTTTAGTTTACTCTCGTTGCCCCACTTTTTATATCCAAGAATTAACTTTCCAAACTGCGTTCCCCAATCACCTAAATAATTAATTTTAACACACTTAAACCCATTAAACTCGGCAATCTTTGAAATAGACTCACCAATAATTGTAGACCTCAGATGCCCAACACCAAAAGGCTTTGCAATATTGGGCGCGGACATATCTATTACAATTTTCTTACTCTTTCCAATATTAGATTTTCCAAAATCTTTTTTCATTGCTTCCTTTAAAATCTCATTAGCCAAAATCTTCTTATCAACAAAGAAATTAACATATCCTGACTTAAAGCCCACATTAGATATTTCCTTAGGCAATCTTTTCCTTAGCTTTTGTGTCAAATCCTCTGCAATCAGCAGCGGACTTTTCTTTTCAGTTTTAGCAAGCAAAAAACAAGGAAAAGAATAATCCCCCATCTCAATCTCAGGAGGATTTTCAATCATCTTTCCAATTTCTTCCTTACTAAGTCTTATTTCCTTTGCCAAAATTTCAACAATTTTTTCTTTCATTTGGATTTCCCAAGACAAATGCACGAAAATCTTTGATTTACTTTCATAGACCTATAAGGATAAAAGCATTTATTAATCTTATCAATTCAAGACAAAGATCATATAGTTAAGCAATGCAGCAAAACTTACCCAAAGAATATACGGAATCATCAACCATCCAGCTTTCTTGTCAATCCTAAAGAAATAAACAATTGTTACAAGAATCCATATCCACAAAATAATAATCTCAATAAAAGCAAAATAAGGATTTCTTAATCCAAAGAACAAAATGCTCCAAAGCAAATTCAATCCTAACTGAACACCGAATAAGATTAATCCAGCTTTTCTATATTTACTATTAGAAACAAAAACAAGATACAAAGCAATTCCCATTAGAATATAAAGCAATGTCCAAACAGGAGAAAATATCCATGAAGGAGGATTAAAACTAGGTTTATTTAATGTTGAATACCAGTTAGAAACCGAAGAAGATGTAAAAATTCCACCAATAAATCCAATAACGAGAGGTATTAAAACACATAAGGCAAGAACTTTAAAATTTATTTTTCTTTTTCTATTTCCATTAATCTTCTTAGAAGGCCTACTAACTCTCTTTTTCATTATAAATTAATTAATACCAAGTTTATTAATCTTCCCTATCAAAATCTTTATATAAGCCATTAACATGTAAAATATAACTAAAAGAGGTGTAAAAATGGCAAAAAGCGTAATTGACTGGATTGCTTTGGTCCTTGTGATAATAGGTGCCTTAAACTGGGGTCTTGTTGGTGCTGCTAACTGGAACCTTGTTAATGTAATCTTCGGCTCTATTGCATGGCTTGAAACAGTGGTCTACATTTTAGTAGGTATCGCAGGTCTTTGGACAATTTACCTAGCAACAAAAAATTAAACATTTTTTGTTCTTTTTCTTTTTTATTTTATTTTAAAAATAAAATCACATTAAAATATAAAAACTTAGAACTAAAAAACAAATTCGCCTCCAACTCTTAGATTATAATAGAAAAATACTAATAGTTAAAAGCTCGCCCACTCCCCTTTCGCCCTCTGCTCTCTATCCAGCACACTACCCTTCTTATTAATTCTAGGCCTTCCACTTTCTCTATCTTTCCTTAGTGTAACATCTAATTCTTTTAATAATTTTGTAACTCCATCTTCAAATTCGAGAATCCCCGAAGCAACTCCGTGTTTACCAGGCTCTCCTGAAAACACCATCAAATTATCAGCCAAATAAGAAACTAATAACAAGTCATGGTCAACAACAAAAGCCGTCTTCTCTTTCTCATTCATAATCTCCCTAATGGATTTTGCACAAGAAATTCTTTCTTCAACATCCAAATAAGCACTAGGCTCGTCAATCAAATAAACATCAGCATCCTTAGCTAAACACCTTGCAATACTAAATCTCTGCAACTCCCCTCCAGAAAGTTCCTTAACCTTCTTCTGCATTAAGCCCTCTAGATGAAAAATACTCGCGAGTTTTTTATTTATCTTTTCTTTAAACGCAACATCCCGGATAATTTCACCTGAATCTGTAAACAAATACTGGGGCTTATAAGATATCTTAAGGTCCAAATCAAGTTTTTGTTTTTTGCCATCAACCATAACATCAACTTCCCCTGCAAAAGCCTTTACAAAAGAAGTCTTTCCAGTTCCGTTTCTTCCTAAAATCCCTATAACGTGATTTTGCCTAATCTCTCCAGCCTTAACATCTAAAGAAAAATTATCAAACTTCAAAGAAAAATCTTCCCAATTACCAATCTTCGCACCCGCACTTGAACTATTTTTATTAAAATTAAAGTTCAATTCTTTATCCCTTATTCTCAAATTTTCACTTTTCAAATACCCATGCAAATACTCATTTATCCCGGCCTTACTTGTCTTCACTCCAGAAATTAATCCAAAAGCCCCGGGAGAACCAAAAAAGATATTCAAATAATCGGTTAAATAATCTAAAATCAGTAAATCATGTTCAACAATAACCACAACCTTATCTTTCTTTGCTAATTCCAAAATAAAATCACTTACTCTTAATCTTTCTGAAATATCTAAAAATGCTAAAGGCTCATCAAAGAAATAAATATCCGCATTTCCTAAAACCGCAGCAATAATCGCGACTCTCTGCAATTCCCCCCCAGACAAACTGTTTAACTTATTCTCAAGTAAATGAAAAACATTCAATTTCTTACTCAACTCTTCAATCTCTTTTTCCTTTCCTCTCTTTTTCAAAAGCTCATGAACTTTCATATCTACAGCGATATTTGACAAATTTTGAGGCTTATAAGATATTTTTTTATCTTCCAACGAATCAAAATATTTTATTATTTCATTGCCCTTTAAAAAATCTCTAACTTCTTTTTCACTTGCATTTTTCCCAAGATTAATTTTTTCCTTCCCAGCCAAAATCTTAATAGCGGTAGACTTACCAATTCCATTTCTTCCTAAAAATCCTAAAACACCCCCTTGTTTTGGTTGAGCCATCCCGTAAAGTGCAAATCCATTTTCTCCATACCTATAAACCAAATCCTCTTCCTTTATCTCAGGTAAATTGATAATCTCAATTGCATCCAAAGGACATCTCTGCACACAAATACTGCATCCAATACATGTCTTCTCTTCAATTCTTGCCTTCCCTTGATTTTCATCCTCTTTAATAGTCACACAAGTATCTCTTTCCTTTTTCTCAACAGGACAGTATTTCTTACATACATTTCCACAAGCCCCCGGCTTGCATTTTTC
>CAYNAV010000013.1:0-24784 GCA_964395405.1 Candidatus Woesearchaeota archaeon | reverse complement strand
TCTATAAAAGTATAGGATAAGTCGGTTATATATGGGAGAAAAAGATTATTTAAGATCTTTAGGAGTAAGAATATGCTAAAAGAGGAATTCCTAAAAAAACTTGAAATAGAATTAAAAATATCAAAGAATTCTCAATACACCCTAAGAAATTACCTTAGAGCAAATAAAGATTTAATTGAATTCTGCAAAAAAGACCCGGAGGAATTAACAATAGATGACGTTAAAATGTTTATGGCAGAACACCTGACAGAAAGAGCATCAGCCTCGATAATTTTATTTTTATCAGCAATAAAATATGCATACCTTACTATTTTGAAGAAAGATATTACGGCAGGAATAAAACGTCCTAAAAAAGAAAGAAAAATCCCAACCGTTTTAACAAAAGATGAAGTAAAGAAACTGTTTAATGCAGCATTCTTCCCAAAATCAAAACTAATGATCTCCCTAATGTACGCCTGCGGTTTCAGAGTTTCAGAATTAATTAATCTAAAAATCGATGACCTAAATTTTGAAGAAAAAACAGGCCATGTTCGTCAAGCAAAAGGAAAAAAAGATCGTATATTTAATATTCCAAAGTTCCTAGAAGAAGATTTAATCACTCAGGCTGAATCACAAAAAGGAAAAAACCAAGAATATCTATTTACAAATAATAGTGGAGAAAAATTATCTTCAAGAAATATCCAGAAGATTGTTTCTCTAGCCGCCTACAAAGCAGGAATTAACAAAGATGTTCACTGCCACACCCTAAGACATTCTTTTGCCACTCATCTTTTAGAAAATGGCGTCGATATAAGAAAGATACAAGAGTTGCTCGGTCACGCCGATCTCAGCACGACCCAGATCTATACTCACATTTCTTCAGAAGAACTCAAGAAAATCCCCTCTCCAATCGACGACCTGATGAAATAAAATTAAGTTTACTCTACAACCTAAATAATTAAAAACATCAAAACAAACATATAATCATGCCCTATAAACAATGCCCCCTTTCACAGGATTGCCAAGTAGAAACTAAGAGAAATTGTAAAATGTATGCTCTTTGTAGCAACTATCATGAATATGCCCGTGATCAAATAATGGTTACTCCTGAAGATGCTCAAAGAGGACAAGATAATCTTCCTTCTGGGCTGGTTGGGCTTGCTGTTTAATGATTTAGACAATTTCCTTACCATTTGCCAGTAAGTTTCATACCTTGCAAGAAACCAGATTCCCCTTAAGTCTCTTTTTTTCCTGATTAAAATGCTTTTTGCATAAATAACACCAGAACTGTTCTTTATCATCTTCTCCAAGATTAGGATAAACTTCCTTATAAGCTAGATTTTTACATTTTCCTTGATAATCGCATAAATGTCTTCTCTTACGATTAACTATTTTATATCTTACTGTACTCTTCATCTTTAATCTTAGTCAAGTACTCCTCAAGTAAATCGTCCTCATTTTGCCAAGTTTCAAAATCGTCTTTAATTATCCTTAAATTTATTAGCAACTGCCCGAATCTAAAATCAGGATTACGCTCCCAAATTTCCTCCAAAATGCTTAATATTATTTTAATTCTTTTTTTATCTCTCATTATTAAAGAGGGCTGTATAACGCAGCCCATTTTATATGTTTTAACCCTCAACAAGAAATTATCTTGCTTGCATTAGTCAGTAATGCGGGATGCAGCAACATGGCTTTGCAGATTTTCTGTTTCATAGCAGCTCAGGCACATGGCCTTTTTTGTTTTCTCGAGCTAATTCTGGATTGTAGGAGAAGTTTTACTTATCTCCTCAATTCTTTCCAGAGCTTTATCAATAGAATCTAATTTTTCATTTAATGCATTTTCCTTTGCATCTTTCCTTTGTTTTGCATTTTCACTCAAAAATCCCGCTTTTTCAATTTCTCTTTGTTTTATTCTCTTTGTCCTCTCTACTTCCTGTAAAATATCTTTCTCCCAATCAGAAAGATCTTTTTTTAATTGTTCCGCCTTCTGAGCTTTTACTTTTACTTCCTCATCTAACTCTAACTTTTGAGAAATAAGATCCAACTTCTTTTGAGTTAATCTTTCAACAATACTATATCTTGATTGACTTTCTCCCATAAAATAAAAACAAAATTATAATTTAAATATCAATAGCGTAAGTTTTTACCCACTCAAAAACTTACCCAGCATAATTTAATTGAATCTTTCTTTTTCTCTTTTTCTTCTCAGGAATATCTAAGAAATTATCTTCTGTTACAACTGGTTTTCCAGTTAAAGTTTCTATTTCTTTTCTTGCATTACCTGCAACTCCTCCGCCCTTCCTAGCAACATCTAAACTTTCAGGGAAATCAACAGGGTTTTCTTTTGTTGAAATTTCTTTTGTCGTTACTTCTGCAAGCATATTAAGAACAAGTTCAAGATTTGTCATATTATCCCTTAAATTTTCTTTTTTCAGGTTTTTCAATTTTTTATAGTTCTTTATGGATAAATCTGACCAAGCTTTGGTTATTTCGTCAGTTAAAATGGCAAACTCGCCTTCTTCTTGTATTCCGACCCTTTCCCATTCATCAGTTAACTCCTTTCTTACTTCTATTGTTTTGAGTCTTTGGTTTATCCATTCTTTTGAATAACCTTTTTTCAAGTAAGTTTTCATAGCTCTGTCTATTGCTAATTCAGGGTTATGTGTTTCGTCTATTCTCTCGCTTCCAACTTTAGCAAGCCAAAGCTTAAAGGGCTCTGCTTTTTTTGATGGAATTGATTGAATTAGCCTAAGAATTTGCTCTGTGTCTCCGACATCAGTCTCCCTTAATTTCCCATCTTCTGCAATCATTTTCAACTGTCCGATAAAATCGGACAGTTGAGAGCCTTCGTCTTTAAGCTTGGCTTTCAAGTCTGCCCAATATTTTCTAGGTCTAGGGCTTTCGGTTAATATTTCAATAACATCTACTATTGAAAAGAACCACTTCTCTTTCTCTTCATCCCAATGCGTTCTCACCCTTCTACCTTGGAAAATCTTTATTTTTTTAGTATCTTCTTCCATTTTTATTATAACTTCTTAAACTTTAAATTTGTTTGTATCTACTTTTCCATTTAGATAAGTAATAACTATCTTGTTGTTATTTCCGTCCTCAGCAAGATAAGAATGAAGCTCTTGCCCTTTCTTTAAACCACAACCATTAACAACCAATTTATTAATAGAAATATAAGCCGTTGCTCTTTTTATAAGGATCTTGCTTTTCCACCCGATTCCTAAAAACTTAGTTTTCTTCATAAAATTATATAATTCAAAACATTATAAATCTGTCGGTGCCTACAGAGTAACTTTAAAGTAGTAGGTTCCGACAAATATAAAAAGCATTTAGCATTAGCAATTTTATGAAAATTCAGAAACAACTTTCAAATAAAAGAAAAAACAAGACCTATTACAAGTATGCAATACTCCTTCCCCCTATGCAAGTAAAAGAATCTAATCTTGAAGGATACGAACTAGAATCAGAGATAAAAGGCGATGAAATTATTATCAGAAAGAAAAAAGTAAAGAACAAAGAACATTAGATATTTCCTTACTATTTTTTACCATTTGGGTAGTAAGCTTTTAGCATAATCTCCGAGGATAACACAAGTATTTTTTACCATTTGGGTAGTAAAACACCGTGTTTTTATGACCTTTTTGGCAGTAAGGATTTTTTACATATTTTCAACCCGCAAACTCTAAATATCTCATTATCTTTATCAATGGGTGAGAATCAAAGACCTTCCCCCATCAAGCAAGCCCAGAGAAAGATTTCTCAAACTGGGCCCAGAAGCTCTAAGTGATGCAGAACTATTCGCAATTATTCTGAGGACTGGCACAATTAATGAAAATGTTATTGATATGTCCAATAGATTAATAGCCGAACACGGCCTAAACAATCTTTTTGAATGCTCTCTAAAAGAACTTCAAGAAATAAAAGGAATTGGCCCAAGTAAAGCAATGCAAATACTTACAATATCAGAACTTCAAAAAAGACATAATCAATCTAAAAACAAAATAACAAGAATAACAAGTGCAGAAGATGTTTTCAACATCTTCAAAGATAGATTAAAAAATGAAAAACAAGAATGCTTCTATGTCCTACTTCTATCAACAAAAAACAATCTCATCACAGAACCCATCTTAATAAGCAAAGGAGTTTTAGATGCAGCAATAATCCATCCTAGAGAAGTTTTCAAGCCAGCTATTAAAAACTCTGCAAGTAGAATAATTCTAGTCCACAATCATCCCTCAGGAGACCCAAGCCCAAGTGATGAGGATTTAGATATTACTAGAAGAATAGTAGAGTCAGGTAAAGAGCTGGATATTAAAGTGCTTGATCATGTTATTATTGGTAGCGAGAAGTGGTGGAATTGGGTTGAGAATTCTAGTTAAAATAAAGATTGTTAAGTTTTGGAAATTTATAGCTTTTTAATCGAGGATCTTTTTCTAGAAATTCATATCCATTTGGGCTAAAATGTTTATCCGCAGCCACAAAGGAAAAAATATCTCTCTCTTGTTGAGCCTGAACCGCACTGGTCAATACCAAACAATCTGCATGACTATATCCATTTTCTTTAACAATTGACAATATTCCTTTGTCGATACTTCCTTCTTCTACTAATATATCATCGACTGAAAATTTAAAAAAGTTCTCAATTCGCATTTCAAAAATCAATTGATCTTCAGACAACTCTTTTTTTGCCACATCCAAATCTTTATTCTTAAAAAATTCATAGATTTGTTTCAGAAAATTTTTATCACGATCACTCAGACTATTAAAAAGAGAAGATTTATCAAAATTATGATTGGGGTTTACTAATTTGTTTAACACCTCTCGATACATAATCCTCCTTTTTTGTACACGTCTTTTTATCTCTCCTTCGACATAATGACACAATATAAAATCATACTTCTTATTTTTTACATAATCGTAGCATTTTTTAGTGAGAGGTTTTTTTATTAATTTAGCAAAAGATGCGTAGTGAATCACTACGGAACTATCAAAAAAACTATCCATATTATTCTCCAGTCCATTCAGACATAATTTCCCTTATCCCCTTCGCTCCTTCAGAAATGTCCACCTCTTTATTTGGCAATTCGCTTAAATAAATTGATTCCAAATTGGAAATGGCTTCTTCTGCACAATACTTTTTTGTTTCTATTGCAGGACCAATATTAAACTGCATTATTTCATCTTCTTTAAATTGGGGATTCCTTGATAACGATTTTAATAATTGGTAAGATGCAACAAATTTCCATAAGGATTCTAAAGAGAGTATGGCCTCAACTTTATATTTTTCTAAGAGATCTAATAAGGCTAATTTATTAACAGTTAGATTTAATCTTTCAGTCAAATCAAATAAGTCTGGGAAATCTGAGACTGGACATTTTATATAAAATTGAGAGAATAGTTCTAAAATCTTTTTTTTATTATTCATTAATCCTAGCTCTTCAAGAAGACTTTTTTTTATTATGTAAAGGTGATTATCGTATTGAACATAATGGTCTTGTTGTCTTTCCTTAACTTTCATCCCATTAAATTTACTAACTATTTTCGAGATTATCTCCCCTATTTGTTTTGCATTTTCTGGGACAAAAGAAGTTGTAAATTCTTTAGTTGGGTCAGGTATCATGAGCGGAATTTGCCCATAAATATACCATGCTGTTGGAAGATCTAATTTAAGTTCATTTATCACCTCAACAGAATCCTTGGCAAGTTGCGTACGATTAGGAGAAGACTTTATGTTTTTGTACTCTCTAATAATGCTACTAAATAAAAATTTAAATAAGTCCTCCTGTTTTTTTGTTATTGGAATATTATAATAAGTTTCAGTAATCTTTTGATAATAAGTAATTTTATCAGTAGCGATAATTTCCTTCACTTTTTTCTCGCCAACTAATTCTTGAACATAATTTTTAACAGTTGACCAATTAGAACCAATCGCCTTCCCTATATCTTGAGCACTTAATGGCCGATCATTTAACGCCCCAAGTATTTTTGACTTAATCTCCCCAGGAGCCTTTCTCTCATTCGTTTCTGCCATATCTTTAAAGAGAAGTTTTAGTATATAAATGTTATTATTAATTGTATAGACGTGTCTATACTTCTCACACCAAATAATCCCGCAATCTCCATAATCCTTCACACCCATAACCCCTCTAATAATCCCACAATCCCACACACCCCACAATCCCCATAATTCTAATGATTTAATACTTCAGGGTTGAGTCGAGTCTGAGCGAGAATGAAACTTAAATAACTGAAAAATGTTTTAATGCATCATCTACAAAGTCATCTACTAAAGAAAAATCAAGATTCTCATAGCCCCTATCTATTCTTTGGTTTATTTCAACTTTTACTTTTTTGATTATAGAATTTCTTATTCCTTCAATATCATGAGAAGGTAGGGCCCTCCCAATTGGATTGATTTTTTCACGATATCTCTTTGCAATTTCCCAGCTGTTTATTATTTCTTTACTATATCTTAATGAAATTTCCTGTATATCTATTGCTTTTTCAAGTATCTTATGAAGAACTGCATTCGAAAGATTAGCTATAAACAACTCAATTAATTTGTTCCTATTCATTTTATATTATTGAAAATCAAATTTTGTGTTTTAGTATAAATTTCTTTATATTTATCAAAAAAACCCTTCCCTGCCATATTATCCTTTATTGCTTTAACACTTATCTTGAATAACTTCTCTATCTCATTATTTACTGATTTTTTACTTATTTTTTTATTATTTATAAAAAGAAGAATTGAGATAAGATTAAGTGTAAAATAGTATTTCTCATACCCATTTAATATCTCAAAATTATCAATCATTGTCTTGCTTTTTAAAAGATTAAGGTCTAAAAGCTTATAATTCATCTGCCTTTTTATATTAAAAATTACCTTTTTCTTTGATACTGATTTGCTTAGCATCATCTCATATAAAGGATCTGAAGAAAGGCCTGCTATAAGTGTCTTGTTATCCATAACAATTAAATGAGCTGGAATTCCAGTGGCTTTTTCTATTTCTTTTTTTAAATTACTCAAGTTAGTATCATTAGAAATAACTAAAACATCAATATCATTAAAATTAAACCCTTTTTCAAGAAAAGACCCCGTTATAATAATATTCTCAGGACTTTCTCTTCCAATTATCTCAAACACTTTTTCAATTATCTGCATCTTTATAGGTTCAAGATATTTTAAATTATAAAAAATAGGCTTGCTTGATTTTGCAGTTTTCTCTTTCTCTCCGGTCATTTCATCAGCTGAAATCTGCTGTATTAACACATACTCTCCAGTATTTAACCCACTTCTTATTTTCGGGAGATATATTTGATCCATCTTAGTCCCCTTGCTTATCTTTGCTATGATTCCTGCCCTATTTACCATAGTACGTAATAGTACGTAATATTATTTAAATGTTTTGGTTATTGTTTAATGCCTTTTAAAGCCTAAGAAATTATTTCTTAAGAATAGATAAGAAATATTAAGTAACCCAGAAAATTTACTTCTTAAATGGCTCTCTAGTAACTGTCCTGTCTCTTTTAACCAAAGTCTCTACTTTCAATTCCGCTTCTTCTAATTCTTTATAGCACTGCTTAATCATCTCCGTACCTTCTTTAAATTTATTCATAGACTCTTTTAAAGGGATATCTCCTGATTCCAAACCATCAACAATTTCTTTGAGCTTTTCTAAATTTCCTTCAAACGAACCTTCTTTTTGTGCCATATTACTTTTTGATTTTCTTAACTTTAGCCTCTATCTCCCCTTTATAGAGTACTATATTTATATTACTATCGATTTTTACCTGATTAGCATTTTTTATTATTTTGTTACCTTTCATTACAATACTATAGCCTCTTTCAAGTATAGCTTTAGGATTTAATGCAAATAATCTGGATTCTAAAATTTCCATTTTTTTCCTTTTTAGGCTCATGCTTTGATGTATTTTTGTTTTAAGCATATATTCTAAATTGTCAATATTTTGATAATAAACATGAATTGCTTCTAGTGGCCTTTTAAAAATGGGTCTGTTTGCTATTTGGCTCAAGAAAGATTTATGTGATATTATTAAATTAATCATAGCATTTAACATTCTTTCATTAAAATCCCTTATTGATTTTTTTAGTTCATTAATGTCGGGTACTGCTTTTTCAGCAGCAACAGAAGGGGTTGGAGCCCTGTAATCTGCAACAAAATCCGCTATTGTAAAATCAGTTTCATGGCCTATTGCAGAAATCAAGGGTATTCTAGACTGAAAAATTGCTCTTACAACACTTTCTTCATTAAAGCACCATAAATCCTCTAATGAACCCCCACCTCTTGCTAAAATAATTACATCTACTCCATAGTCCCCCTGATTTATTAATTCTATAGCGTTTACAATGGAGTTTGTTGCTTCTTTTCCCTGAACCGGCGTAGGAACAATCAATACTTTTACAAGAGGATATCTTCTTTTTAAAACATTTAAAACATCATGCATAACTGCTCCGCTCTGGGAAGTAATTAATCCAATTGTTTTTGGAAACTTAGGCAATTGTTTTTTATATTTTTCTAAAAATAATCCCTGTTTTTCTAATTTATCTTTTAATTGAATAAATGCAAGATTTAATGACCCTATTCCATCTGGCTGTACTTCTTCAACAATTACGTTATAATTTCCTCTAGGCTCATAAACATCTATACTTCCCCTAATAATAACTTTCATCCCATGTTCTAAATTAAACTTAATATTTTCACAAGTTCTCTTAAATAAAACACAACTAATCTGGCTTTTTTCATCCTTTAAAGTAAAATATGTATGACTCGAAGAGTACTGTTTTGGAGAAGATATTTCCCCCCGTAAATAAAAATCTCCAAGTTCTTTATCCCCTTTCAATAGGTTTTTTATATGCCCAGTAATTTCAGAAACACTAAATATTCTTTTGTCTAGTAAATCTGGGTTTGAAGTTGTAACAGGTGTATTAGGTAATATTTTTTGTTGTTCTATAAAAGCCAAAACGCAAGTAATTTCATCATAGCTTATAGATTCATCAAGAGCAGATTTTATTTCTTTTAGACTTTCAAAATTATTGTTTTTTATGACTTCCAAGATTTTTATCTTCTTTTTCTCATCCATAATTTCATCTAATTCAATTAATTTGTTTAATATCAATGTTGTAAAATGAGAGTATACTGTCGATTCCTTAAGGTTCCTTAATTCTGCTATTTCAGAGGGGAAGATCCCCTTTTTATAAAGTTTATAGGTCTCCATTATAGTCTCTGAAATTTTCTTACTCATTTCTTCCTCAACCTCGCCACTATTCTCTTATCCCTTAATCTTTCCATATACTTAAGAATTTTCAACCTTATTGGTTGCGGAGGATGCATAACCACCCAATTATAAAATCTTTTAAGAGAGGGTTTAGTTACTTCTTTATTATATCTATAACACTCTTTTAACGACTGTCTAAAGATGTCTCCTTTAGTATTTTTTACAGCATTCCAATCAGCTAAAATTTCTTTTGCCCAACAAATTGGTAGTTCTATTATCATTCCTACTAAGAAAATACAAAAAATAATTAAAATTAAAGCAAAGAGAGTATAAATAATCGGAAAATTAGAGAATAAGGCCTCTAAAATAGTCGGACAATATTTTATGAAAAAGTAAACAAGAATACTAAGGACCGCTAAAATAGGAAGCCATGTTAGTAATTGATTAATAAACTTAAAGTGGCCTGTTTCATGATACAAGATTGAATTCAATTCATTTTTATCAAGGGTCTTTATTGTTTTTTCGTTTAAAATTATTGTTTTCCCATCAAAATGTGCCCAGGCTCCTTGGGGCTGTTTTATTATTTTTATTCTTACCTTTCTCCCATCAATTTCTTTTTCAATATACTCTTTTTTCTTCTTCATCTTTTCCTCAACCTCACTTCGCCCTTCTTACTCTCCGCAACCAACTCCTCTCCTTCCTTGAAGCCTGCCTTATCAACTTCTTCTTTTGGTATCACTAATTCATATTTCCATTGACTTTTATCTTTTCTTGTAAAGTGTTTCTGTAATTTCATAAGAATCTATGTTCCTACTTATTTATAAAGATGTGGGCGCCGAAAGGTTTATATAGGTGGGCGCCCATTATATTTGATGGTTTGCACACTAACTGAATTATCAAAAGTATTTATCTTGGGCTTGTTATTTGGAGCTGTTTTTTACTTTTGGATTGATGTGGTTTGGAGGATTTACTATGAAAAAGAGGTCAAATAGGTTTTTAAAAAAGAAAAGAGTATGTAGATTTATGGAAAAAGAGGAAAAGATGTGTTTAAATTATATTGGGAGTAAGTTCTCTTTGTTGAATTTTATTCATTTTGTTTTTAAAAAAGAAACAAAAGGAGATGTTGAAACAGTAGGGGATTTATTTGCTGGGACAGGTATTGTAGGATTAAGTTTTAAACAGATGGGCTTTAGAGTAATCTCCAACGATATTCAATATTACAGTTATGTAATAAATAAGAAGTTTATATGCACCAATAAACTTTTAGAATTTAATGGACTGATAAATGAAATTCCAGGGCTAATTAAATTTAGTGGGCGGGAGAAAATATCTTTTTTGTTGAGTTGGCTAAATAATCCTCGTTCTTTAGAGGAAGGATTCATTTATCAAAATTATTCCCCTCAAGGCTCAAAGGAAAAAGAGTTTGAGAGAATGTATTTTTCAGATGAAAACGCCAAGCTTATAGACACAATTCGGCTTAAAATTGAAGAATGGTATAAAAAAAGAAAAATTCTTGAGGAAGAATATTTTTACTTGCTTGGAACATTGTTAGAAGCAGCAGACAAAATTGCAAATACGGCCTCGGTTTATGGTGCATTCTTAAAAAAAATTAAATCTTCGGCTAAAAAAAGGCTGGAATTAAATTATAATCCTATATACGTGAGTAATAAGGAAAATAAAGTGTTTAATGAGGATATTTTAGATATGTTAAATAAAGAAAAAATAGATTTGCTTTATTTAGACCCCCCATATAATGCCAGACAATATGCCCCAAACTACCATATTTTGGAAACAATAGCAAGATACGACTCTCCTAAAATCTTTGGAAAAACAGGCCTAAGAGATTATTCCAAACAAAAATCTAATTTTTGTATAAAAAGTAAAGTTAAAGAAGAATTTAAAAAAGTTGTCAAAAAAACTAATGCCAAATATATACTATTAAGCTATAATAATGAAGGTCTCATGTCTATTAACGATGTTCAACAAATTCTTTCTTTAAGGGGAAGACCTAAAACATTTAAATTAAGATATAAAAGATTTAAATCGGATAAAACTGAAAAAAGGAACCATAAGTCTGATTTTACCTACGAGTATCTCCATTTCGTAAAATGTGAATGGAACAAGGAGATCCCGTCAGGCGAAGAATTCCCGATCATCGAGATAACTGAGGATGAAATAAAAAGATGACCTCCTATCATGATTTGGATCTAAAAAATTGGAGAAGATATTTGGGAGATGTCACCACAGAATCATTATGGATTACAGATCATAATAATAAATTTATAATTCCTAAGAGAGAATTCTTACCAAAGAATAGCCCATTATTCCATGGGTTGTTTATCCCAGAGATACCTTACCAGTTTATCAAAAGATTCACAAAAGAAAATGAAACTGTTTGGGATTGTTTTGGTGGGAGTGGGACAACAAAGAAAGTAGCAGATATACTAAAAAGAAAATGCATAATCAATGACCTAACTCCCAGAGAAAAATTTATCACTGAAGCAGATTCTCAATTTTTTAATCCAGGAAATAATGTTCAGTTAATTCTTATGCATCCCCCCTACCACAATATCATAACTTATTCTGACAAGAAAAATGATGGATCAAACTTTGAATCAATCGAAGACTTTTTAATATGGTTCGCGAGGATTAGTAAAAATGTCACACAATATTTAGATTATAAAAGATTTCTAATTTTAATATGCGGCAATATTTATTCACATGGGGAAGAGCATACACTTGGTGTTTGGTGCAAGGATATAATTAGAGATTTTGGTTTTAAATGTAAATCTCATATAATCAAAGATTATGGAGAGACCAAGGGTTCTGACAAAAAAAATTACAATTTAAACTATTATCGGCAACTTAAGGGAAACTTTAATAATTTCTATGGAGATAATATCTTTATTTTACAGAAGAATTAATAAATAACTTCTTCAAATTTTATCTGATCTTCTTCTATTTTCCATTTAAAAATTTTTAAATTTTTACTTCTATCCTCCATTTTTTTAACTTCTTCATTAAATTCAATGACAGCTTCAAAGTCAATATCACTTTCTTTTAAAACAAGAATTGGTTGTATTACTTTTTCCTCAGGTTCTCTCATGTATTGGACTGCCCAGAGAATATATCTTTTTATCTGCTCTAATTGATCGTTCAAAAATCCAACATCTTTCAACTCAATAATTCTTATTTCATTTTCTTTAGAGATTGTAAGAATATCTATCCTTCGTTTTCCAAATCCACAAAAAACCTGACTTCCCCAAAACATTAAATCTTTTTTACCTCCAGTAATTTTGTTAACTCTTTCTTCCCCCACATTTTTTATAAAAAAATATTCTAATTCAGCCTCACATTTTCCCTGAGTGCATTGACGGGTACCTCCAGACTTTAAATTTTGTATATATTTAAATTTCCTCTCAATAACTAAAGAAATTTTCTTTTCAACATCCATTGAAATATTATTAATGCTATCCATTAATGGTATTCCTTTTGAGAGTGTTTTTTGTGAATTATAGTGTATACTGGGGTCGTCAAGTTCTATAATTTTTCCTTCAATGAAGTTATAATTGATAACATTTTTAAGACCATCATTTTTATTCTCTTTCTTTATTAGATTTAAAAGCTGTTTATACTCATAATCAAAGATTGCGGTGCACCCCCTCTTTGCCTCAAGTTTTCTATATATTAAACTCCAAATTAAAAAATTTACAGAACTTTTATTACCCTCTGGAAGATTGTCTAAATTATCTAAAGCGTCCCACTCAGAAATACCTTTAGAATATACTTCTAAAGGTTCAATTAATAGGCGATTTGTTAATCTTTTATGTTGTTCAACAAGATATTTACCATCTACATCCCAAAATACTTCCGTTTTTGCTTTAAAGACGCCAAAAAACCCAAATCCTTCAACATAAAAAAGAATTTCATCACCCTCCTTAATTCCTGAAATATCCGAAATCATCCCGATATTCTCATGAGCATCTTGACCTGCACCAGTCCCTATAAACATGTACTGAAGATGTATTGGGAATGTCTCCTTATTTACAACTAAAACATGGGCAGTCATTTTTCATCACCCTCAAAAATCAATTTACTTCTGAACTCGACAGGATCATGCCAAAAACAGCCATCGCACCCAATAGATGCCTCATAGTTTAACCTTCCTTTAATCACAGAAACCGGGTAACCCAAGTTTTTTGCATCAAATCTTTGATTATTAATTTTACATTCTTTACAAAACTGTCTTTTTGCATCATTCGCTGCCTTACTTAGGGGCTGAAAATCAGAAATCTTTTGAGTAGATGAATTCATTACAACCAAGTTATCTTTTCTTCCATCTTTGTGATCTACTTCCACTCCAGAGGTCCACAAAACTACACACCTTTTCTGTTTAATTTCTTTTTTAATATCTTCTCTTATTGTTTGATTGCCCATCACTTGATCATTAAATCCTCCAAGGCGTATTCTGTCAATACCATTCCCAGAAGTTTTACCTCTATCTAATTGTATTTTATATTTTTTTGCCAAACTAGACTCTTTTCTACACCAACTTCCGCCATTACCTAACTTTAAGTCTTTATATTTACCATTAAACTCAGAAATATCAACCCATCTAGACAATCCTTCTTGATTTGGTTTCGCAAGTTCTAAAAAAAGTTCATTTTTAGTTTGGAGAGTCATTTTTGATAATCATTAAAAGATAGAACCAAGTATAAAAAGATATTTATTTTATAACCCTTGATGTTTATTATAAGATTGTTGAATAAGCCCAAAAAGATAGTCTATTTCTTCCGGATTAGCTAAAATCAGCTCATAGTCCCCGCTCCCAAAGTGCCCCACGCCAGAGACATCTCTTGTCAGTCTTTTCGGGTCTTTTAATTCTCCTTTTTTTAAATTAATATGGCATTTAATTGATCTTTGAAGAATCTCTATATCCACAATATTTTTATTTATCTTAAAGGCAATATATTTTTGAGTTTTAATCACCTTAAAATCAGGATCCATTTTTAATAATCTTTCCTCAACTAAATTATAAATTTCATTTGCATCACCCTCAACTACTCTTTTTGGTTTATTCTTCCCTTTAATAATCTCTTCTACCCTTTCATTCCACCTAATCATTTCCGGAGTTAAGCCCATATTAATAGATACTAATCACTATTTTTTAACTTTTCTATTAGGCTTTAATCAGTCCCAATTTCTTAAGTTTTTCAATTCTCAGATTATGTTCTTCTTCTGAAAGTAGTTTTTCTTCATCTTTCTGAGCGATAATTTCTCTTTCCTTATTCTTTAGATCCCACATTTGCTTAACTGCTTGTTTTTTGCGACTCATTATTGCCATTTATTCTTATTAACTGCCCCCTATTTTAATCATTTTCATCAGAACCACCGTCTTTACTTTCAAAGTCATAATTCATAACTAGACCATAGACTTTATTTAAATGTTTTTTTTGTAAATCATTTATCAAATTTTGATAAGCATCTGCATCGGACTCCCCAAAGATGATCGCTTCTCCTTTTTTCATTTGGTCTTTGGCAATTCGTCTAAACATTGCCTCACAAACAATTTCACATAAAAGCATCCTCCCCATATCTGTTTTAATATCTTTTAAATCTTCTCCAATGTAGTTAGAAACTCCAGGAAATTGGGTATATATTACAATCTTTCCATTTTCTGTTAATGAAATTCCTATTTTTGCATCACCAACAATCCAATGTCTTTGATTTCTACAACGCCACATACAATTATGGATTTTCCAGGTATCTGGCCATTCAGTATATTTCTCAAAACTAAATGTTTCAGGAAAGATTTCAAAACAAGACCTTACAATCTCCTCCCACTGAACTGTTTTTTGATTATTTCCTTCTAAAACTTTATAGATGGCCCTTAAAAATAGTCTATCAATATTCATTTTACAAATTAAACTCCTTATTTTTAATTTTTCCTTTATTAAACTCAGACCTTACTTTTTTCCACTCTTCATCAACTGCACCAAAAATTTTTCTGACTTGTTCATCTGTATAAGCATAGTTTCCTCTGTTTGCGCAATTACCCAAAAGTCTAAGTTTATTTAAGATTTCTTGAACTCTCCGACTAGCAATTCTTTTAAATCTTTCTTCTTTTGTCTTATTAGTGTCTACTTTTGGTTTTAATTTTTCAAACATCTTAAAATTGAAGAGAATCAATATTATTTAAATGTTTCTATTTTGTACTATTACATTTTAAATATATAGCGTATAAAATAAATATCTTTTTATTATGTTTAATTTTCATCCCCCCCATCTCCCTCCTCCTCAGCCCCTCCCCCAAAACCCCTAACAACCCTAACCATCTTCCAACTCTTTCCTCCTACTCAACCCCACCTTAAAATCCTTAACCCTTTCAATCATCCCTGCAACATCATCATGCAAATCACCCTTTAGGAACTTAGACTGCAATCTCATAAAGTTAATCATTGCCAACTCATCCCACAAACCTTTATCCTTCATCAACTGGATGAGCTCTTCCTTCTCCTCAGGCAGAACAATCTTATCAAACTCTTTTATTGATGCTTTCATATTACTCCCATAAACAACATCAACATCCTTCTGCTTAGCAAACTCAATCAGATTGGCTTTTAATTCATCCTGCTTACTTTCTAATTCAGCTAATTGCTTCCTCACCTCAGCAAACTCATCAACTAACTTAACACCATCATCATCTTTAAATTCTTTTTTTGGAAGGTCTTCAATTTGGGCAAGATGTTTGAATGAAGGGCATTGTGATTTATATCCGCAATAATCACATAACTTTGTAGTATTTGTAGGAAAGTCATCCTCTTTAGTTGCTTCTTCTATTTTTTGTATAGATTCCATAACATCTTCCTGCAAAGCCTTAAGCTGTTCATCTGTTCTTTCTGAAACAGCATCTTTATCAAAAGCAAGCATATGCCAAACTAATTTAACAGATTTAGCATCTCTAAATTTATCCTTAACCCATATAGAATACATTGCCAGTTGTCTGTCTTCATCAGCATCTTCTTGCATTTTCATTCTTGAATTAGTTTTATAATCACAAACATAATAATTACCTTCTTTATCACACCCCAACTTATCAATTCTAACATGCCACGAATTTCCATCAGGCAAAGTTAATCTATCCTGAGTTTCAAGACCAAGAATAGTTATTTGATCAAAAGGCTTCATTCTATTATAATAATCTTCAATAAACTTAATTCCCATTTTTTTATAATTATCTGCTTTCAACCCCTCATCTTCTTTAGCAATCAAAATATCATCTGAATACTCTTTATCCCATAAATCTTTATAAAATTTTATTAAAGTAGCTTTAGAAACTATTTTCTTGAATTTCTTATCTTTATACAACTTTTCAAGTGTCTGATGAACCATATCACCCATAAAAGCCTCAATAGTTGTAGATGTTTCCGGCTTTATCTTATCAATATAATGCAGTTTATACTGATACGGGCATGTTTCGAATGTATTTATCTTGCTGTGGGAGTATGTTGCCATGTCAAAACAAGAAACCCCAAGATTTTAAGGTTTTGTATTACATTTTATCGCCCTCCTAAAGTCGGGCTCGTCTAAATCAAGCATCAAAAGATTTAAATATACAAATGTATACAAAGGTATATGGTAGAAACAACAGTTAGAATAAACCAAGAAACAAAAGCAAAACTTAATGAGTTTAGGCAGCATAAGGGCGAGAGTTATGATGAACTAATAAGAAAACTAATCTACTTAACAAAAATGTGTGAAAAAGATCCTAAATTAAGTCAAAAAGCTATTAATGAGATTAATGAAGCAAGAGAAAAAGTAAGAAAAGGTGAGTTTTATACAGAGTCAGAAGCAAAAAAGATTTTAGGATTATAATTTGCTATTAAAAAATTACAGCTAAATTATTTAAATTAATTTTCTATTTATTTTTATGTTTAATATTGTATTTTCAAAGAATGCTCTTGAACAATTAAATAATCTTCCTTTAGAAATTAAACAAAGAGTATGGGACAAACTTCAACAATGCAAAGAAAATCCATTTCATTTTTTAGAACATTTAGAAGATATTAAAGGATTTAAATTAAGAATTGGAAATTATAGGGCTATAGTTGACTTAGATAATTCTACTAAGATAATAACTGTCTTAAGGGTTGGACATAGAAGTAAGATTTATGATTGATTTGTATTCTTCTCGTTCTCGCCCTCCTAAAGTCGGGCTCGGTCTCTCAACTACCCAAAGTCAATGGAGGCAATTCTCTTGAATAACGTGGAAGTTTTTGCCCTTTTTCTTCTGCTTCTTCTTCAGCTGCTGCAATAACAGAACAAATTCCTCTATCATCTCTAAAAGAATGATGACAGATTCCCTCATAATAATATCTGCAATCTCTTGCCTGGTCTAAAGTCATATCTTTAATATCTGCGCAACAATAATATTTTGGTATTTGTTCTGTCATGATTATCTCACTAAATATGTTTATTTAAGTATTATTGTGCTCAATCAATCTAAGAAGCTTTTAGTCTAAGTTCAACAGGCTCATGCCCAGTTACTTGCCTTAGCCTATCAGCAGTCCTATCATCTAATGTCTTGCTGGTTTTAAATCTCCAATCATCGTTCTCTGTTCCAGATGTTAATGTAGAATCATATCCTGAACTTCGCAAGACTGCTCTGACTCCAAGGACTTGTTGGTCTATACTTCCAAAATATCCAGGTATTCTAATAGAATATTCCATAAATAATAAATGAATTAAACCTTTTTAAGTATTATTATACCTCAGAATCATCTGAATTTCTAGCAGCTTTTAATCCCATAACAAACTCTTTTCTGTCCTCGGCCTTTAGCAATACTCTTAACTGGGATAAATATACAAATTCCAAAAAGTCAAGATCGCTTGACGCTATTCCTTCAGAGTATAATGAGCGAAGTATTTGATACTCTGAGGAGACAGTATAAGGATCAAGCATTTTCATTGCAGCAGTTTCTTCATAAGATAGAATAGCTGCGACTGCGGGAGGTGAAACCCCTCGCCCAGCCAGATTATGATACCTATCTGCAATTTTCTCTAAATCTCCTGAATCTGCAAAATTTTTTGATAAAATTAATGCCTGATTTTTTGGAACTCCAAGATCCATTAGCTTCGCAGTGCAAAGAACCCTGCTTTCCACCCTTTTCTCTAACTTAGTATACCTCAGCCTTTTATTAAATCTTTTAACAAATTGAGATAATGAAGGATTTTCCTGAACGAAATTCTCAGCTTCTAGATCATTACTATACAGAATCATTCTAGAATATTCCCGAATCTTGTCTTTCAAGTCTTGTTTCATTTTAATTATCAAGAACTCTTTTTCAAATTTAAATAGGATTAAACCTTTTTAATTATTGCTATAATTAAGTTCGAGGAGTTAGAAGGAGATAGAAAATTAAGATTGAATTCTCATTTTATCAATCTTCTCAATTAACTGCCACGCTGGAGAAGTAGGGTCTGTAAGTGAGTGTTTTATATTAATATATCCTTTTAGACTTACATCATTTGGGTCTAAGCCATATGCCTGCACTCTAGCAAAATCATCTTGAATAACTAGGCCCCTATTAATCATGAAAACTGCACGGTAGAGTAATAGTTGAGCATAGATATTTTGATCTTGGGCAATTTCGCTCTTCGGTCCAGGGTGATCTGGTTTTTGTGTGAAATCTAGAAAACCACATATTCCAAAACAAGTTCCATCAAGAACTTTAGCAACCTCTTTAGCCACGACACTTATTAGTCCGCTTGAAGGAAGAGCAAGTGTTCTGGAGAATGCCCACTCTGTTCTATCATAGCCTAACTCTCTTACTGGCTGAGAAGTTATTCTCCAATGTTCTGTGTCTTCTACATGCGCATAACTCGGATTACCCATCTTTTTTTAATATTCTGATAGTATTTAAGTATTATTATCCTCATCATTCACGCCCCACTCTCTTTAAACCATAATTAACACCAGCACCAACACCAAGACCAACACATAATCCATACGTAATTCCTGCAAAACATTCTAAGGATCTTGCATCAGCAAGATTTCTTCTATTTATTGTGCTTTGATTACTTTGGTCACTTGGTTGGCTAGATATTCTGCTTGTGGTTGTATGTCTTTCTCTGTCATTTGTAAAAAAACTTGCAAGAGAATAAGACGATACTGCAAAGGATAGAAGAGCAGCTGTTACTGTGCTTGCAATTCTTATGTTTTTATATGATATCATTTTGTTTTATAGTTTGTAGATTTTTATTTCTTCCCCTCTCCTTCCCAATTCTCTTTTAAATCTGCTAGCATCTCCTGTCTGATCCTTAAAACATCCTGTCTTAATCCTTCAAAATATTCTTGATGGTTTGAAAATTGTCTTTGTAAAATTTTATCAGAATTAGGAGCAATTTTAATAAAAGCCTTATATACTGCCAAAACACCCACACCCCTTTCAACAAAATCAAAGGCTTTTCCATAAGCATCGCTAAGAGCAGCTGTATCTTCTTTACGCAATACTGGCTCACTTTCCATCCTACCCTCTCTTAAAAAAACATCTTCAGCATAAAGTGCAGCAACATCTCTAAGAGATTCTACAACCATGACCTCGTCTGCTAGTTCATTAAATAACATTCCTTCTAATTCTTCCATTTTAATATTATCAAGAACTCTTTTTCCTAGTTTTATAATCACTGAGGGTTTTTAATTGTTATTGTGATTTAATTATCCTCTTAAACTTTCTTCAAAGCAAGTTAATAACCCCCTTTGAATATCTAATCTGATTTGCCTTAATGAATCAAAGTAATCTTTATGTTCTGGAAAACCTTGCTGAAAAATTGCATCATGATTTGGGACAATTCTCATAAAGAAATCATACAATGTTAAAACTTCTGTTATTTTTTCAAGATAACCCATCGATTTCCTATGATATTCTCCAAGAGTTGCTAAATCTTCTTCTGCTCTGGGAGTATTAGGATTTCTATTAGATTCTCTTATTTGAACATCCTCTGCATAAAGTTCAGCAATAGTTTGAATATCATCTAAATCAAAAACTCTATTTTCTATTTCATTGTATAGTATTTCTGCTAATTTCATTTTAATATTATCATAACATAGTTAAACATCTCAAGGAGTCATAGTAAATAATTTTCTAGCTATCTCCGGATATTTTGCTATGAATACTAACTCATCACTTACAAGAGGTTTTTGATTATGAACATTAGCATATCTTACCAATTCAAGGATATTATGAGCTTCTTTATCATCTTTAAATTCTACTTTCAGGTCACCAAAAACACTTCTAAATCCTGCTATTCCAGAATAATCTCCAACTGTTATTTTTCTTCCAGTATCAATCACTTCTGGTTCCCCCCTTCCTAATTCTTCAAAATCATATAATTCATAATTCTTCCTATCTTTTAATGCTCCATCAGCATGAATCCCGGACTCGTGAGCAAAGGCATTTTCACCTATACCCGGTTGATTTATAGGAATAGGAACATCAAAGGCATATGAAGCATACTTGCAAGTTTTCCATGCTTTTTTTAAATCAACTCTGCTATCTAAGCAATCTCTTTCTACTCCGCTACCATACTTCATAGCGAGAATAACTGAAACTAAATCAGCATTCCCCGCTCGTTCACCCATGCCATTAATGCAAGTGTTAATATAAGCATCTTGTCCAGAATCAACAGCAGCTTTTGCTCCCATAATTGAATTCCCTATAACCATCCCTAAATCATTATGGCAATGAATTTCAATAGGCATTTCTACATTTTTTGCAAGATGGCTTACCTTGTCATAAATACTAAAAGGAGTATCACATCCTAAGGTATCACAGTATCTTATTCTATCTGCTCCAGCATCTTTTGCAGCCATTGCAAATTCTACTAAATATTCTCCTCTTGTTCTTGAAGAATCTTCTGCATTAACTCCAATACTTTCTGCTCCTAATTGTTTAGCTTTTTTTACAGCTCCAATCATTTCTCTGATTACAGATTGATTGTCTAATTTACCATGAAACTTATTTCTAATCATTTGGTCTGAGGTTGATATTGATAGATTAAGATGCTTCATAGCTGGAACAAGAGTAAATGCAGTCTCTACATCTCTACTAATTGCTCTCATCCACCCCCCAAGTCTTATTGGAGATAAAACTCCAAGCTCAGCTAACTCCAGATTAGCATTTAAATAATTAGTCTCATGATTCGTTGTAGGAAATCCAAATTCACTTTGAAAAACCCCAAGCTCATTAAGATGCATATTAATCATAGTTTTCTGAAGCTTTGATAAACAAATTCTTGAAGTCTGTACTCCATCTCTGTTTGTTACATCTAATAAGTATATTCTTGCCATGTTGTTTTAAGCCATTGCCATTCCATTTTAATATTATCAGAACTCTTTCCTAATTAGTAACTTTTTAGAGTTTTTAATTCTTTACTTCTCCAATTAGCACAATAATCCTTAAATACCACAAAGCCATTTTATTTCTATGGCAGATCCAGCTCTTGAGAAACTATCCCTGAACTTTGGATTAAATCCTTATAATTTTAGAAAAGGTTGTGATCTTCAAAGAGACCCTGATATCCAAAGAGACCCTGCCGAGGGCGGATTATGCGCTGTCTCAGGAACCGCGTGTAACTGTGAGGATTATCACAACTGCAGAACAAGGCAGAAATATCATAAAGATCACCGATGCGCTTAATTTAATATATAACTCTGCTAACCGAATAACTAACATTAAAATAACCCATTTCCACGAACCAGTTTTTTATCATTAATCAAATTAATTAAACCTTTATTTGTAAAGTACAAATGATTTGCCACTACATCAGCCATGTAAACTAATCTTGGGCAAAGCGGTCTTTTTTGTATACATTTTCTAGCAGACCTTCTGTCTAATTGCCTTTTTTTCAAAAAGTTATCAATAACAACATGCTTAACACCAGGGAATGTAAGGCATTCCTCCCTCAATTGATGTTTAGCATCCCCATTTAATGCACCATCAAGATAAACATTTACTTGTTCAACATCCTCGGTTGTTTCAAGAAAATCTGAAATCAAACAAGGGAGCACAATCGGAAGATTTAATCCGGACTTTCTATATTGTTCCGCTTTTCTAACTGTAAACCTATAATCTCTTTCAGGACTTCTCATCCAAGCTTGAAACAATGAATAATTTCTGGTGTTCGGCCAAGGGCGAACAATACTATCATCTCTATTAAAAGAAAAGCAAGCAACAATAAACTCGCCGGTACTATCTCCCGCATGGTTGGAATCATCACCACCAACATAAAGCGTTTTTCCCACACCAAGAATATTTTATTATTCTATTTAAACATTTAGAGTATTTAACATATATTTTTAAATTATCTTAACTCCTAAAATTCATGTCATGCATAAAATGTAATTATCGTGATAAAAAAGAAGTGATAATCAACGGCCAGCCTTTCTGCAGAGTTTGCAGTCAGTTTGTACCCGAAAATCCTGATTTATTCTCAAGATATATAGAAGAAAAATTAGACTGGAGAGCATTAGACACTTTTAGAAAGTATAACCAAACACCAGGACAAAAGCAAAGATCAGGCATGATGAAAAAAGCACAGCAAGGAAGTCTAATGACTCGAGCACCTTTAGGTTATGATGTAATAGATGGAAAATTGGTCCCAAACCAAGAAGCATCTAAAGTTCATTCTTTATTCAAGACATTTTTAGAAAAAGATTATTCATTAAATTCAATGTCTAAGAACTTTGGTCTTTCAGTAAACGGTCTTAAAAAAATTCTAAAAAATAGAACTTATCTTGGTGAGATAAAGTTTTCAGGCCAACTTCATAAAGGGACTCATGAACATTTAATAAATCAAGAAATATTTTATGCTGTCCAAAGGAAGTTGAAGGAGAAGTTGAAACGTTGAAACTATTTTCCAATCATCTCAAGATATTTTTGTACTGTTCTTCTTGTTGCTCTTTTATCTGCATCAACTCCACGCTCTTTAGAAATATTGCTTAAAACTTCTCTTTCCAGCCTTCCAGATGTGATGTTATGCGGATCTAGATTATGCGCCTCCATCAATGCAAAGTACGCCTTCCTTACCCTTGGAATTGTAATATATCTCTCTGCAGGAGAAAGATTACTTTGAGCAATTTCAGAATATGGCCTTGCCAAGCACTTTGCCATTGTCTGGGGCAGAGTTAAATAATCTTTTATAACAACCCCCTCCATCCCGTCAACAGCTAATTGATCCTCTTGTTTTGTAGCCAACAGCTTTTCAACAAGAGCTCTATTAACTCTTCCAAAATGGATTAAGTTCATAAAGCCAATCCCGTTTAGGCCAAGCTCTCTGCAAAAGTTTACCCCTGTTTCATATTCATGAAACCTTTCGAACTTTCCCTGGCTATTAAGTAGGGCAACATCAAGAAGAAAAAATTTATTTCTTGCTTCAGAAGGATATTCTACCTTCATCGGAGAAGTCCATTCTCCAAAAAGTATTACATCTTCAGGAAGTTTATAGAGTGCAGGATTTGAGAGAGCCCATCGTTTAAATTGAGGCATCCATTTTTTTTCAGGAGTAAGATTTTTAGGATCGTCCCACATTCGAGGGGTTAAATAATGGCTCCTGCTTCCCGGAAAAACCCTCCCAGCCCCAGTTCTTACTTGACAATTACTTCCATCAATCTTTTCAAACACCTCTGCAAGTTCAAAATTAAAATCACCTTCCAATTCGTCTATAGAAGGATACTTTACAAAGGGAGGCTCATTCATTTTGCACTCCTGGTAGAAATACAATGTACTGGATATTGTTCTGCCCTTAACAGCCCCGTACCTTCAACCAAATGTGCATCAGAAGAAAGAATAACAACAGGCTTATGGTAATCTTTTTTCACTAAATCAGGGATTGTTGAAAAATCAGCAGCCCTACAAAGTAATTCAAGGTCAGTCTCAGAAGCGCCATCACTTCCACCCAAGCTAGCATATACTGGCCCGTAAACAAGCAACCTGTTCCTCAATCTTTGCAAATCATGAGTGGGAAGATCTAAACTAGCCAAAGCAGAAAGAAATTCTGTATGATACATACAAGCCAATCCCAATCCCTCATAAGATATTTCTCTTCGATTTCTATTTTTTTTCATACTAGCATGCCTGGAAATTTCTGTAAATGTAAGGGGCGCAACCAAAATACTACCTCCCTCTCTTAGAGAACTAATATATTCAGAAAGAGTCTCATCTCCCCGTTGAGATTCTATTGCTCTTTGTAAGTCTATTAACGCGCCAGTATCAAGAAGAGTTAAATGAGTTCCAACTATCTTTAATTTTCCAAGTTCACGTTTAATTACTCCCAATGGTTTTATCTCTTTACCTTTCATATTAGAAAAACTTAAAATCAATATAAAAACCTTTCTATTCATATGTTACTTTATAGTAACAACATAAAAATACTATAACTTCGAAATTAACCCCCCAAAAACAAATCAAATTATTAGAATAAATCCAATACACAAAAACTATCTGTAAGAAGTCTGTCTTCTTGCTCTTGCTTTAGAATCACCAGGCTTACAAGC
>CAYNAV010000012.1:0-28385 GCA_964395405.1 Candidatus Woesearchaeota archaeon | reverse complement strand
TTTTCATAACAAGACCTGCCTTTGCAGACATTGTTGGGCAGCTTGAAGGGTGAAAATGCTTCTTTTTTCTTTTAGTAAAGAATAAAAACGAACAATCTTTTAATTAACAATGAATAGCAAGAGATTAAAAAATGAAATAATAAGAAATTCTTTTTGGAGTTTTGCAACATCTTTCATAAATCGTTTTGGCGCACTCATATTTACTATAATAATTGCTAGGTTCCTATTACCAGAAAGATATGGGCTTTACTCGCTCGCCCTATCAATATCCCTGATTTTCCATACGTTTGCAGATCTTGGAATTAACCAATCCCTTGTAAGATTTGTCTCTTTCTCGTTATCAAAAAACAAAAGAAAGATAAGCGCTTATTATCACCTTCTCCTTAAAATTAAAATCTATTTTACTTTTATTACTTCTATTGCATTATTAATCTTGGCATATCCTATGAGCTTTTACATATTCAAGAATTCTGAACTCTTTCCACTATTGATTCTCTCTGCAATCTACATATTTATCCTATCTTTTGAAGGATTTTATTCACAAGCATTTTATTCTATAAACAAGATTAATTATGTTAGCCTAAAAGAATTTTTAAGCCAGATTCTCCGGATAGTCTTTGTACTTGTTATCTTCAATTTTTTCCAGCAAAAAAATTATCTTTTGTTAATTTTTGCTTCATTAATCTTAATTACTCTCATACTCTTGATTTTTTCAAAACACTATATTAAAAAGTCTCTCCCAATAATGTTTAAAAAATCTTCAGAAAAAATCAATAAAAAGAGAGTTCTACGCTTTGTAGGCTTCTTAACTATCGCGACAATCTCTTCAATATTTTTTTCTTATATCGATACAATAATGTTGGGCTTTTTTGTATCTGTTGAATATATAGGTTACTATCGCGCAGCATTCTCCTTGATTTTAGGCATTGCAGGAATTTTCAGTTTTTTAAGCGGAGCTTTATTGCCGACGTTAACAAAGATAAACCGAAATAAAAAGGAAATCGTATTCAATAGAGCAATAAGATACCTCTTTATCTTTACAATTCCCTCGATTTTTGGATTAATAATACTCTCTAGGTATTTTATCCGTCTTTTTTATGGATATGCCTACTTACCCGCAACATTACCTTTATATTTTCTCTCCATTCTTATTTTTCCAATAACTTTCCTTGGAATTCTATTAACTATCTTTTCAGCGGAAGAAAGACCCGAGATATTTGCAAAGTTAATACTAATCTCTTGTATAATGAATATTGTCCTTAATCTATTACTAATCAAGTTATTATTATTCATATCACCTTTATGGGCTACAGCAGGTGCAGCGATGGCAACAGTCCTAAGCTGGCTTTTCTATTTATTTTTTGCAATCTATCTTACAAAAAAAGAATTTAATCTCAAGGTTTCATTTAAACCACTTATAGCCCCCTTATTTTCCTCTGTTTTTATGTCTATAATCATCCTATTTGGGCTAAGAGTTTTTGCAGACATCTCTTTTCTTAATGGGCTGTTTATGATTATTCTAGCGATTATAAGTTATTTTTTATTCATGATACTCTTCAAAGGTGTAGGTAAACAAGAACTGGAGATTATAGGAATAATTAAAAACCATAGGGAATCAATAAAAACTTTTAAGAAAGCCCCCAGACCTTCGTAGATATGAAAAAAGCATTAATAACCGGCATTGCCGGACAAGATGGAAGATACCTAGCAGATTTTCTATTGGAGAAAGGGTATCAGGTGTTTGGGATTGAAAACAGGAAATCAGAGGTTAATAAAAAAGTAAAAATAATCTCTTGTGACATTACCAACCCCCAAAGCGTACTAAATGCAATAAGCGAGATATCTCCAGAAGAAATTTATCATTTAGCAGCCCAGAGTTCTGTCGCAAACAGTTTTATAGAACCAAATAAAACCTTTGAGATTAATTTAATGGGCACCCTAAACATCTTAGAGGCAATAAAAAAAGTAGTGCCTAATTGTCGCTTTTACTTTGCAGCAAGTTCTGAAATGTTTGGAAAAACGGAAGAAACACCCCAAAGCGAGAAAACAAGATTTCACCCCCGAAGCCCATATGGGATTTCAAAAGTAGCAGGGTATTACTTGACTCAAAATTATCGGGAGCAGGGATTATTTGCCGTTTCAGGAATTTTATTTAACCATGAAAGTCCAAAAAGAGGAGAGAATTTTGTTACAAAAAAGATAACAAAAACCCTTGCAAAAATAAAATTAGGCCTTGCAAATGAACTTACTCTAGGCAATCTGAACATTGAACGTGACTGGGGCTTTGCAGGAGATTATGTCCAAGCAATGTGGTTAATGTTACAACAAGATATTCCTGAGGATTTTGTTATTTCAACTGGAGAGACCCACAGTCTCAAGGAATTCTTAGAAATTGCAGCAGGATATCTTGGATTGGAATGGAAAAAATTCGTAAAAATCGACAAAACTTTTTACAGACCTTGTGAAATTTACACAGTTAGGGGAGACTCAAATAAAGCAAAGCAAAAACTTAACTGGGAACCAAAAACATCTTTCAAAGAGTTGATTAAACTAATGGTCGATTATGATCTGGAAGAATTAAAGAAAACTTTTTAAAGAAACTTAACTCTGGAAGTACAATGAGTCAAGAGAAAAAGCAACCTAAAGAAGAACCGGATTTCTTAGAAGAAGATGAACAAATTCTTACCGAAAAAGAAGAAGAAGAGCTAAAAAAAAGATTAAAATATTATGGCTACATTTAATGAAAAACCGAACATCATCATTATCATCAGTGATGCACTTAGACCAAAAGATTTGAGCTTATATGGAAACAAAAAAGAATTAGACACCCATATAAAGAAAATTGCCTCAGAATCAGTTGTATTTGAAAAGAATCTCTCCACATCAAATGCTTCAGACACATCCTTAACAGCCATATTTTCCGGACTCTATCCAACTTCAAGCGGGTTTATTCACCAACACCCCTATACAAAAAAAGAAGAAATAGATAAACTTAGGAAAATAAAATTCTGGCTCCCTACATTTTTAAAAAAACAAGGATATTCCACATTCTCCTCAACACCCCTTCATTCATGGTTTAAAAAAGGCTTTGACGCCTCAATGAGCTTAGGGAATAAAGAAGCCAACAAGTTCCTAAATAATCAGATTATAAAAAAGATTCTTCTAATGCTGCCTAATTGGGCGTATGCTTTTGGTAAAAAATTAGTAAAAGCGAGAGCATCCCCTGATTTTTACTCTGCTGAAAAAGTAATAAATCTCGCAATTTCTCAAATAAGCTCAGCCCAAAAACCATTCTTCTTATTTATGCACTTAGTAGACACTCACTTCCCGTTTCCAGGAACTGAAACAAAAAAAACAATAGGTCGTGAATCTCTCAAACTGATCTTAAAAAACATCAAATACTCCGCTCAAAAAGAGTATATTAAAAAAAGATTCCATGATACTTCTGCAGAATATCTGGAACAAATACTAGAAAAAAGAGATGAAGCAATTGGACAAGTAGACAATCAAATGGGAAGACTTTATAATTTTCTTAAATCTAAAAAACTTTGGAAAAACACCATTTTCATATTTTTATCTGATCATGGGGAGAATTATGGGGAACATGGCATCTATTTTTGCAGAGGCGGTCTATATGACTCTTCACTCCACACCCCCTTAATAATACACCTTCCAAAAATAAAGCCAAAAAGAATAAATCAATTGACTCAAAGCATCGACATTGCTCCAACAATTTTAGAAATCCTTGGAAAAAACCAAAAACTTGATGGGAAATCGATGTTAAATGGAATTAACAAAAACAAGAAAATCAGAGATAAAGCAATCCTAATTGACGGCTTTTGCGAAGATAGAATTGCAATTAGAACTGAAACAAAAAAAACAATCACCTCAAGAGAAGGAAAATGCAGAATTTGTGGGGCTGAGCATGGCTTATTAAAAGAAGTATATGATTTAAAAAAAGATCCTGAAGAACTTAACAATATTTCTAAATTTTAACGATTTATTTTTAAAAGTTTAAAAGTTTTTTTGTTAAATCTCTTTTTTGATTATCTCTTTTTTGATCCTCTCCAGTTAAATCTCTCCAACTAGAAACACCCTTAACACCGATAGAACTAAAGAAAGGGCGAAGGGTTAATTGAGGATGTGGGTTTTGAGGGTCAAAAGATAGACCTTTTATATGACAAACATAAGTTAAGCCTTTGTCTTCAATCCAAACATAACCGCCCTCTTGCCGATAAATCTCTTTTACCCGAGACCTATCTGCTTGTTCAACATCTATCTTTTCAGGCCCAGATAGTACCAATTCATGTACTAGATTATCTATTTTATATTCTTTAGATTCAGAAGGCACAAAATGGACATGAGCATGCCTAATTGACTGTCCCCATACTCCCATTTCTATTTGAAAAGGTCTTGAAAAAGCACCACTTATTTTTGAATTAACCAAATACCTAAGAGAATCATATTCCTGTTCAAGACAATTTGGAAGACAAGCATAACAATCAAGATGCTTTTTTGGGATAACCATCACATGCCCTGCTGAGTATAGTCCGAAGCCTACCTTCACAAAAAAGTTAGCTGTTTCATGAAGGATATCTTGTCTAATTTTCTCTGGTGAACAAAAGATACAGTCTGCCATGATTCACCCAAACAAAATACCTTTTTAAGGATTCCTATATAGACACTACTATTAAGTTAATACTTAAGACAACGAAGTATAGGCTCGTTTAGCAGACTGATACTCCTCTTCGGGCATTTCCAAAAACCCTGCAAAATTATCTCTTATTTCAATTAATTGCTGCTTACTTGGATGTGGGGGAGAAGGCAAGTCTAGTACGGGTTTCAGAAGAAAGGACTCTTGTCTATTTTGAGGATGCATATACCCTTTTTGTTCACAATATCTCCTTATCTCAGTTCCCGGATATGGATTTAAAAATCTGACTGAAAACCTGTCTGGTCTTATTTTTCGATTTAAATTAATGGTGTCAAAAATCATATTTATTGTTTCTCCCGGAAACCCAATAATATTGTAGAGAGATACCAAAATTCCCTGCCCTCTAAGCAATCTCGAGGCCTCAATTAAGGTTTCATTTTTCATTGGTCTGTTTAAGACTTTCCTTTTTAAGTCTTCATTACCCGATTCAGCACCCATTGCAACAAGTTCGCAACCCATTTCTGCAAACAACTCTGCTCTCCGAGGGTTCCTAACAAAGCCCTCAGGCCTAGCCATCGCAAAAAAACCCACACCCACCTGTTGACTATAAAGCTTACTTAATCGTTCCAATTCTTCAACAGGCATAACAGAAAGATTTTCATCTACCAGTCTTAAATGATCAAATCCATACTTCTCCTTAAATCTCCTCGCCAGATCAGTCGCATTTTCAGGAGACCTAAACCTAAAATTTCGACTATTAATCCCATTTTCTTTGTAAAGTTTTTGCAATCCATCATTTATACAATAACTACATCTATTTGGACATCCCCTACTAAACTCAAAATAACCATTTTTTCTTAATTCTCCTTGAAAAGGTCGGACCATATGCCTTAAATCAAATAAATCCCAATCAGGATCTGGCAAATCATCCATCTTCATTAATGGTCCGAGCTTGTTTCTCACTATACCGGAAGGTGTTTTAACCCATAAATTGGGAATATTGGAACAATCTTTTCCAAGAGGCATTCTTTGTATTAGCTCTAAAAAAGCGGTTTCTCCCTCACCCCTACAAAGCATATCAACTTCAGGATGACTAATCGTTTCTTCAGGAGCCATAGTAGGGTGAGAACCCCCCACAATTAATGGAATATTCCGCCTAGATTTGGCAGGTCCTATAAAGTCAATCATAGAGTTAAATTCGTAAGAGGTAGAAGTAGCCGCGATTAAATCCGGCCTAAAAGTTTCAACAACTTCCGCGAATTTTTCACGTAAATTTACAACCTCTCTCTGAGGGTTATAGCCCTTAACACTTTTTTCCTGCCCTGTTCTCTCTTTAGCCTCCCTATCATTCTCAATTATATCTGAGTTTTCGTCTCTCCAAAAACTCGTATCAAATACCTTTGTCTCTAATCCTTGTTTTTTTGCCACACCACCAAGTACTGCAATTGACAAGGGGATAAACCCTTCTTCAAGCTCATTATGGTATACAAACAAAACCCTACTCATCTTTCTAGGAGCGGACTAACATTTAAAAACATTTATGTTTCCATTTTATAATAACAAACTAAGAAATATGATAGCCATAATCCTTGCAGCAGGTATTGGTTCAAGAATGAGCCACATCTCTAGAGAAACACCTAAATGCCTTATTGAGATCAACAATAAAACCATACTTGAAAACCAAATAGATATTCTAAATAAATTTGGAATAACAGAAGTTTACGTAGTAATCGGAAATCAAGGAGATTGTTGGACTAAGGAAAATCAAGAGAAGATAAGAAAAATAACAAGAACAGTCATTATAAATAATGAAAATATCTCAACCCAAAGCTCCTATAGCTTAAAATTAGCCTTTGAAACTGCTAAAAAAGATGATTTTTTGATTATTGATGGAGATTTAGTCTTTTCAGAAGAAACAATCAAAAAATTATTGAGTTTCCCAAAAGGAGTAATGGCGGTTTCAAACAAAGATATCCAAGGTAATAAAATAAAAACGGAAAACAGTAAGGTAACAGAAATATCCCGAGATATTTCTGATTCTAAATTGACTTTTATGGGCCTAATTAAAATGCCCCAGGGCTATTGGGATCTCCTAGAGAATTCTCTTAACAATTTGAACAATTCTTTAGAAATAGGGAAAATTATAAATGAGCTCTTGCCTAAAATTGAAATGGGTTATCTTATTGACAATTCTCTTATTAATGTAAATACCCTTGAAAATCTGCTACAAGCAAGGAACACAAATCAAGAAATAGCGATAATCTGGGATTTTGATGGAGTAATTTTTGATAGTGCCCCAATGCATCTGACGGCTTATAAGCAAGCTTTTAGCCGTTTAGGCTTAGAAATATCAGATAAAGATTATTATGAAAATGATGGGTTAGGCGCACAAGAAACATTCAAAAGAATATCAAAAGAATATCATAAACCGCTAAATTTCTTAGAATGGCATGGTCTAAAAAAGAAGACATACCAAGAGCTGATTAAATCAGAAGCCCTGCCAATTAAAGGCGTTGAAAAAATCATAAAAGCAATCCATAAAGATAATATAAAGCAAGCAATTGCAAGTTCGTCTAATAAAGACGACCTAATTGGTGTTCTTAAAAAATTAAATCTTTATCAGTATTTCGATATAATCCTAACTCAAGAAGATGTTTCGAAAGGAAAACCAAACCCCGAGATCTTTATCAAAGCAGCAGAAAAACTAAAAATAAAACCACAAAACTGTTTAGTATTCGAGGACAGTATCTATGGGATCAAAGCAGCAAAACAAGCAGGAATGAAGTGCATAGCGGTTACTATTGCAAAGAGAGCAGAGTCAGACCTAAGCGAAGCAGACATGATAATTTCGGACTATGATGATATTGAATTAAATAAGCTAAAAAATCTTTTTAAAAAATGAAAATATTAATATTCGGAGCAAACGGATTTTTAGGAAAAATAGCATCAAAAATCCTCAAAAAGGATAATGAGATTTTAGCTATAGACCGGATTTACTCAGAAAACCAACTTAATCATTTAGATAAAAGTAAAGTTAAAGAGCTAATTGATAAATTTAACCCTGAAATCATCTTAAATTGTATAGCCTTAACCTCCCTTGATTTTTGTGAGGATAATAAGTTTAAAGCTCTGGAGATAAATACCTTTTTCCCTTCGCTCCTTGCAGAAATTTGTAAAGTAAATAAAACAAAGCTCATCCTATTTTCATCAGACTATATATTTTCAGGGGACAATTCCCCCTATTTTGAAAACTCCCCTGCACACCCAAAGAGTTTTTATGGAATCACCAAACTTCAAATGGAACAATTAACATTAAAAATTAATCCTGAAATCATAATCATAAGGCCATCAATAATTTATGGTCTAGACCGCGAAAAAGACAGGCTTTTTTACCCCACTTTGAATGCTCTTAAGAATAATATAAAAATAGAAATAAAGGATTTCAGACCAAAATATCCCGTTTTCGCAGATGAAGTAATAAGCAACGCAATTATATTGGCAAAATTAGATAAAAAAGGCATTTTTAATTTTGCTAGCGAAAAGCCAGTAACGAGGCTGGAGATGGCTAAGATTATTGCAAATAAATTTAAACTTAAGCAAGATTTGATCACTCCAGCAGAAGAAATAATTCAGAAAAATAAACCCTATAACGTCCAAATAGTTAACAAAAGAGCGCCGGAAATTAAGTTTTCTTCCTTTGAGCAAGGAATAAATACACTAAAGGTCTTAATTGAACATGAAAATAATTAAAAATAGCGGACTTATCCCAGAAATGAAAGAAGATGGAAGAAAGATATCCAGTTTATTGAGTTACTCTTTTCCTAATAATAGAAAAGTAAAATTATTCCTAGTAACTATTCCTTCAGGAACTCATGAAAAAGAGCATATGCATACGGATTCAGAAGAAATATTCTTTTTTTTAAGCTCTGGAAAAATAATTGTTAATGGCGAGACGTATAATCTTGAGCCTAAAGACATTATAATAATAGAGAAAAAGGATAAGCATAAGATTATTGCAGACCAGCCAATAGAGATGTTAGGGATAAAAGAAGAAATAAATGACAAGGTATTAATATGAAGATAATAAGAAACGAAGAAGTAAAGAAAGAACCGCGAGATTTGGGTAGAGTTGTACAAAAAATGTTAAATCATAAATTCTCATCGCCCAAAGACTCATTGGTTATATTTTATTCACATGTTCCAAAAGGGAAAGTTGATTTTCATTACCATAATAATTCAGAAGAGATAATTATATTCCCTCAAGGAGGTAAGATGGAGATTAACAAAGTTGTTTATAGTTTTGAACCCTGGGACATATTACTAATCGAGCCAAGGGATATTCATGGATTTGATGGAGAAGATAAGGACGTCCTCCACATTGCGTTAAGGCTTCCAGATAATAGCGACAAAATTTCAATTAAAAAAGAAAAATGAAAGCAATAATTTTAGCAGCAGGAGCTTCGAATATACAGAAAGGCAGGACTTTAATACCAACATGCCTCATGAATATAGGGAAGGAAACAATTCTGGAAAGGCAGATAAAAATTCTTAGAAAAAATAACATCGGCGAGATTATAGTTATAATAGGGAGTCAAGGAGATTGTTGGACTAAGGAAAATCAAGAGAAGATAAGAAAAATCTCAAAAAATGTATTAGTTAATCATTTTAATGCATCAACCCCGAGTGCCAGTAGTCTTCTTTTAGGCCTTAAATTCTTCGGACCTTCTCCTTGCTTAATTCTTGATGGGGACCTGGTATTTGAAGAGAGAATGATCTACGAACTAATAAAAAACAAATTTAAAAGAGTGATATTAACAGAAAAAGTTCTGAACCACGAAAAAGGAACATTCATTCATTCAAAAAATAACAATGTGCAGGAGATAGGGCGACAGGTTAAGTCTCATGAAAGGTTCACAGGTCTTATAAAAATTGATAAAAAACTTTACAAAATTCTTATAAATGAACTTCAAAATTCAAAAAATTATGATCTAGAGTATCCTGTAATAATCAGTAAAAACCTAAAAAAAACACCAGTGAAGATGTTTAATATTGAAGAAATTGACGGAGAAGTTGGAGATATAATAAATTCTAAACCCCTTAGTGGGGGCTCTTTTGCAAGCACAAGAGTAATTACAAAATTAATAAAAAAGCCGGTGTATGTGGTAAGAAAAGAGGCAAAACAAGGAAGAGAGAAACTAATAGATGAAATAACTTGGATAAAAAACCTACCAGCTGACTTAAAAATTTATTTTCCAGAGATCCTTGATTGTAAAATTAATAAAAATAAGGCATGGTATGAGATGATATACTGCCCAAATCCTACCTTAAGAGCTTTGATTATGAGTAAAACTAGAAAAAAAGAAGAAATTTTACCCATTCTGAACTCACTCATTAACTTTATGTTCTCAAAAATTTACAGTCAGAGAAGAATTAAATCTCCCCCAGACTATGCCAAAAGAATCCATCTAGAGAGAATAAAAGAAAGACTCAATGAAACAAAAAAGCAGTCTTTAATAATGAGAAAGATTATAGACTCCAGGACAATAACTATTAATGGAAAAGTTCTTTCTAATATTCCAGAAATCATAGAATTTTTAGAAAAAGATTTAAATTTACTAAAAAGGCTAGAACCCCCTTTTCTTTGCATGACGCACGGGGATTTACATTTCGATAACCTTGCAGTGGATACTACTAGTCAACCCATCAAATTCACGTTACTTGATCCAAGAGGAAAAGACAAGGAGTATAATTATGACTATGACTTAGGAAAACTATGGCACTCCTTTCACGGAAAATACGACCTAACTCATGAAGGCTTATTCAAGATAAAACATAGCTTTATCGGAGATAATTTTATTGCAGATATTAGTTTTACAGATAATGATCTTTTCTTAACCTACGACTATTTATACAAAGAATTTAGAAAATTGCTTTACAGGAATAATTTTCTAAAAGAAAACAAAAATTGGGAGTTAAGAACAGAATTCAGTGAAATGTCACATTTTTGCTCAGTAATGCCATTCCATTTAAAAAATGACAATAAAGAAGAAATAGCCATTGCTCTTTATCTTATGGGCGTGAAACTTGCAAATGAATTTGTTTCAAAATATTGTAAAAATTTCAAACCGAAAAAGTATTATTCTTACGTAAACATAAACTCAATAAAAGACTATACTCTGGCAAGAAAGGTGTTTGGAGAAAAGTAGATGGAATCGATTAAAACAGAGCCATTAAAGGGGGGAACATTCAACCATCAGATTATAAAAATAACTAGAAAAATCCAAAATAAAACGGAAGTAATAGTAAAAAAAGAGTCTAATTTTTCCAATAAAGATTTAATTAAGGAAATATCATTCATACTGGGCATACCAAAATCAGCAGAAAAACACTTTCCAAAAATTCTTAAATATCAAATAGACAAATTACCTGTTTTTTATGAGATGCCTTTTTATAATTTTAAAACACTATCCGAATTAATTTTTTCAGGGAAAGATTCAGAATTTTGCATTAATTCAATTAAAAAAATAATAAGCTTTATGTTTAAGAATATTTTCACAGAAAATATCGGAATTACGGAACAGAACTACCTAGACAAAACAGTTTTTTCAAGAGTAGAGAAAAGATATAAAGAATTATGCAATGAATCGGATCAAATAAAGAAAATTATTACTTCAAAAAGGATAATAATTGAAGGTAAGGAGTATAGAAACCCCCTAGTTATCTTAAATGAAATCAAGAATAATAAAAGCCTAATGAGGAAAATCACCCCCAAAAAAACACAGATGATTCATGGAGACTTTCATTTTGATAATTTTTTGATAAATGAGTCAGATAATAGCGATTTTATTCTTATCGATCCTCGTGGTGAAAAACGAGGTTATTCTTATGACTATGACTTAGGAAAACTATGGCACTCCTTTCACGGAAAATACGCCATAATACAGAGAGGATTATTTGATTTGGAATATGAATTTAAAGGGGATGATTTGAATGTAAAAGTTTTTTCAATTAGAAATATGCCTGCATTAGATATTTTAAATGAGATCTATGCCAAGAAAGACGAATTCCTTAAGATAATTAACGATTATGTTTCTGAAGAAGAATTAGAATTAAGGATTTTGTTTAATGAGGCAGTCCACTTCTGTGCTCTTGCTCCATTCCACCTAAAGAAGGACGGAATTGAAAAAGAAGCAATAGGAAGATTTTTAATGGGCGTAAAATTGTTGAATGAACTCCTAATCTCAATCCCCGATTAGATTTAGCCCGCAAAGTATAAAAGCTGTTTGATTTTTAGGTAAATATGAAAAAAGTATTTGTTTTCGGAATTGACGGAGCATTTCCAGAATATATTTTCGGAGAATGGCTCGACGAACTTCCAAATATAAAGAATCTTGTAGAAAATGGTAGCTATGCAAGACTTAATTCCACAATACCTCCCTTGTCAGGTACCGCTTGGACATCCATCATGACAGGGAAGCAGCCATCAGATACAGGCATTTTTGAATATGTATACAGAAAGAACTTTTCATATGAAGACCTGAATGTAATTACTTCTAACAATTTAAAAGAAAAAACAATATGGCAAATAATCTCAGAGCATCATAAAAAATCGGTTGTCTGTTACTCTCTTTTAACTTGGCCAATAAAACCATTTAATGGGTGTCTAATAGCTGGCGCACTTACACCTAGTGGACAGGATATAAAATCCGTATATCCCAATGAATTAAAGCAAGAGCTTTTAGACGTCTTTGGAGAAATCCCTCCCCCAGATATCCCTAATTTCAGAAGTCTTTCAGAAGAAGAAATAATTCAAGAAACAACCAAACTAACCGAAAAGCAGTTAGATCTAGCAAAATATTTGCTTAAAAACAAAGACTGGGAATTATTTATTGAAATTGTGGGTCTAAGTGACCGGATGAATCATTCCTTTTGGAAGTATGTGGACAAGGAACACAGAAGGTACGACCCCGCCAACAAATTTAAGGATACTCTAAAAAACTATTATAAACTAGTAGATAAGAGGCTTGGAGAGTTCATCAAGCTTTTGGATAATGATACTACTATTGTTATTCTCTCCGATCATGGAATTAAGAGATTAGACAATAGAGTAAATCTAACCGATTGGCTAATTAACCAGGGATATTTAGTTCTAAAAGACACGATAAAAACCAAAACAGAATTTAATCTCAAGATGGTTGACTGGGAAAAAACAAAAGTATTTGCTATAGGCGCATATGAGGGACAGATATTTATTAATTTAAAGGGAAGAGAACCAAGAGGCATTGTGGATCAAGAAGAATATGACAACCTAGTGGAGGAATTAATTTTAAAGATTAAACAAATTTCAGGGGATGATGGAAAGAAGTTAGATACTAGATTCTTTAGGAAAAAAGATTTTTTTAAAGGAAAATGCGAAGATATAGCGCCAGATATAATTATTTATTTTGATAACCTTCAATATGGATGTAATAATTCCATAATTGGAAATGAAACATTATGGAACATTGAGACTGCTAAAGGCGGAGATGATTCCTGCCATTCCCCCCAAGGTATTTTTATAATAAAAAATAACTTAAAAAAAGGCAAAGGCAATATTGGAGAAATAGAAGCAATCGATATTGCCCCAACAATTCTAAGTGAGTTAGGCACAGAAATTCCAGAAGATATGAGGGGGAAAACAATAAAATGAAAAAACTAAACTTGGGATGTGGAGACGACTATAAACAAGGCTGGATAAATTTAGATTCAAGAAAGAATATAAAATCAGATGTTTTATGGGATATGAACAAGTTCCCATACCCGTTCAAAGAAGACTATTTTGATGAAATTCTTCTTGAAAATGTTCTTGAACATCTAGACAATCCAATAAAAGTTCTTAAAGAGCTTAGTAGAATATCTAGAAACAATGCAAGAATAATAGTCTCAGTCCCCCACGCAACATCATATACTAACAAGTCAGATATTCAGCACAAATCAAACTTCACAGAACACACATTTACCCAAGAACACTTAAAAGAATATGAATTAGAACAATTAGTCCTAAAAAATCAAGAATTTATATTCTTCTATAGTTGGAAAAAATTAATACCCTTTAAAAGATATTTAAAAATATTTCTAAATGGATTATATGATAATATTAAATTTGACTTCCTGGTTAAAAAATGAAAAAACTTAACTTGGGCTGTGGCTCAAGACCCATAAAAGGGTATGTAAATATCGACAAATTTAACCTAAAAGGCATTGATGTTGTCCATGACTTGAACAAGTTCCCCTACCCGTTCAAAGATAACACTTTTGATGAAATCATAAGCGAGGGATGTATTGAAGAACTGGACGATTTTATTAAAGTAATGGAAGAGCTTCACAGGATTAGCAAGAATAAGGCAAAAATCAGAATTCATACGCCCGCATTTCCATCCTTCAGAGCACTTGTTCACCCATACACAAAAAAAATAATGACCTATGAAAGTTTTGATTTTTTCGAGAACCCTCAGAGCTATTACACAAAAGCTCAGTTTAAAATACTGAAGAAACAATGGCAATTTGCAACAAGAAAAAGCTTGAATTGGGTTAGTCTTCTTATAAACATAAATCCCAAGTTCTATGCCAGATTCATTTCAAATATCTTCCCTTCTGATTTTATCAATTTTGAGTTAGAGGTCATAAAATGAAAAAACTAAGAATTGCAATATTTGAACCAACAAGGCGACTTCCCGGAGGAGGACAGAAAGTAATGACTGCTGTCGCATCTTATTTATCAATCAAGCATGAAGTTACTGTCTTTACACAAGCAGAGAAACAAGGCGGGATGAGTTATGGAAATTCTAAAGTAAAAATAATAAAACCAACGAATAGATATCTATCTCCTTTTGCGTTTCTTTTTCAAAAGTTAAATAAGAATGATTGGGATCTAGTTATTTATGGTTGTTATCCTGCAACTTTTGCGGCAATAAGAAATTCAGAAATCCCAAGTATCCAAATTATTCATGCACCCCCACGATCCTTTTATGACTTAAGAAAACAACTTTTAAAAACATCAAACTTCAAAGAAAGACTAAAGATCCATATTAAGAACCTCTTTTTCAAGAAATTAGATTACCTTGGAGTTCAAAAGATTAATAAGATCTTGGGGATAAGCAAAGAAATAAAATCAAGAATAAAAAAATATTATAACAAAGATTCAGAGGTTCTTTACCCAGGTATTTACCCAGAGAATTACAGCTCAGGAAAGTATGGGAATTACATTCTTGCTCCGGGTAGAATTGTCCTTAACAAGCGTCCAAAAACAATTGTCGAGTCAATGGGCTTTGTAAAAAACAAGAGCATAAAATTAAAAATAGTTGGGAGCGGGGATATGGAAGAGGAAATTAAAACGCTTGCAAAAAAACACAAGAATGTTGAAGTAATAGGTTTTGTTTCAGAAAACGAACTAAAGCAATTATATTCAAATTGTCTTGCAGTTATTTATATCCCTATAAACGAAGACTATGGCTATGTTCCTGTTGAGGCAGCAGCATCCGGAAAGGCAACCCTCGGATCTAATGAGGGCGGATTAAGAGAAACAGTCCTAAACAATAAAACCGGATTATTAATTGACAACATAACACCTGAAAAATTAGCAGAAAAAATTGATTTTTTCGCAAATAATAAAAACATCGCAATAAAAATGGGCAAACAAGCAAAAATATACAGCAAAAACTTCACCTGGAGCCAAGCGTTTAATGTTCTTGAAAATAAAATAAAAGAAGTTGTTAAAAAATGAAATCAATGATAAAATCAATAATAAAAAAAATAATACCTGAAAGATTATTAAATGATAAAAGAGAATACCAATTTCTTAAAGAAAGAGTAGCAGTAATAGAAGAACAATTAAGAACAAAATGGCTTTCTGAAAAGATAATTAAACCAACAAACCAAAAACAAGTTCTGAAGTTAAATGAATATAAAATTTACTCTCAAAATGGAGACGATGGAATTATAAATTATATTTTCTCAAAAATAAAACCAACATCAAAAACATTTATTGAAATAGGGATAGAAGATGGAAAAGAATGCAACACAGCTAATCTTATTATTAATTTTAATTGGAAAGGCGTATTGATTGAAGGCAATAAAAAATACGCAGAAAAAGCAAGAGAATATTATAAAAACTATCCGGTGGAAATAATAAATTCTTTTATAACAAAGGAAAATATAAACAAGGTTCTTGAATCTTGCAATCTTGGAAAAGAAGTAGATTTATTCTCCTTGGATATTGATGGCAATGATTACTGGGTTTGGGAAAAAATAGACTCGATAAATCCAAAAGTCGTAGCTCTTGAATACAATTCTGTTTTTGGAAATAAAAGCATATCCACAACATACGACCCTAATTTTGACAGGTATAAAAAACATGAAAGCGGACTTTATTTTGGAGCATCACTAACAGCATTAACAAAACTAGCAAAAACCAAAGGTTACATCCTCATAGGTTGTTGCAGTTCAGGAGTTAATGCTTTTTTCATTAGAAAAGATTTAGTAAAAAATAATTTCAAAGAACTAATCCCTGAAGAGGCATACTATGAAAATTACAGCCCCGTAATAAAACTTGAAACAACTGAAAAACAATTCAAAAAAATAAAAAATCTTCCTTTTAATGTAATTAAATGATTTTAGTTCAATTTTTATAACAAATAGCACTATAAGTAATATTTCCCAGAATACCAAACAAGGCTGGAATCTTCCTAGTTAATTTCTGCTTCATTCTTAATTTTTTAACATCTTTAAGATTATGAACCTCTGAGCCAAAATTCTCTCCAATTTTCCCTCGCTGAACTTTAAAATATTTCTTTAATAATTTTTTTAATTTTTTTAAAGAAAACATATAAGGGTGGTGGACATTAAATGTCTCTTTAGTAAAAATTTTCTTAAAAAAGCCATAAAATTTAGAAATGACTAAAAAACTCCTCTGATAGTAAGCACATTCAAAATGCATCACTCCTTCTTTTTTTAAAACCCTTTTTGCCTCAGATAAAACCTTTTCAGGATTATTAACATGATCTAAAACATTAGCAAGAATAACCAAATCAAAGGTATTATCCTTATATGGCAGTTCTTCCCCCCCCGCCTGAACAAGATTAGCAGAGTCATAATCAAATTTGAATTTTGTCCTGTAAAAATTAGCCAATGGATCTACCGAATATCTTTTCCCAAATTTAATATAGTTTATAATATCTAGAGGTCCGCACCCAATCTGGAGCACCTTCGTATCCTTATCCAGTTTTATTATTTTACCCCATATCTTAGAAAAATGATTTATTTTTTTAATATAAGCATCTTCGTGATTCTTCCGAATCTCCGCGGTTCCAAATAAATCCCAAAATTCTTTTTCAGAAGACTGAGCTTCCTTCCATCTTTCACTCGAAACGATTTCGGCCATATATTTTTTTTGTTTAATAGGTATATAAATTCTTTTAATTATCCAAAATTTCCTTTAAACTTTTACAAACAAACCCAATCTCTTCATCTGTCAAATCGCTTGAACTCGGCAGATAAAAACCCCGATTACCAATAAAATCAGCAACAGGAAATTCCCCAGAACAATCTGGAGCATTCTCAACGGTTTTATTATAGTAAACTGGTTGTCTATGCATTGGAACAAAAAAACTTCTTGTATCAATCCCTTTTTCTTTTAACTTTTCCATTACTTCTTCCTTTGTTAATTTCACGCTTTTATCTAAGACAACAGCATACATCCAGTAAACATTTTTTGCATAATCCTTTTCAATAGGCAAAATTAATCCCTTAACACCATTAAGAAGCTTAGTGTACTTTAATCCCACATTTCTCCTTGCTTCAACCAGCATATTAGCATTCTCGACTTGCGCACTCCCAATTGCAGCCTGAATATTTGTCAATCTGTAGTTAAAACCCACTTCTTTATGGATAAATCTTGGAATATCAAAAGCATGATTTCTCAACCTCTTAATCCTATCCGCCAGATCCTTATCGTCAGTCAAACACATTCCACCCTCTCCAGTTGTTAGAACCTTATTAGCATAAAAACTAAAACACCCCACATCACCCATAGAACCACATTTCCTACCTTTATATTCTGCTCCATGAGCTTCTGCAGCATCTTCTATAATAAATAAATTATGCTTTTTCGCAATCTCAATGATAACATCCATCTCGCAAGGATGTCCATAAATATGCACAGGCATAATAGCCTTAGTCTTCCCAGTAATTTTCTCCTCAATTTTATCAACATCAATACAATATGTCTCCTTATCACAGTCTACAAGAACAGGTTTTGCACCCGTATAGATAATAGCATTAATAGAAGCAGCCATTGTAAATGTGGGGACTATGACCTCATCCCCTTTCTTTAACCCAAGAGCTACACAGGCAAGATGCAGAGCACCTAACCCACTTGAGCAACTTACACCATAACTAACACCGCAAAATTTAGAAAAACCCCCTTCAAATTCAATAATATACTCTCCAGCACTACTTATCCATCCAGAATCCATCGCTTCTTCAACATATCTCTTCTCATTCCCCGGGAGCCACGGTTTGCATACTGGTATCATCTTCAAAAGAAAGCCCCACATTTTTAATAGTATCTTCTTCATAACCTTCTCCATCTCTCGACTCAGAGATCATGTCAATCATGTCCGAATCTTCTATAGCCTTAAAAGTATGAACTATTCCAGGCTCAATTATTATAATTTCTCCGGAATTCAAAATAATCTTCTCTTTTTCATCTAATTCATCAACCGCTGCAACTAAGACTTCAAATTTTCCAGAAAGTATGTAACTGTATTGTATTGACTTTTTATGATAATGATTCCCTCTTACACTTCCCTTTGTTGTTGTAATTAATCCAACATGATTAATTTTTTCATTCAACAAATCAGAAATGACTCCTCTATCATCAGAATGCACAGGTTCAATCTTTTTAATAATTACTCCTTTCATACTATTCTTGGTTGTGAAATAGGGATTATAAACTTTCCTCCTCCCGCCTTAAATTTCTCATTATTTCTCATTATTTCTTCTGCAAAGTTCCATGCAAAGATAATTCCATAATCCGGTTTATCCGCAAGCAACTTCTCCTCCCCATAAATCGGAATATGCATCCCTGGAGTATACTTATTCTTCTTTATTTCTGACTTCTCAACCATATAATCAATAATTTCAGTACCTATTTTGCAATAGTTCAACAGAGTATTTCCTTTTGCAGGCGCGCTTATTCCGACGATACTCTTTCCTTGCTTTTTTAATTCAAGCAAAAGTTCTCTGAATTCCCTTTTATGGTTTTCTACTTTTTTTGAAAAATCATCAAGAACGTTCAAATCATACAATCCGGCTTTATTCTCTTTTTCGAGTAAATCCTGAATAACATTGCTTATCTGTTTCTTCCCTTTATTGCAAACAAAAACCCTTATCGATTTCCCGTGAATACTATGCCTTTCCACATCAAAAACATCCATAGAATGTAGGTTAAAGAAATTTACAATTGGTTTTAAAGAGAGATATTCCAAATGGTCAATATAAATGGTATCATATTCTAAATTTTCAAAAAGATCTAAAAAATAAGGCACTTCAATAATAAATACGCCATCATCAGCCATTAAAATTTTTATGCTTTCCATTAAACCTTTCTTATCATCAATATGTGCAAAAACATTTGTTCCGGTTATAATACTCGCTTGCCCTTTTTCTTTAACTATTTTTTCTGCAATTTTAGGATTTATAAATTCCTGCCATGTTTCAATTCCTCTATCATTTGCAATTTTAGCAATTTTTGGGGCAGGATCTATCCCTAAAACCCTCATCCCATTTCTTTTAAAACCTTCAAGAAGAATCCCAACATTACTTCCAATATCAACCACTAATGAATCTTGTTTTAAATTAAATTTATTGCAAATTGAATCAGCCATATTATAAAAATGATTCTTCCCAGTCTCAGTAATAGAGGATTCATAAATATATTTATCCCCATAAAGTATCTCGGGATTCGGAGCATAAGATAGTTGAGTTAGACCACAGTCCTCACACTGACACACTTTCAAAGGGAAAAATACCTCTGGATAATTTTTGTCCTCTTCAGATAAAATCCCATCAGCAGGGGGATTAAAACCTAAATCTAAAAATTCGTAAAGTCTATCTGACCCACACATCCTGCACTTTAAAAGTCTCCTACCTGCATTGATCATTGGCTTTCCCATTTCCTTTTTTAAATGGTATTCCTTTTCAGCAATCTTAATATCGTGCTTAACCATCCTTTTAACTAAATCACTAAATTTTATCTTTTGAGTCCAGCCAAGCTCTCTTCTTGCTTTTCTCGGATCAGAAAGAAGCAAGTCAACCTCTGAGGGCCTAAAATAAGTAGGACTTATTTGAATGATAACATTTCCACTTTTATCTAGGTACTGTTCTTCAATTCCTTCTTTACCGTTGGAGTGTATCTCCAGACCAATTTCCTTAGCAGCTTTCTCCAAAAACTCCCTTACTGTCCTAGTTTCACCAGTCCCGACAACATAATCTCCTGGTTTGTCCTGCTGAAGCATCAACCACATAGCCTCAACAAAATCTTCTGCATGTCCCCAATCTCTTTTAGCATCTAAATTTCCTAGAGACAATGTCTTTTGCAGCCCTAACTTAATTCTGGCCAGGGACAAGGTAATTTTTCTAGTTACAAAGTTTTCCCCTCTTCTTTCAGACTCGTGATTAAACAGTATCCCGTTACAGGCGAATAACCCATATGCCTCTCTGTAATTTACCGTAATGTTATAAGCATAAACCTTTGAACAACCATAAGGACTTCTTGGATGAAATTTTGTATTCTCACTTTGAGGCGTTTCTTCAACTTTTCCAAACATTTCGGAAGAAGAAGCTTGATAAAACCGTGCCTTTGGACAGATTTTCCTCATTGCTTCTAAAATCCTCAATGCACCAACAGCAACAACATCTGTTGTATTTTCAGGTATCTCAAAACTTATGCCCACATGACTTTGTGCACCAAGATTATAAATCTCATCTGGTCTAACTAAAGAAAGGATTTTTTCTATAGATGACGTATCTGTCAAATCTGCATAATGCAATATTGGGCCCTCTTTCCCATCAAAGAAATTCTCAGGATTAGTTAAATGCTCAATTCTTTCCCTATTAAATGTACTCGCTCTTCTAACCAGTCCATGAACTTCATAACCTTTTTTTAATAAAAACTCAGCTAAATAACTCCCATCCTGCCCAGTTATCCCTGTAATTAGCGCTTTTTTTACCATAAACTATGATTATTTTGTGTATTTTTAAGGATTATGGTGGTGTGAGAATACCCTCTTTTTGTTACATAACTTTTATAAATATTCCAACTATAAAATTAGATGAACAACAAAAAAATTATAAAGACTACAGAAAACCCGGTGAGATATTATAGTTTTATAAAAAAGAGATTAAAGTCCCTCCCAAAAAATAAAGAATACAAACTCCTAGATATTGGAGCAGGAGAAAAAATTCTAGAAAAATTACTGCCAGAAAATATAAAATACTCAAGCCTTGATTTTGAAGGGAATTATGACTATCTTGCAGATTTAGATAAAGGTACGATTCCCATTAAAGATAAAACATTTGATATTATTGTCTGTACTGAGACACTCGAACATGTACTTTATCCGCATAAGATTATGGAAGAAATATTAAGAATCGCAAAACCAAATGCCTTATTCATACTTTCAATGCCCAATGAACTTAATCTTTATATTAGGCTCCAGTATCTTTTTAACATTAAAACCCAAGTTCAAACTCCATTTAAAACAATAACCAACCATCTACATATTCACACTCCTCGTGCGAAAGATGTTTATAATTTTTTCTCAGAATACATAAAAATCAAAGAAGTTTTTTATTGCTGGTATTCAAGGAGTTATTATACAAATAATGGATTAAAGAGAGGGATAATCTCTTTTTTTGACTCTTTATTCAATCTCCTTTCTAATTTTAACCCAAATCTATTCTCCAGAAATGTTTTAGTTATTGGAATAAGAAAATAACCTTATTCTGAAGCAAGTATGCTCTTAATTCTTTTAACAAAATTCTCTCTTGAAAAAGATTCAGCCCTCTTAATAGAGCCTTTTATTATTCCCTGATTATTTTTACAGGTATACTCTCTTAAAACCCTCTTTAATACACTTCCACCTTCTTCTATTGTGTCGAAACCATGCCCAAATTTTCCACTTCCTAAAATTTCTTTATAATTATTGCCTTTTTTATAGGATAAAACAAGATTTCCCGCGGCCATTGCTTCAATTGTCGTCATAGTCAAATTAGACTCTCTTTGAGTATCAATAAGAATCTTAGAATTAAGTAACTCCTCCTTTATTTTTTCAAATGATGGATTAGTAATAATTTCTACTCTTTTGGAAATCTTCAACTTGCTGATTAGTTTATTGAGATTTCTTATATACTCTCTGGATTCCGGAGAGGTCCCCCCAATTATGACTAAATTGTATTCCGGATTGTTTTTTGTACCTATTGCAAATAACTCAATTCCATCTTCAATCCTTTTCAAGGGGTCAATTCGTCCGTTAATTGTTATCTGGTTTTTCTTTCTCTTTTTATCATATTTAAGCTCCTTAACCTGAATAGCGGGATACAGGCACATCTCTTCTGGTTTCAAATTACATTTTTCTATTAATTGATTTCGTGTCCATTGGTCTAAAGCATAGATCTTTATGTCTTTTTCAGGATAAAATTTCTTTGACTTGAAATAGTTCTTAATTCCTTCCTTTAAATTACGTCTAAAGTTATTAAAATTCAGGGACTCGCTTTTATGATATGAAGCAATACCCCAGACAACATAATTTTTCCTAGCAAAATCCTTTGGGAGATATTTATCCATAATCCGCCCACAAATATCAAATATAAAATCAACTTCTCCAGCCATTTTCTTGAATTCACGTTTCATAAATTTTCTTCTAAGAACGTCCTCTCTGCAGAAAAATGATTTTATCTTACTAGGGTAATAAACTTTTTTTAGTTTTATAGGTCCATATAACTGTTCTATTTTTTTATAGTCCAGTTTAAAAGGGGTAAGCAAATAAACCTCTTTGCCAATCTCATTCAAAACCTTAATTAAATCATAAATCACCCGAGGGTACCCTCCTCCAACAGAAATATTTCCCATAGCAACAATCCCAACCTTGCTTATCTTTTTGACCATCTATTTTAATAACAAAACCTATTTAAAAAGACTTCTTCTTAATAGTTTCAACATGAAAATTTTAGAATTGTGCCATTTTTCTTCAGGAGGGGGCGGTGTCTGGGCAAGAGCAAGAGAAGAGTCAGTAAGACTAGCTGAAAGAGAACATGAAGTCTTGGTATTATCTTCAAACCATGTTAAAGGTGAGAATAAAATAGCACCAGAATTTGAAACAATAAAAAAAGTAAAGATAATGAGATTTCCAGCAAAAAAACTAGGAGGCGAAAGCTTTCTATATTGGAATTTTGAAAAGCAAGCACTTAAATTTTCCCCCGATGTGATTATTACCCATAACTATCGTCAATTAAACACCACAAAGGCACTAAAAATCGCAAGAATCTTAAGAAAACAAGGAAAAAAATGCAAAGTGCTCTTAGTAACTCACGCTCCTTTTGTAGAAGATAATATTACTCGTTCTTTTTTACAAAAGATAATTGTAGGATTTTACGATAAACTAATCGGCCCAAGAACAATAAATAAATTTGATTATATTCTTCCAATATCCCACTGGGAAATTCCATACTTATTAAAATTAGGAGCAAAACAAGATAAAATAATCTATATCCCCAACGGAATTCCAGAAGAATTTTTTACAAATAAAGAAACAAAGCAAGAGCATAAAATTATTTTCTTAGGAAGGATATCTCCAAAAAAGAAACTTGAAACCCTTATATCAGCAATCCCCCATATCCAAGATAAAAACATCAAAATAGAATTAATTGGCCCCAAAGAGCCAGAATATTTCAATGAACTCCAAACCCTTATAATAGAATTAAAGGTAGCAAACAGGATTACTTTTTCAGAACCAATCTATAATCTTAATGAAAAAATTAAAAAATTAGACAGTGCAAAAATATTCGTCCTACCATCAAGAGTGGAAGGCATGCCCCAGTCACTAATAGAAGCAATGTCTCGGAAAAAGATAGTTATAGGAAGTAATAGTATAGCAATAAGAGATTTAATAAAAAATAATCAAAACGGCTTTTTATTTGAATTTGACAACCCGAAAGATTTAGCAGAAAAGATAAATTTTGCCCTAGATAAAAAAAACAAAAAGACAGTTAACAAAATAAGAGAAAATGCATTAAAATCAGTGAAAAAGTTTAGTTGGAGAGTTGTTATAGGACAAATAGAAAGATTAATTAGAAAATAGACAAAACTCAATAACCTAAATATTTATTAAACCTCAAGTTTCATTTTTTTTATGAAAGCTTTATTAATATCAAAACCCTTTAAAATAGAACCGTTGGGATTAATGTATCTGTCATCAGCAGCAAAAACAGCGGGACATGATGTTGAGCTTGCATCAACAAAAGATGATCTTGAAAGAAAACTTGCTGAATTTAAGCCAGGAGTAGTAGGCTATAGTGTGATAACTGGAGATCATAATTTTTATTTAGAACTAAATAAACAATTAAAACGAAACCATAAATTCTTAAGTGTTTTTGGTGGCCCGCACCCAACATTCTTCCCATCAATTATTCAAGAAGAAGAAGTTGATGTTGTTTGTAGGGGGGAAGGTGAAAATGCCTTTGTAGACTTGCTAGATACCTTAGATTCCCCGGGAGCCATAAGTAATATCCCTAATTTAGTCGTAAAAAAAGGAGATAAGATAACTTCAAACCCTCTTCGTCCCCTAACAGATGTTAATGGCTTGCCTTTTCCAGATAGAAGTTTAGTTGCTGAACTTAAAGGAGTAGGCGACGGCCCTATTAAGCATTTTATTTCATCAAGAGGGTGTCCATTTAATTGTTCATATTGTTTCAATGAATCCTTTTCAGAACTTTACAAAGGTCTTGGTCAAAGAGTAAGGTTCAGGGACGTTTCTTCTGTAGTTGATGAAATAGAAGAGGTGACCCATAACTCTCCAACAAGATTTGTATACTTCCAGGATGATACATTTACATTAAATAAAACATGGCTAACCCAATTTGCCGATGAATATTCCAAGAGGATTAGTCTTCCATTCCATTGTCATGTTCGTCCGAACACCCTAGACAAAGAAAAAGCAGACTTACTACAAAAAGCAGGATGTTATAGTGTCCATATAGCCGCAGAAACAGCAAATGACCGGTTAAGAAATAAGGTGTTAAATCGAGGAATGACTCAAGATCAAATTTTAAATGCTTCAAAGCTTTTAAGAGACCGAGGAATAAGGTTCATGCTTCAAAATATGATTGGTCTTCCTAGTGGTTCTTTAAAGGACGATTTTGATACATTAGAGTTGAATATTAGGTGTAAGCCCGATTATTCATGGGTCTCGATATTTCAACCTTACCCTGGAACACGTCTTGCAAAGTTTTGCCAAGATAATGGGTTTTATAGGGGGGATTTTAATGATTTGGGCTCTAACTTTTTTGATTCGAGTAAGCTTAACTTCACAGATGAATATAAAAATCAATTAGCAAACCTCCAAAAGCTATTTGCAGTCTTTGTTGAATATCCTGAATTGCATTCTCTAGGTTTATCCTCCACGATGGTTGATGCCCCAAACACCCCTGAAGTAAGGCAACAATATACTAAAGCTTACCAAGAATTTAGAAAAAAAGCAGACAAAAGACTCTATGGTTTTGAACTGTAAAGGGTTTTTTCAGAAGCATGATTTATCTTTATATCCTTATAACCAATACCGACAGTTTCCACAATTTCACTTTTGATCCTCACCCGAACCCCATTAGACTCTCTTATTTTTATAGCAGTTCTCCCAATTTCTTCTAAGCTCAAATTTCCTATTTGGCCTTTTCTTATCTCAGATTCTAAACTCCACGTATCTCCATTAGCCACATATAACCTTTTATGCCAAGTCTCTACTTGTTCAGGAGTACATACACCTTCCTCAACATACTCTTGAATTGCACCCGTATAGTCTCCAAACTCTCTTTTTAGCCTTTCTCTATCTTCGGCATCAGCAATTCTTTCAATTTTAAGTTGAGTTATTGATCGTTTATCAATTAACTCGTCAAGAGGGTATCTCATAAAAAAAGCTAAATCCAAATCTATTTAAATATATCGTTTATTCTACTATTAATGATATCTCTCGTAATAACTTCATTTAAAGAGCCTCATTTAGTCGGAAAAGCAATAGATTCTCTCATCTCCCAGGACATAAATGACCCATATGAATTAATTGTTTCTGCTCCGGACAAAGAGACTCAAAAGGTAGTAAAAGAGTACGCAAGAAAATTTAAGCAGATAAAATTGTTTAAGGATCCAGGAAAAGGAAAAACATACGCTCTGAATCTCTTAATTCCAAGATTAAGGGGGGATATAATTATACTTATGGATGGGGATGTTTATACATCCAAAAATTCTATTAAACTAATTATTAATACATTCAAGGATAAAAAAGTAGGGTGCATAACTGGGAGGCCAGTGTCTCTAAATTCAAGAGATAATATTTTTGGTTACTGGTCCCATTTACTGTGTAATGCAGCCCATATTCTGAGGATGAAAAGGGCAAAGAAGAATTTATTTTTAGAATGTTCTGGTTATCTGTGGGCATTTAAGAAAGAAGCAATAAGTAAAATAAAAAAGATTCCAAGAGAAACAGCGGAAGACACTATAGTGCCCATCCTTATATATCAAAAAGGATTTAAGATAAAATACATTTTAGATGCAGAAGTTTATGTAAGATACCCATCTAATCTCAAAGATTTTATAGAACAAAAAAAGAGAACAGCAAAAGCACACGAAACTCTCTCAATTTTCGCTGATTTAAACTCGGTTCCAAGGATGAAATCTTTTAAAAATGAATTGCTTGGCTGCCTAGACGTTCTTAAATATCCCCAGAGCATAAAAGAGTTATTCTGGACATTTTTACTTTTTCCGGTAAGACTGTATATTTGGTTAGCAGCATTTTTTCAAAGATATATTAAAAAAGAGCTCAAAGTGGATGGATGGAAACAAATAGAAAGTACAAAATAGAACAAAAACAAATATAAACCTTAAACCTCTAACAGATACATGGGTAATTCGGAGAAGGTTATAAACAAAAGAACAACCAAAATAATAAAGTGGTTTAAGAATTACAATAATTTGCTTTTATTTAGCCTTCTTGCATTTACTATAATCATTCGATTATATTTTTTCATAAAAACATTTAATCAACCACTATGGTGGGATGAAGCAGACTACCTTTCAATTGCAAAATTCTGGGCATTCGGATTCCCTTTTGATATAAGTATTGTTCGTCAGGTTCTCTGGCCACTGATACTAACTATTTTCCTGTCAATATCAAACACAGAATTATTGCCAAGAATATTCATGCTAGCTCTCTCAGTAACATCAGTAATTGCATTATATTATCTTGGAAAAGAAATGTTTGATAATAAAGTAGGGTTATTATCTGCTTTTTTAATGTCTGTTTTTTATTTAAATTTATTCTTTAGTTTCAGACTTTTAGTGGATCTACCATCCTTAGCATTTTTCACATTATCTGCTTTTTTCATTTATCGTTATTTTAAAACAAAATCAAATACTGCCCTTTATACTGGCTCCGTTTTGATAGGAATTGGGACATTATTCAAGATATCTACAGCAACACTGCTTTTTGCTGTTTTAATTTATCTCTTCACTACTCAAAGATTTAAAATGTTTTTAAAGAAAGAGATTTGGATTGCCTTGCTCATATTCTTTTTAGTTTTGTCTCCTTACATTATCTGGGGATTTTTCCAGTTCAATAAATTTGTAATCACAGCAGCAGGAGCTTACAATGCTCCACAGCCCGGTATGTTCTTTTCTACTGGATTTGCTAATTTAATAGGTTATTTTTCATTATTCCAGGAATACCTATCATGGCTAATACTAATTACATTTATTCTCGGACTTTTATCGCTATACAAGCTCATAATTGGATTTGACGTCCTTCTAAAAAATCAAAACCAACCCCTTAACACAGATTGGTTCCTGTTCCTTATACTTCTTATTCCAATTATAGTAGTAAGTTTCTCCGTGGGGCATGTAGAAAATAGATACATTATCAATGCCTTTCCAGCAGTTTTTATACTTTCTTCAGTTTTCCTATTTAAAATTACCGATACTCTGAAAAAAAAATATAAGATACTTTCAGTTATAATCATCCTCCTATTTATTCTTTGTACGGGATATATCCAAATACAGAAAACATCATCTTTAATTGATTCTAAAAAAACATCTTACCTTGAAGTAAAAGAGGCCGGAATTTGGTTAAAAACATACGCGAATCAAACAGATATAGTTGTGGCCCAAAGCATTCCCCAAATAGTATATTATTCTGAAAAACAAGCAATAGGTTTGCCAAACACTGCAGAAGAAATGGATGAGCTCATTAAATCAAACAAAAATGCAAAATTCTTAGTAGTATCAATATTTGAAAATCATCCCGAATGGGCTTACACTTACGGACAAGACAACAACCTAACAATAGCAAACATCTATTTCTCAGATAAAGCAAGAACACAACCAGCCTTAATTATCTACAATCTTCATTAGACAGAAACATTGATTAAA
>CAYNAV010000011.1:0-30805 GCA_964395405.1 Candidatus Woesearchaeota archaeon | reverse complement strand
GATTTAATCACATAGGAAGAAATTCTCCCAAAGCAGGATCATAATAATTATTCGCTCTCATTGCATAAATTCTTCTAGCTGCCTCTCTTGCTCTAGCATCAGATTCACGAATCAATACTGCTGCTTTTGCTCTCAATTGCCCATTTAATCTTCTTATCTCACTAGGACTCACAGCATCATGTAAGACAACAACATCTCCAAGATTATCTTCAGTCATATTAGGTAAACAGTAACAGACTATAAAAACATTATTATCCTAAACTATATATCCCAGAACATATTTGTTTTTAAGTACTATTTTTCTTTAATTTTCATGTATTTTGATGGACATGTTCATGACAGGGGAGGAAAAGAGGCCTATAAAGGCGAGGATGAAGTTCATATTCTAAGAGTTGCAGAAATAGCAGGTGTTGATGGAATTTTACCAATGCCAAATACAAATCCCCCAATCACAACAAGAGAACTTGTAGAAGAAAAATTAGAAAGGGCTGCAAAAGCTAATTCAAAAGTGTTTTATGGGCTCCATTTCGGTCTGACATCTGACCCAGCCCAATTAAAAGAATTTGTCAAAGTTTACAACGAAATTCCAGAAGTCGTTGGTGGAAAATTATATATGGGCCATTCTGTTGGAGACTTGGCAGTAACTCAAATTGATAAACAAAGGGTAGTTCTCAGAGTTCTTGCAGGTCAGTCATATAAAGGTGTAGTGACTATTCATGGAGGAAAAGAGTCTTTGTTAAGGCCAGAGCTATGGATTTCGAATAGTCCTATTTCTCACTGCCGGGCAAGACCACCCGAAGCAGAACTTGCATCTTATCATGATGCAATCCAACTAGCGATAGAAGAACATTTTGCAGGCTGGATACATTTTACACATGTTTCAATTCCAGAAGCAGTTGCTTATATTGATTCAATTAAAAGAAATCTTATTGGAACAGAGCATTGCTCCCTTAAGGGTGTTTCATGTGATGTAACTCCTCATCATCTCTGGGCAAATAGTGAAATGATGAATAGGTCAGGAGGAATTGAATTAAAAGTAAATCCACCATTAAGAGAGGAAGAACTGCAAAAACAAATGCCAGTAAGATTAAAAGAAGGGAAAATAGATTTCATCGCAACAGATAACGCACTCCATCATTATAAAGAAAAAACAGGGCAAATGTTAGATGCAAAAGGAAAACCTATTTTTATGTCTGGTCTTCCAGGGATTCATTTATGGCCAAGAATAGCTAAAAGACTGAGAACAGAAGGATTTTCAGAAGAGCAAATAAGCAGACTTACTTTTGACAATGCTGTTAGGATATTTGGACTAGAAAAGCTTGTAAAAAAATCAGACAATAAAGGAGACGTTAACCTTCACCCATATTCTTATGGTGAGGGCTTTTATTTATAATGAAACACATTAGACAAGCATTCGACGGCTTCTATGACTTAATCAAACCAGCAGTATTCTGGGCAACACAAAAAGACCCAGAAATAGCCCACGTTTTATTCATAGACTTCTGCCGATTCCTTCATGCAACAAAATTAGATAAATCAGTTTTAGACAATCCTTCAAATTCAAAAAAATCTTCAATGATACTATCTCCTGCTGCAGGTTTCAATAAAAATGGAGAAATCCCTCCAGAAGTTATAAAATATCTTGGATTTGATGAGAATAAAGTTGGGACAGTAACTGCGGATCAATGGAATGGAAATCCTAGACCAAGATGTAAACGATTTCCAAAGACTGAGACACTAGTAAACTGGTATGGTCTTCCGGGACTGGGGGTTGACCGAGTAGCAGATAGGATCTACCAGCAGGGTTCTCAAGATATCCCCTTAACAGTAAGCGTAATGGCAACTCCTGGAAAAACAGGACAAGAAGCGATTTGGGATATAGAAAAAACAATGCGTACTATCGCCGGTCTTCCAGTTATTAAAGGAGTAGAACTGAATATATCCTGCCCTAATACCTACACTAAAGGGCAGATTGATTCAAGGAAACATTACGAACAACAAGCAAAATCTATGATAGAAGTTGTTCATAGATTCTTATCACCCTATCAATCACTTGATTTGAAAGTTTCACCAGATTTAACGCCAGAAGGAGTATGCCAGACTATAGAAATAGCTCTTCCTTATGTAAAAAGAATTGTAACAGCAAACACAACAACGAAACACGACCCAAGATATATTCCAATATCTCCCGGAAAAGGAGGAGGATCAGGGGATGTAGTATACGACCCATCACTAAAAACCCAAAAAGCATTTTACCGAGAGATATCGGCAAGAAATCTTCCTCTTGAACTTGTATCATGCGGAGGAATAAACACCACAGCAAGGATAGAAGAAAGAAGAGCAGCAGGCGCAAAAGAAATTCAAGTCTATACTCCTTTCATCTTCAAAGGCCCCAGATTACTAAGAGGGTTCAGAGAGTATTTGAGCAGTTAATCTTAAGCTCTTAAAGCATCTCTTCTTCTATCTGCCTCATCTTGTCCAACAAATCTTCCACGAACACCTGAAAACATTCCAGGATGTTGTTTAATAAAAGTTCTCGTTTGTTCCGTAACGACTGGGTCTCTTCCATGTTCATCACATCCAATAATTTCATCCATCCCTTCTGTTACCCTGGGAGTTGCAGAATGTTCACCCTCTCTTAATCCATCACGATACCCCAAATCACTTTGTAAAGCATCTTGATAATTTTGGTCTGCCATATTATTCACCAACCTCCCCTCTTTTTATATTTTTCTTAACTTTCTTAACACTCTTCTTCCTAACTTTCTTCACTTTTACCTTAATATCTCCAACACCAACAATTCCACCAACCCCGCTACCAACCTCATCAGCACCACTCACACCGTTCAAAGCATCCAACTTCTTCTTCTCAAATTTCTCCTTAATCTTCTCCTTATTAGCTTCATACTCTTTTCTACTTGGGCATTCCGGATTAAAACAAAACTTCCAAGGCATTTTCCCTTTCCTCAAGGCCATTACCATTGGAAAACCGCACTCCTTACAAATTTCATTCGCCTCATTCCCTTCCTCATCTTTCTTTAAAGCCGGTTTCATCATCCCATTAGGAGGCAAAGAAAAAGTAGTTTTACATGTTGGATAAGCATCACATGAAACAAAATACCTCTTAAACTTTTTACCATACATTATTCTTAATTTTCCCTTTCCACAAACAGGACATAATGTCATTGTTGACTTCTCCCTATCTTTCTCATACGCACTTTCATGTCCTTCTGCTAATCCTTCTCCAATCTTATCCATATTTTTTTCAATATCTTTCGCAATTATTGTAATTGATTTTTTTGCTTTTTCCAGAATCACTTTTTCTTTTTTGTCTAAATCTTTTTTAGAATCCTGGATACCTTCCATCTCTTTTTCAATCTCTCTTGTTAATTCTTCATCTAAAATAATTGGAGAATATTTTTCCAAAGTATCAACAATCTTAATTCCTAAAGGAGACGCCTCAAGAGACTTTTCATTAATATACCCTCTTGAATAAAGAGTTTCAACAATATTTGTTCTTGTAGAATTATGAACCAAAATATTTCCTTCAATTGTAAAATTAGGAGATTCTTTACTGACCGATAAATCATAAACATAGCCATCATAAGGGATCTTTTCTATTTTCTTTATTGGAACTGCATAGATCTCCTTGTCTATTTTGCCATAGATTAACTTAGTGCAATAATCAAAATATGCCTTATCAAATTCTTTTAATGAATAAATATATCTGTTTGCTTGGCTAAATCTTTTTTTATTAATCTTTTTATCTCTAAATAATCTAGTTAAAGCATAAAGAACCTCATATCTAGATAGTCCTAGTTGAGATATTATTTCTTCTATTTTTGAGTTATTTTTACTTAATAATAGATAAATACTTGCGCAGTTTCTTAATATCTTATAATTCTTAGAATCACATTCTAATCCTTTAAATAATATATCTTCTTTATAGGTGTCAAATCCAACATTAATTGCAAATTTTTCTATCTTATCTCTCCCACTTATTAATATTGTCCAGCAATCAAACTTCTTTCCATTACAAGAAGATATATTTTTATGGAAATTATTATTTATATCTATTCTGTTTAATAATTCTGAAATCCATTCAATTAGGTCCTTTCTTGCAAGAGTAATCTTAACCCTTGGAGTATTAAATGAATTACAAGTTATGCCTTTTATTTTTGTTCTTCCAAGAGGTCTAAGATGCGCATTTCCATCAGCATCAAAAAACCCTCTTAAGAAATCTCCAATAAACTGATTAGGTATGTTAAATGGTTTTTTCCCCTCTATTTCAGGAAAGACCCTTATCAAACCTGATGCAATGGCACAATTACAATTAACTTTATATTTTCCATTAAGATTGTAGCAATAGGGCTCATTTCCAAAAACCTCCTTAATATTCCTTTTAAGTAAATCTAATGCTTTCTTCTCAGTTGTTGTAAAATAGAACTGATGAGAGCCATTATACTTTGGATTAGAATAACTTCCATCTCCATAATAATATCCAAGAATCCATGCCAAGGAATTAGACCATTTTATTGGAAATGAATTGATATTTATCCCGCCTTTACTTCCACCAAATTTATGTACAAGATTGTTTTTTTTAATAATATAATCTTTTGGAAAATCCTGTTTAGTTAGAATAATCCCTTCCTCCCGTTTTTCTTTTAAAACACTAACCAAAACATCATCAATACCAAGTTCTCCTGCTTTAATCATCTCCATCTTATTATCCCTTAAAGCATAGGTTAGATGATCAGAAGTTAATTTAAAGTTTGAATTTCCAGTTTCTATAGACAACATTTGTTCGTTCTTACTGATTTTTCTTCTTGATATCAAAGTTGAATAAGTAATTACTGGGATATTTTCTTTAGTCAAAGAAACAACATTTCCATTTATCTGACCAATCTCAACGTCGTTTTCTTTAGTTTTTTTAACTGCCTGTTTAAATAACTCCTCTATTTGTAAAAAACTTCCATTGAAAAATACTTTTGTATCTCCAGAAAGACATTTAGTTCCAAGATTTCTCTTCTCCAATTCTCTTACTAAAGAAGCAGCAGTATACCTTTTGGGTGGCTTAGTCATTTTCTCTTCAATCCTTATTTCTTTAACATCAACATCCCCATTTATTGTTGGAATTTTAACTTCCTTCAATTTAGTAGGATAAACATCCATCCAGTTTTTCTCTTTTACAACCATTCCTTTTGTATTGAAAATCAGCCCTTCAACATCAACATCTAGCCTCTTATTTTCAACTAAAGCATCATTACAAAAACAAGAAATAAACCTTTTAACAATTAAATTATATAACTTACCTTCCTGATCTGTCATTTTCTTGAACTCGCCAGTAGGATAAATAGCCGGATGAGCCGGATCTTTCTTAGCACCTTTAGTTGGTGTTTTATTTGTAACATATTTAACTAATTGAGTATGCTTCACTAACCTCTTTAAGATTTTATCATAACCGATAGCTTCAGGATATTCTTGACTAGAAGTTCTAGGATAAGATATAACTCCATCCAAATATAATTTTTGAGCAAGCCTCATTGACTGAGCTGGAGTTAGTCCTAAAAACTTATACGCTTCCGTTTGTAATGTTGTCAAATCAAACGGGATAGGCGCCTTGACCTTTTCGTCCTTAATCTCCGTTTTTGCAAAACCTTTTTTACCCTTTAAATGTTTAAATCTTGATAACTCACTTTCCTTGGTCAAATCTTTGGGATACTGGACCTCTACTTTTTGATTTTTGATATCCTGAACCTGCAAAAAAACCTGCCAATACGGTTCAGGCTTAAATTTCATAATCTCTTTTTCTTTATTAACAACAATCTTTAATGCAGGGCCTTGAACTCGCCCGATAGATAAAATCCTAAACTTCCCAGTTTTAGATAAAGCCTTCATTAAACCTCGAGATAAATTAATACCATAAAACCAGTCCAAATAATGTCTAGTCTCCCCAGCAAACGCACTCCCCCATTCGATTTCAGGCAAAAGATTTTCATAACTACTCTCCAGTTCATCTTTCGTCAAAGAAGAAAACTTCATTCTCTTTGCATCTTTATCTTTTCCTTTTCCGGCAATAAATCTTACAACATTCCATCCAATTACCTCCCCCTCAACATCAAAATCAGTCGCAATTACAAATTCATCCGCTTCTTTCGCCAGTTTCTTTAAAACATTAAAATAATTCTTAGTAAATGCGCTTCCTTTTCTATTATAAGCTGGTTGCCATTCCACATCAAAGTTAGGAAAACCCCCGCGAGCCTCTTTTTGCTGTATACCGAATAAATGTCCAACAGCACATCCGACTAATATTCTCTTTCCATTTTTCTCAAATTCATAATAACTTACTTTATTATTATCAGTATGTTTATCGTCAGTTCCATTAGATAATGCAGCAGCTATCTTAGCAGCAGCCTGTGGTTTTTCCGTTATAATCAAAGTCGTTTTCATTGAATTTTCAGTTTTAGCCATGATTATCCAAGCAAGAAGGGGTTTTTATAATTTAGCTAATTAAGATTTTATATTTTTCATTTTTCCAGATAAGTTTAGATACAAAACAGCAAGGATTGCCCCAAAAGTATTAAAGACCATATCCCACATAGTGTTTTCATATCCTCCAACTCCTGTTTGTGGGACTGTCAAGACTGCTATGAACTCTATTATCTCGTTTAGTGCGCCTATTCCCATCCCAATAAAAATTATAAATATTGAAAGTGCAAGTTTGCTTTTGATTTTTAGATTTTGCTTCAAGATCTCAAATGATAAAAGTGTTGCAATTCCAAATCCAAAAAAATGAACTAACTGATCAAATCTCAAAAATCTAGGAATTATTTGGTATGAATAAAGAACAGCATTGTTTATAATAAAAAACCCTCCAGACATATGAAGGATTGCCCATATAGTCATACCCACTAAGACCATCTTAGAAAAATTATATTTTAAATGAAGGAGAGATATTAAAATTAAAAAGAAGATTATCACAACTATATAAATCACAAATTCATAATTCTGTTTTCTGAGATAAAAAAAACTAAATAATAACAAGTTTAGAATATTTATTGCTAAGATTATCCAATGGAATTTTGTTGGCTTCATCACAAATCCCTAGCAAAGATAGTTCTCCTTCCATTTTCCTTTGCTCTTGCTTCTGCTTTCTTAATCATCTCTTCAACCTTCTTCTCTAATTCTGTAGAAACCTCATCTGAAACATTTAATTCAGTGAACTTTTTTACGTTGTTTTTTACAACTAGCGCCATTAGTCCTCCTTAAATCTCTTATTAAATAGATTAAATAAAGTACAAGAATTATCAAAATAATCCCATAGAAAATATATCTCTCAAATTCTTCCGCAACCGAGTAACTCTGTCCAAATAGATAACCCGCGCCCACAAAAACAAACGTCCACAAAAAGGAGCTTAAAAAAGAAGCAAAAACAAATTTGATTGTTCTTATCTTATGTGCCCCAAATATAAAAGGAGCTGCGGACCTTGTCAACGGATTAAATTTGGAAAATAGAAGAGATTTATGAGTATGATTACAAAATAACTCCCCACTTTTATCAATATATTCCCTTTTTATTAGGAAATATCGCCCATACTTATGCAAGAAATCCTTACCACAATACTTACCAAAATAAAAGCCCGTTATATCTCCCAAAAACGATGCAAAAAAAACAATTAGAAAAACAATATAAATATCTAATTTTGTAATCTTAGCAACAAATCCTGCAAAAAAAACAAGCCACGAACCCGGGATTAAAACGCCAATAAACAAAGCCCCTTCTACAAAAAGCAATAAAAAAAGAAGAGGATACCCAAATGCAAGTATAAACCCTAATCTCAATGAAAGAAGCTGTTCTAATATCATTATTTATCTGTTGTCACCTACATTATCCTATGATAACATGTTTTTTAAGGGTTGTGAATTTGAGTTTTTTGATTTTTACTCCGGCCTCATCAATGGAAAGAACACACATTCACGAATCGGCTTATCCATTAAATAGCTGAAAAATCTAACCGAAACACCAAAACCGCAAGCAGGAGGCATCGCATATTTTAATGCTTCAATAAAACTATTATCATGTTCCATACTCTCTGAATCTCCCGCATCTTTCTTTTTTTGCTGTTCCTTAAATCTCTGTTCCTGATCGAGAGGATCGTTTAGTTCTGAATATCCGTTTCCCAACTCTGTTCCAGCAATAATAACTTGAAATTGCTCAACTTTTCTTGGATCCTCTCTACTTCTCTTTGCTAGGGGAGACACGTCAACAGGCTGATTTACTAAAAAACCAGGCCCAGTTAGCTTCTTTCTGCAATATTTCCACAAAACATCCACCAATCTCCATTTATCAACAGAATCTTCATAATCCACTTTTAATTTTTCAAGCGTTTTCTTAATCTTTTCAACAGAATCTTCATAAATCTCAATTCCAGTTTCTTTTTTAATTAAAGCTTCATAGTCATACAACTCCCATTTCTTTCCCAAATCAACCTCATATCCATGAGTTTTAAACTTTAAAGTTCCCAAGACTTCCTTTGTAACTTGTTTATACATCTCCTCTACCAATTTCATCCCGTCCTTGTAATCCGCATAACCCCAATAAAATTCCATTTGAGTATAATCCTGCAAATGCTCCATGTCCATCCCCTCATTTCTAAATTGTCTTCCAATTTCAAATGTTTTTTCATAGCCAGCAACCAATAATTTCTTTTGCCACAATTCCCCCATTGAAATTCTTAAATAAACATCTAAATTCAAAGCATTATGGTGTGTTGAAAAAGGAGTCGCACTTGCACCTCCAGCAGAGGTCTCTAAAACAGGGGTTTCCACTTCTAAAAATCCCCGATCAAGCAAAAAAGTCCTCATTGTTTGCCAAAATTTTGACTGTTTGATAAACATGTTTTTCACATCTTCATTCATTATGATATCCAAATATCTTTTTCTTAATCTCTCTTCATCATCTTGAATTCCGTGGAATTTTTCAGGTAAAGGCAATATAGATTTCGTAAGCAATTCGATTTTATCAACCATGATTGACAATTCTCCTCTTTTAGTCTTGAAGATATTTCCAGAAACGCCAACTATATCTCCCGAATCAAGATATTTTGAAAAGAACTCCATTTCTTTTGTGGGCGTTTTTCCATCCTGTAAAACAATCTGGATAAAACCACTTAAATCCTGCAACTTAGCAAACGCAAGCTTCCCCATGTTTCTTATTGTCATCAATCTCCCAGCAACGACAACCTTTGCATTTTTACCCTTTCCAAATTTTTCCTCTTTTAACCCCTTAAATTCTTCCTGCAATTCTGCAGCATTATTTTTCTTATCAAATTTGTAAGTATAGGGATTGATTCCTGCCTTTCTTAACTCCTCTATCTTTCTCATCCTTTCTCTTGTTATTTCATCTCCCCTAGCCATTTTTAACTCCTTGAAAAATGGCTAATGAAAATCTTTGATTTACTTTTGCCATTATTCATTAAGAAGATGATGGTATAAAAATGTTTTGAGTTAGAATTAATTGATTTTATCAAGGCATAAATTAATCTCTTCTCTTTTGATAAATAGCTTGCCAGAGCATATAATAATATTAGTAATTCTTTTATCGTTTTTAATATCCTCGGGTAAGTAGTTCCTAGAATATACTGGAAGACGGATATCTCTACGACATTTATTCAAACAATCCTCAGAGATACGATACACATTCTCAACACCTCCATACTCTTTGAATAATGCTTCTCCATCTAAAGCACCAAGACCATTTACATAATCCAGCTTTACTTCCTCAATCTCACATTGTTTTAGACATTTAGTAAGATTAACTATAAACAAATCATATGCTTTTAGATATCTATTTTCACTATAATAGTTATATGAAAAATAACCAAGAATTAGGAGAAAAACAACACCAAAGAAGATTAAAACAATAACTAACCACTTACTTGTTTTTTTTACTTCAACCTCCTCCATAACCCATCAAACAAAAAAAGAGTATAAAAATGTTTTGAGAAGATTTTCAAAACCTCAGAATCTTAAAACTATCAGAATCCCCAGTCCACTTTTTCTCTTCAACTACAACATTCTTAATCTGTGAGTGCTCAGGCCCCTTCTTGAGTATCTGAATCATCCTTTCAATCGCAGTGTGATCACCTTCCAAAAAAACTTCAACATTACCATTAGTCATATTTCTTACATGACCCTTTAATTTCAGAAAATCCGCATTTTGCTTGCAAAAACTTCTAAAAAACACCCCTTGGATGGTTCCCTGAACAATTGCTCTTACCGCTTTCTTTACCATAATTTTGTCAGGTTTGGTGGCTTTTTATATCTTTGTCTGATATTTCCCAACTTTTAAGGAGTTATATGCCAAAAGTTTTCTCAAATTCCCTCACCTGGCTATATTTTAGGCAAAAATCTATCCCTTTCTTAGTGATTTTTATCATCATTTTCTTCTCTTGTGTCTTTTCAATTAACCCATTTTCAATTAATTCATTAAGATATAATTGCATTTGCTTGTGAGAGAGATTAGCCTTATACATCAAATGAGTAGGCTTAATCTTACCATTCTTGTTTTTGATAATATCAAGCATATCAAAAATAATTTCGGTTCTATTTCTTTTTCTTTCCATTTTGTATCTTCTCTTCTGGATAGTACAATATCCTTATTATAAGGAAAAGCATCAATGCATAACTTATTAATTGAATGCCTTGGGCAATAACATAAGTTGAAGAGATCTCAGATAAAATAAAAATTCCCTGACTTATTGCGAGAAGGATAAAAGAAGCCAGAAGTATGACTGTATTCTTGGCTTTATTCTTCTTGTAAATTTGATGATAATTGAGGATTATTAATATAAGAAGAACAAGGGCGGTTATATGGAAGACATAATATGTAATCTGGCTAAAAAGGGCTGAGATTAAAATTAAGTAAACGGCTAGGAAAACATCCGGTTTTTTCTGGTTATTCATGCTTAACAAATATAACATATATAACCCTGCAAGAGTGAGAAATTTATTTAAGAATAATCCGATATAGTAAAACCAGTTTACAGACCTCAAAAGAGTATAGGTAATCAACACTCCGGCTATATTTTTGGTAAATACAATGTTATAATAAAGAACTATTTTAGTAAGTATTGTTGAAATTTCCCCAAATGCAATCAGCAAAAAACCCAGCCCTAAGTAGAGCGAACTCTTGTTCTTACTTGTTTTATAGCTTCTAAATGCGAGCACAAAAAACAAAAAGAGGATTAAGAAACTAAAAACTTCAATTAGGACATCTGCACTAAAGAACCAGTCAGGAGTAAAGAGGATTTTCATACCATTATAATGTTGCCTCTTTATTTAAAAGTTTTGTGAATGTCTGCTCTGGGCTCCTTTTCTTGTACTCTCTTTCACAATCGACTTATAAGACAAATACTTCCAATAAATATCTAAATCCAGGAGGCAAAATGATTCAAAAAATTCCAAGAGAAATTAGAAAAGAGTTTTCAATTTTAAGGAACATGGGCTTAAGAGAAGATGAGATAGACTACCTTATGCACCTTAAGATTAAGAACAACGCAAGGCATAAGTGGAGGCATTAGGTCCGATCAATCTCATTATTAATGAGCACTAAAACCTGGGACGCAAACAGTACCTTCGGTCCTACTGAAACCTTTTCAATATTTTTAACAAACTTTTCCTTACCCGGAAATCCGTCCTGGTCTCCCAAAACAAAGACCTCGTCTCCTTTTAATTTTAAATCTCTTATATCTTTCCCTCTTTCATGCAAAACAAAGACATTTTTCCCATCTTTATCTAATTCCTTAACGAGTGCCTCAAATGATTTTTTTTCAACAGAACAACCTGGAAAAACTTCGACAATCCTTCCTGATTCCTTAGGACACTTGTAAAGCATTCTTTTGATTAAGCCAGCAACATCCTTCTTAGATATCGGCATTTCTTTATTTGATTCAAGGATCAGATGCATAGGCGGATTCGGAGGCCCATCAAAGATCAAGTGAATTTTCACATCATCCCTCATGTTATTTGAAACAAAAAGACCAGCAATCAAAACATTACACACAATATCCATTCTTCCAGCCTTCATTAAATCATCTTTAATGAAGTTTCCTGCTGTCACAGCATTTCTCGAATAATAAATAAATTCTCTTACCATCAATTAACATTAATCAAGAGAAGTTTATAAGTTTAAGCAGAAGCACCAGTATGAGCCACATAAGGCTTGCCCCTGGTCCCAAATCTGGCAACAAATTTTTCATGACCAGAAGGTAATCTTCCAATCCCCGTATAATCTGCTCTTTGTTTTATGAATGCCTCATGTTGTGCTTCGCAGGTAGAACCACAATAAATATCACTTAAAATAGGAATACCACAGCAAAGACATCTGCCTTCATCATCAGCGTCTCTATCCTGATGAGGCAATCCGTCTGGAACATTACTAGCTATTGACATGTTAATTCAAACGATTTACCCTTTAAAAGTATTTCGATTATTAATTAGAATCTAATTTTGCCCCAGAAATCCATCGCTTCGTCAAGCTCAGTAGTTCTTCCTTTAACTCCAAGGACCTTATCAACTGCCTGCCTCATAGCCATTGCTCCGGCCAAGGTTCCCTTTGGATGCCCATGAATTCCACCACCAGCCTGAATCACAATATCATTTCCAAAATGTTTCATTAAATAAGAAACATGTCCCGGGTAAATTCCTCCGGAACAAACAGCCATTACTGGTTTTTTATTAAACCAATTTTCTTTTAATCTATTATGCGTCTTCTTAACAACCTGTAATTCAATCTTTTCCTTAATCTCTTCAACTTCTTTCCATCCTCCGAGCATTTTTCCAATTCCAGTTCCAATGTGCAAAGTATCTACACCACATAATCTTGCAAACTCAGCAATAACAGCCATACTAATTCCATGCTTTGGATTTTCAGTAAATGCTCCATGCATAGCCCTATGTGCATGAATTGCTAGTTTTGTATTTTTCCTTAATGTTTGTAATGATGCAAAACCCGCTGTAATAATATCATGCATAACAAACTTTCCTCCGAGTTCTTTAACTAAGTCAGCTCTCTTTAACATATCTTCTGTTTCTGCAGTAACATTAATTAAATACGCTTTTTTCTCACCTGTTTCTTCTTCAGCCTTGTCGCACATTTCTAAGGTTAATGCAGCTCTCTTGTCAAACTCATTAAATTTCTGACTAGAAAGATTTTCATCATCTTTAACAACATCACAACCCCCAAGCCAAGCTTCATAAGCAACTCGCGCATGATCTTTTGTTTTCAATCCTAATTTAGGTTTAACAATTGTTCCAACCAAGGGTCTATTTTTAATCTTTAACATTTCCCGTATACCTTTTATTCCAAATCGAGGTCCTGGAAAGCTTTTAATTAAATCCTTAGGAAAATCAATATCCTCTAACCTTAATCCTTTAACGGCTTTCATTCCAAAGACATTTCCAGCAATACTCGAGAGAATATTCGGAGCATTATCTCCTTCAAATAATCCTTGGGGGTAAGCAATCTTCACTTTATCTTTAGAAATAGAAAAGACCTTTGCAGCTAATTTATTTACATATGCTTTATTCGAAGATACCTTTGTCCAAGTACCTACACTGCTCTCCAGAGCAACAGTATTTGCAGCTTCCTTGACAGAAGTCTTGTTTGGAGTTACTCTGAATAAACATATTAAATCATTTCTAGTAGGTTTGTAACCCAAATGAACAAAATCTAATTTTTTCACCATGCTATTTTATTTTATCAAAATGATTTAATTTACAATTCATTTCAATATTATTAATTTTGTGGATTGTTGCCTCTTTAAACTTTTTTAAATCTTTAACATCTTCAGAAATTGTGGATAATTTATGCATCTGCCACCCGAAAGCATAACTTGCTGCAAATATTGGATAGTATTCGATTAGTAAAGGACTATTGATTATTCCAGCTATCTTTAAAATTGCCCATAGAACAATGCTTGCCAGTGCAATCCATGCTAAAACATCCCAAAAATTATATTTCACCATCTTTATCGTAAGTAGCTCTCTGGGTTTTTATAGTTTTGCTCAAAATCCGCTAGTTTGATGGTAATGTCTTACTACTACCTCCCCCCGAACATGGAGAGCTAATCGTAACGCGCCAGTACTTGCAATACGGACATTTGCAGCATCAGCACCCCTCACTTCGAATGAAGGAGTTGGAAAGTAGGGATCACTAAAACCAAGATAATGATAGTCCAAATTCAATGGTTCAGCAGAAGATTCTCTAATCGCTCTCAATTGCAGTCTAGAACCCTTATCCATACCAGCATGTCTCTGCGTTGCCATGAAAACTATAAAAAATTAGATTTTTTAAACTTTACCTTTTAACTGTTTTGAGTTCATCCAAGTTCTTTGATTTCATCAATCTCAACAACAATAGCCCCTTTCGTAGGAAACCCTTTATTCTCAGGAAGGGTTTTTACAAAATCAAACCATTTTCCATAATTATAATAATCCGCCTTGCCGTCAATCCTCCAGCCATTTTCACCTTCCCAAAAGATCAAAGATATAAACGGATTTTTTACAATATTCTCAACAGTACTATGCATAAAATTATCTGTAATTATAATCCTACCTTCGGCAACCTTAGTAAACATGACAGCAATATTATGGGGTTTGTTATAATTATTAATAGTCGCAACTGCAACAGTAGCTTTCTCTAATTTAGCTTTAATATCATCAATTTTCATATCTTCTCCAAAACCCAACCATCTTTAGTATCCTTAACATTCCAGCCCATCTCTTTCAATTTATCCCTCAACTCATCTGACTTCTTCCAATCTTTACCTTGCCTTGCCTTTTCTCTTTCATCCGCAATCTTCTTAATTTCGCTTGGAATTTTAGTTTCATCTTTCTTCAACAAATCCAATGCGAAAACTTTATCCATTTCTTTTATTGTTGCAAATTTTCCTTTGGCATTTTCATCTCTTAACAGCTTCCATAAAACTGCTAGAGCTTGAGGCATGTTTATATCATCATTTATCGCCTTTTCAAATTCTTTCAAATATTCTTTATTTGTTTTCCCATTATCTTCCAGTCCGGATGTGATGTTTTTTATTCTTTCATAGGCATTACCCGCAGATTTTAATGTATCCAAAGAAAACTCCAAAGGTTTTCTATAATGGGTATTCAAGACCAAGTACCTATAATGCATCGGCTTAAATCCCAATTCTTCTAACTCTGAGATAGTATATAGCCCTCCTTTGGACTTAGAAACTTTCTCTCCATGAAGTGTTAAAAAGTCTCCATGCAGCCAGTAGTTTACAAATTTCTTCCCAGTTGCAGCCTCGGATTGAGCAATCTCATTTGTATGATGAACTGGGATATGATCAATTCCCCCTGTGTGAATATCAAAAGTTTCTCCAAGATACTTCATAGACATTGCAGAACATTCAATATGCCAACCGGGAAAACCAACTCCCCAAGGCGAATTCCATTCTTGTTGTCTTTTATCTTCAGGCGAAGAAAATTTCCACAATGCAAAATCAGTTTTACTTTTCTTATCTCCAAAGTCAATCCTCTTTCCTGATTCTAATCCTTCAACGTTTAATTTAGCTAACTGCCCATAATCTTTTAATTTGGAAGTATCAAAATAAATCCCATCACTTGTTTTATAAGTAAATCCTTTTTTCTCTAATCTTTCAATTAGTACAATTTGTTCTTTAATATGCTCTGTTGCCTTACACCATAAAGAAGGCTCTTGAATATTTAATTTCTTAAAATCTTCTCTGAAAATCTTCAAATAATAATTAGCAATGTCCTCTGCTTTTTTCCCTTCTTTAGCAGCAGCTTTTTCCATTTTATCCTCCCCTTCATCCGCATCACTAGTCAAATGCCCTACATCTGTTACATTCATAACTTGCTTAACTTCAAGCCCATTAAACTCAAGAACTCTTCTTAAGATATCAGAAAAGATGTAAGTCCTTAAATTCCCAATATGCTGATACCAATAAACGGTAGGACCACAAGAATACATTCCAACTTTTCCAGCTATAATTGGCTTGAATGTTTCTTTCTTTCTTGTTAGTGTGTTGTATAGTTTTATCATTTTTACTTTAAGAATTTCACACTTTTAACCTTTTTCATAACCTCATCAAAATCAATAATCGCGGCTTTTCCGTCTTTTGCGGAACCCGTTGCAACTATTACTGTTTTTCCAAAATTTTTTACACCTTGATATTCATGCATATGTCCGCAAACAAACAATGCCGGTTGTTTCTTTCTAATAAATTCAGTATAGCCTTCAAACCCTACTAGCTTGCCATTCATGGGATTCTTTCCCTTATATTTGACTTTATCAAAATATCCGGCAGGAGGATAATGAGCAAACAATATGTCTACTTCATTTTTATTGTACCTATTTAACTGCTCCTTTTGCTTTTTATTTTTCTTTATATATTTAGCTCGCTCTTCATCACTCAAAACCCCTTTTTGAGTGTAAGCTTTAGCTGTAACACTCCCCCCAAAAAAGAGGATATTCAGCCCATTAATTTTTTTAAAACTACGATTTATTGGCTGGACATTTTTTGTCCTTTTCATTAAGGTAGGATATCGATCCAATTCCAAACCAGCCGTTCTTTCCCATTTAGAACCAGTCACAAAATCCCAGTTCCCATTAATAACAAAAACTTTCTTATTCAATTTCCTTCCCAACTTGTTTAACTCACCTATTGTTCTCTTACCGCTATTATAATCTTCAAGAACTAGCTTATTCGCCTTCTTTTCACCAACAATATTCCACCACTTCTGATGAAAATACTTAAAGATATATTTTAGAAGTTCGTCACTTCCTCCAAGATCTCCAGTACATAAAATAAGATCAGGATCTTCCTTTAATATCCTTTTCTTCAATTTCCCAGGAAACTTCCCATGAAAATCCCCCATAGCTAAAATCTTCATAAATCACTAAATAAAACACGCTTAATAAATTTTCTTAATATGGTCTAGCCGATAGCCCCAGAGGAGTTTACCTAGCTACTGGTCTTTTTTTAGAAAGATATTTCTTTGTTATTTCCGAAAGCTCTCCTTTATCAGTTATCGGCTTTGCTCCTACTTGAGTTATTGGAAAATTTCTATGGGGCACTTCAATTACATATTCAAATGAGGGCATCCTCCCTTCCTCTACAGGTCTTATCTCATCTCTAGGAAAGGCATACCATTGTCCTTCAATCTTTTTCTTCCTCCAAAAGTCTTCTTCATCGCTCATCTTAGAATAAATAAAGAGACATATTTAAGGCTTTCTCATTAATCCTTCCTAAACCTTAGTAAATATTATAATTATTCTAATTTATCGCAATCTTCTTCAAAATTGCAGGACTGGCATTTTGCAAAAGTTGAAGGAAACTTTGCCTTTCCATTCTCAAGAACTTCATTAACTTCTTTTATTAATTCAATAACTTTATTTTTTTCTTTTTCTGTAATCTCCATCTCATGCTTTATATTTCCTGATTCCAATATCCCTTTTTTAATAGGTTTACTATACTCTTCTTCCAACAACATCGCATAAGCAGTCAACTGAACCTCATCCGAAGGCCATATCTTATCACTCGCCCTTGTCTTCAATTCAAAAGGGATTACCTCATCATTTTCCTTATTAATCATTAATCTGTCAATTCTCCCTTTCAATCCAAGCTTCTCTGACAGAACCTTGTATTCAGACAGGTATTTAGGGGATAAATTCTCCCATAATTCTTTACCAACAAACCCTTTTTGTATCGTATTCATGATAGAATCAACTCTCAAGTTAATCTCATTATTCATTTGTGCTCCAATTTTATCCTTTAATTCATCCATATTTATTTTAAATGCATAAATCATCCTTTCGTTTTTAGCCAGAACATGTCTAATCAACTCCTTAAGATATTCCTCATAAAATTCAGTCACAGAACTCTTAGTAAATAAATGGTTTATTTTTTCCAGATTTTCAATTAATCTTTTCTCATTATTTCCAAATTCTTCTAGCACTTTATGTCTTATTGAACCCTCAACCATTGCCTTATTCAATGGCTCTCTCAATCCCTTAACTTTTACAAGATAAAATTTCCTCGGGCAATAAAGATATGACGAGAGGTCTGTTACGTTTAGTAGATTATTCATTACAACAATAAAGACCGCTTGTTTAAGTAGTTTTTGGGATATTGCTCCAGACCCATTATTAGTGCAGTTGATAAAGAGAAAAATATTAATACTCAAGCGAGTAAATACTACTATGAAATCCAAAATAAGATCTTTAAGTAGGAATGAGCAACGAACAATTATTTTTTTTGAAATAGATAATCAAATTATAAAAATCCTTGAAAAAACATTTAATCAATTAAAGCCCAATTTCGAATTGTCAAATTATAAGAAAAGATATGGGGGGAAGATTATTAGCAATTCTTGGGAATTAACTAAAAAAGAGGAGGACTTTAATTTTACACTTGCTGCGAAAAAGGATTTTGTTAAATTAAAACTAAAAGGAAATTCGGATTTCATAAACAATTTTTTGAAAATTCTAGAGGGAGATACAGAGTTTTCTGAACTCTTGCCTAAAGTAAAAGCAAAACTTCAAAGAAGGAAATTTAAATTTAGCTGAAGCAACAAATTTCCCCTAAATCTCAAACCCCTTCTTCTCAGGACTTCTTTTCTTCCCCTGACTTTTCCCCTTAGCCCTAAATGCTTCTTTAATAGTATAATTAATTGGATTCTTAACACCCTGAGCATCAACGGGAAAACCGAGGTCTTTGTAAATCGGCTTGTCATAATTCTGAGGCATTCTCTTGTTTTTCAATGCCCAAATAATCTGTGATTGAACATAGCCGGTCTTTAAGGGATTGTAATTCTTTTTATTCCATTCATAAACTTTCTCTTCAATATAATCCTGCGGAAACTCCAAAGATGTTAAGAACGGAAGCAGAATTCCCAATGCCCTTTTCCTTCCATCCGACTTCATTCCTTTCAGAATCTTTTTAATTACATCCGGAAACATTGACTCTTCAATAGTCAACCCTTTCAAATCAACACTCTTTCCTTCATATTTTTTCTCTCTTTCTTTCGGAGCATTTTCTTTCCCCCAGTCCAGCGCTCTGAGAAGTAAATTCTCTGCCTCTCCAGGAATAGGATTAGGCATATAAGGGATAGGAGTTATCTTTAAAGGATCCGCATCTGTCGGTTTAAAATCTTCTATTTGGTTTTTATCCAAAACAACCGAAGCAAGAGCCGTCTTTTCATGAAGCGAATAAGGTGCCCTGAACAAATGTCTGGGAGCAACAAGAATAAGATCTACAGAATCTTGAGTAGACTTTATCGTATCTTCCACTTTAAACCTAGTTTCATCCTTTCTAATTTCTCCACCAAAAGAAGAAGAACTCGCCTCTATTCTCGCAGTGCTGATTTTACAATTCTCGCAAAAACTAACTTCCCTTTCATCTAAAAGTTCCATTTTGGTATTGCAGTTAGGACATAGCATTGCCGTCCTCTTTTTAATGAAACTTTCCATTTCAGACTTACATTTAATGTTAGGACATTTGTATTTCCAGGTCTTCTTTTTTATAGTTGGCTTCCCGCATCTTGGACATAGACTTTCTGAAACAAGCTCCCCCTTTTGTTTTAAAGTCTCTCTCCCGGTTAATTTCAAAATTTCTTCATTCATCGGCCCTCTAATCAAACTAAAAAGATAGCCTGCAATAAGTCTCGGCCATTCCGGAAATTTGTCTTTTGTAAGCTCTTCTCCAATCGTCTCAGGAAATGCCTTAAACGGAACCAGAATATGAAATCCTTTGGAACCAGAATATTTTATCCCATAATTTATTACCCCATGCCTTTCAAGCTCGCCTATCAGAAGCCTTGCTGCTATTTTTCCATAATCTAAGAAAGGAGAGTCAATATCAATTAAAAAATCCCAGCCAATCTTTATTTTATTATACTGTTCGGGGGTCATATCAGTATTAATATCTAGGGGATTGCCCCACAATTCTTCCGAGCAATGAAAAGAAGTAGCCCCCTTTTTAGCATAATTAAAGAGGTCATTTGGATAATCTAGCATATCTGGCCTTTTCCCAAAAAATTCCTTATTAAAGTTTGGAACCGTCTCTCTATGTTTGCAAAACTCAAAGATAGCTTCCTGCACATCTTTTCTCGCGTAATAAGATTTAGCAACTATCTGGACCTTTCTAAGCTCTTTTTCCTGCTTTTCTTCATCCCCCCTATCATCCCTATTTTCAAATGCCATATTTTTTAATAGAACTCTTCATTAATAAATTATATTGTTGTGGAGAAGCTAAATCCCGTGACAAGCCCTTAAATCCTGTTCAAAAATCATCAAATCTTCCGGAATACTTACTCCAGACAATGGCTCCCTTAAGCTGATGCCTTTATCCTTTTTCATTTTCCAAACCTCAGAATTGAACAACATCAACTTCTTAATTAAATCTTCATTTTTGCTTAAATCCTTCTCTTTAGTTTCAGGCCACCTACTATCAAGCAAATTCAATCCAAGGCTATTTCCAATTATAGTAGTAATTTGAGGTATAACCGGATAAATCAAATGCAAAAACCTCTCTAATAAGTAATAAAGTGTATACTTCGCAGAATTAGATTCCTTCTCCGAAAACTTTTTATCTTGATTATAGGCTCGATTCTTAACAAGTTCAATATAATTGGAAGCAAAGACATCCCATAAAAATTGTCTTAAATCCTGCGAAGGATGATTAAAATCATAAACATTATATTGTTCCTGAGTTTTACTAGTCAGCCCATTAATATAATCCACAAATATTTTATCAGTTTTTTGTAAATCTTTCTCATTAAATTTAGGCTTTTCAAATAACATTACAAATTTTGAAACATTCAACAGTTTATTCAAGGTTTTCTTTTCACCTGCAATCCGTTCTTTTGAACATATAAAATCTGTTTTAGACAAATCTCCTTCAGTAGCAGACCACAGCCTTAACGCCTCAGCACCAAAATCACGAAGTATTTCTTGAGGATCAATTACATTACCGAGGGACTTTGACATCTTTCTTCCGTTTCCATCTAGAATATGCTGATGAATCCAAACATCCTCAAAACAAGGTTTTTTTGTCTCTAAAAATCCACGCAATATTGTATAATAAAGCCATGTTCTTACTATCTCCTTTCCCTGAGGTCTTAGACTTGCAGGATACGCTCGTTTGAAAAATTCATCATCCTGTTTATACTTTAACATTACTAATTCAGAAATAGAAGAATCCATCCAAGTATCAAAAACTCTCGTTTCTCCAGCCCATTTTAAATCTTTAAATTCTTTATCCGAAAGCTTTCCAATTTTCTTCCTATTAGAATAAATTTCACAATCATTTCCCGGATGCTCTTTCCATGGCTGATAATACTTTCCAGGAGCCGCAAGTGCAGTCAGTTTCTTTCCATCTTTCTCTGTGTTCCATAATGGGATTGGAGTTGCATAATATCTTCTTCTTGAGATAGGCCAGTCAATTGCAACAGAATCAATCCAGTCATCGAGTATTTTTTTAGATTGTTCCGGATAAAAATTAATCTTTTTGATTATCTTTCTTAGATCATCTTTAAATTCCAACTGTTTCAAATAAAACTCAGGCATCTCAATAAACTCAACTTCCGCCTTACTTCTTTCTGAAATAGGAGTTCTATGCGTAATTTGCTCCTGTTTTACAAGCAACTTATTTTCTCTTAATTTTTCAATGATAGCTTCCCTTGCTTTTTTAACTTTTAATCCCTGTAAAAATCCGGCATTTTCATTCATTGTCCCATCCTTATTTATCGCGATTAAAGGATTTAATCCCTGTTCTCTAAAAAATTGAATATCGGACAAATCTCCAGCAGAGCACATCATTACCAATCCTGTTCCCTTATCAATCTGTGCAAGAGGATGAGCTTTAATTGGAATTTCTTTATTAAATAAAGGAGAAATAGCCGTCTTTCCTTCCAAATGCTTATATCTCTTATCTTCAGGATTAAAAATAACCATTCCGCATGTACAGATTAATTCAGGTCTAGTTGTTCCAATTATAACCTCTTCCCCAGTTTCTTTAATCTTCCATTTAATATCATTAAAAGTAGAAGAAATATCCTCATAATCAATCTCAGAATCAGAAATTGTAGTCTGCAATTTTGGATCCCAGTTATTTATTCTTGTATCCTCATAAACCAAACCTTTCTTATACAGTTCAATAAATGTTGATTGCGTCAATGCCCTGTATTCTGGAGAGTCAGTAAGATAAATTGCCCCAACATCACTGCCCTGTTTATATGATGAAAACGAAATTCCAAGTTTCGCAAAAGAATCTATGGATTCAACAGAAGTCTCTTTTAACAACTGCTCGCATAACTCAATAAATTTTTCCCTTCCAACTTCAAAAGGAGACGTCTTAAACTTCTTCTCAGCACCCATTTCAATTGGAAGCCCGTTTCTGTCAAGTCCTAATGGAAAAAGAACTTCAAAACCTTTCATTCTCTTATAACGAGCAAACATATCCATAAAACAGTAGGTTACAGCATGCCCCATATGAATTGGAGAATTAATGTATGGCGGAGGAGTATCTATTGAATAAATCTTCTTTTTAGTCCCAGCATCAAATTTAAACATCTCCGAATTTTTCCATATTTCTGTAATTTGCTTCTCAATTTCAGGACCCCAGTTCTTAATGTCCTTAAGTTTAGGCATATCCGACATTTCTTTAGTTTCCTTTTTTGTCATGATTGGATTAATAATAAGATGTTTAAAAGGTTTATGTGGGTCAAAATAGAAAGAATTTTATATAATCGGACTCTTAAAAATCAATGAATATAAAAGAGTATGAAGATTTTTATCATGTAGACATCTCCACTCAAATAGACAACAAATGGAAGAATGATACCGTCCTAGGTATCGTAAAAGGTGCAAGAAGATACTCAATTAAGATAAAAGGAAATGATAAAGAGATAATAAAAAGAAGGTTTATCTCCACAGAAAATTTAAATTCAGCAAGAATACACAACCGAAAGGTTATTGCTATTATTTATTCTTATCTTCTTTATACAGCCATTAATAACTTTAAAGAAGCAAAACCCCTTCTTTTATGCAGGGATGTAAGACCAGAAAAATTTGTTATAACCTACTTGCAAAGAATCAGCAATTTACTTGGAAACAAAGAAGCCTTAAATAGGACAATAAACTTTAGAAAAAGAAAAGACAGGCGGGATAAAAAGTTACCAAAATCTTTAGCAGGAAAATATGTAAGGAAGGTTTATCAAGGAAAAATCCCGGTAACTAATGTCTTAGATAACCAAGAAGTCAACGACCTAATAGACTTAATTAACAAATTATTATAACAAGTTTAAGTTAAGGATTGGGACAATAGATGTGTCCCCTCAGCTTAAGCAAGGTCTTATCGTATCAAAGTTTCCAGACCAGATCTTAAGTATCCTTAGAATATACAAGTTTATGACCTATTTATAATTTTCGGTTTAGTTTTTTAAACAAAATTCAACTTTCCGGGATGTATACTACAAAGGAAAGAAAACATACTTATGTTTAGGATAGAAAGATATTTAAAAAATTAAAGAGGTACAAATAAAAAACCCAACCCCTAAAAATCTTCTTTTAATAAAGCATAAAAACCCGGCTTACCTTTCCATATTATGAAAACACAAAAATCCAAACCCTCTAAGGAGAGTAAGCTAAAAATCCTCGCAGCAGGCGACATTCACGGAGATTTTGACATCGCTAAACTACTGGCAGCAAAAGCCAAATCAAACAAAGTAGACTTAGTAGTGCTGGCAGGAGATTTGCACGGAATGATCGAGGGAACAAGTGATATGATAATAGAACCATTTAAAAAAAATCATCAAAAAGTGGTCTTCGTTCCAGGAAACTGGGATTCAAGCCTAGAAGTAGATATGTTAAAAGAAATGCACAAAATAAAAAACATTGATGGATATTATGTTACCTACAATGGCGTTGACATTGTAGGGATTGGAAACCCGGATTTTAAGATGTCTTTTAATCAAAAAGAAGCAAGAAAAAAATTAAGTGAAAACTTTGACAGAATAAGAGCAAAAGGCGGGAAAAAAATTCTTGTTTCCCATCTTCATGCATCCGGAACTAATGCAGAATTTTCAGGATTCAAAGGCGAAAAAGTTTTAAGAGACGCAATTGAATATTTTCAGCCAGATGTTTTCATTTCAGCCCATATACACGAAGCCGAAGGAATAGAGGAAAAGATTGGGAAAACAAGAGTCATCAATGTCGGAAGAAGAGGAAAGATTATTGAAGTTTGAAAATAAGGGCATACCTATTTAAGATAACCTTCTTTCAATTAATCATCAAAAGAGGCAAAATGCAACTTGAATCAAAGAATACAGATAAAATACTTGGGAAAAAGAAGAAAAAAGAACTTCTTGAAAAAATAAAAAATGCAAGTGACGAAAGATACGTGACCGTCTGGAATCCTGAAGGACAGATAATCCAGCAAAAAAAACAGTCTAAAATCAAGTCAGGAAAAAAAGCAAAGCAGTCAGGAGCAAAGTTTGAATTAAAAACAAGAGAAGACCTGCAAAAAAAAGGATGGATAGTAGACAAATGGTCAAATAATTTTGACCTTGAAAAAGATAAGATAACTCCTGCAAAAAGAAAATTTAATCCCTTCTCAAAAGTTATGACTATTGGAACAGGATTTCCAGACTTCCTCTGTTTCCAAAAGATGAACGAATACTATAAGGTCATAGGTGTGGAATGCAAGGTAAACGGAACTCTAAGCAAAGAAGAAAAAGAAAAATGCGTAAGGTTATTAAACCAAGAGATATTTAGTCAGATATTAATTGCAAAAAAAAGCAATGAAAAAAAAGAGGTTGAGTATGACGACTTTAAAGAAAAATACTCAAAATTATTCAAATGAATGGCTCAGGACTACACCATATACACAAAAGAAAAAGAATGAATCAGAAGCTAAAGCCTTACCCAAATAAAAACCCTTGGATAAATTTTCTTGATAAGCTTCTTTTAATTGTTGCAATTGCCGGCCCGATAATGTCCACCCCCCAGATATTAAAAATATGGCTTGATAAAACCTCTTCAGGGATATCCGTGATAAGTTTCTCTCTTTTTGCAATCTTTGATATTCCTTGGATTATTTATGGGTTTATCCATAAGGAAAAGCCAATCTTAATAGCATACTTTCTTTGGTTTATTGCAAATCTTCTAATTGTGATTGGGGCATTCTTGTATCCCTAAACCAATAAAAATATAAATCTAAAACCCTCCAATTATTTATGAAAAAAGAGGCAATTTTATTGCTTTTATCATTTTTAATCGTTTTAATTAGTCTTGTATTTGTATCTTCATGTATTGATATCAATTCAGCTTCTTTAGAAGATTTGGACAAATTAACCGGGATTGGACCCGCCTACGCTCAAAGAATCATGGATTCAAGACCTTTTTCCTCCTTAGACGATTTGATAAGAGTAATTGGTATAGGGAATGTTACCTTGAGTAAGATAAAAGACCAAGGGCTAGCCTGTGTAGATCCAGAAGAGAGTTCAAACGATAACCAGGAAGACAACCAAGACAGTAGTAATACAAACCAGGAAGAAGAAAATAACGAAGACCTGCCAAGCAAGGCGGATGGAGAAAAAGAAACATCAGAAACAGACGCCCCAGTTAATAATAAAACCATTAATATTAACAGCAAGGAAACAGAGCATGAGATACCTAAAGTCCAGAAAGAGATCGTCAACCCAAATTCAGAACCAATCAGCCTAAACACTCCAATTTCTCTTTCTGGAAATTCAATCAACAACCAAGAACAAGTAGTTTATGAGTCAAAAAATGAATTAATTAGCCAGTATCTCCCCTATGCTTTTTGTATCTTCTTAATATTCATCATTATTGCGTTATTGTTGAGGAAATAAACACCCAACCTAAATAAATATCTTTATAAAACCCAGTAACTTCTTGTTAAAATGCCAGAAAAAATTCAAGCAATAATGATTGTCGAGATAGCAGGAAGGCCACCTGAACATATTAGAGACGCCCTTCAAAAACATCTTGCTGTTTTAAAAGGATATAAGGGAGTAAAATTAATCTCTGAAATTTATTCAGACCCAAAATATATAGAATCAAGCGACGATATGTATACTTGTTTTGCAGAACTTGAAATTCAGTGTGAGAGTCTTTTGAAACTTTTAGAAGTCGTCTTTGACTTTATGCCTTCATCAATTGAGGTAGTAGAACCAGCAGAACTTACATTAGATGTTTCAGAATCAACTTCTTTTATTAACACATTAGCAGGAAGACTTCATCAGTATGATGAAGTTGCAAAGATAGCCCAAATAAGAACACAACAGCTTGCACAACAGCTCCAATTAGTTCAACAGCAAATGCAAAAAGCAAGGGTAAGCCCTATAACCTCAGTGGACCAGCCAAAACAAGCGGAAACACATAAAAAGCCTGTAAAAAAGAAAGCTAAGAAAAAATAAATTTAACTCCTGCTTATCCCACCAGAAATTCTCTTTTGATATTCGTCTGTCTTAAGCTTAACCATTTCATTTGGCTTCTTAGGTACAGTCTTTTTGTACTTTCTATAGGCAAAATAACCTCCCACACCAAGCACAACAAGGATAAGCAACCCAATAATCCAGCTATAACTTCCTCCGCCGCTGCCTGGAGCTTCATAAACCTTACAAACCCCCAAACAACAGTACCCATCGGAAGCAAACATTGTGTCTCCGTCACAATATTCATTACTTAAGCATAAGAACCCTGAAGATTCTGAACAAGTATTATCATCAACACTAAAGGTTTCGACACTTTGATTTTCAGCCAGCACATAAATCTCAACAGGAATAGAGATACTCTTGCTTTCCTTATCGATTAAGTAGCTTATCAAAACCATATCCTTAAAATAACCCTCCCTTTCAGACGAAAAAATCAAACTTATATTACTTTCCTCTTTCGCCCCAAGAAAATCAAGATTAACAGTATCAAACAGAGAAAGATTTGAAACAGCACTAATACTTGTAATATTTTTCTCTGCAAAATTCATCAACCTCACGGTTTCCTCTTTATTCCCATTAACATTAAAATAAACATTTAGATATATTGGATCAGTTTTTAAATCATCATCTTCAACAGAAACATTTTGTGTAAAATTAGAAACATAAGAAGAAATAATTGGAATAGAAAATTGCGAATAAGAAGATATATTCAAATGGCTCAATCCGGGCAGTACATTAATCTCTACCTTTCTTACTTCTCCAGCATTTAAGATAAACTTATCCGCTGCATCATTATACTTATACTCGATGTTAATTTCAGAATTTCCTTTATTTTCTAAATTAATTTGCTTTATTCCAGAGCCGTATACAAAACCAGGTTTAATGCTTAATATTTTAGTCGTCATGTTTCCATCAAGAAATTTGTCCGCAACAGAAATATTTTCTTCAACACTCATCTCTTTTATCCCCCCATCATTATAAAGAATCTTATTTATCTTTAAAGTATAATTGCCCGCATTGTTCATATAAGCATAAAGATAATAACTTCCATTAGAATAAATCAAATTGTCCTCGACAAATATTTTTTTCCTTGCTTGATAAAATTCAACATCATCCAAAGAAATTGCAGTAGAAAAATCCCCCCTCATAATTGCAAATAAAGTTTCCCCAGGCTGAAACTCTTTATTCATCACAATTTCAGGTTTAGCGAATACAAACGAAACACAAAACAATAAAACTAATAGTATCACTTCTTTTTTCATAAAAAGATATAATGTCTATGATTAATAAATCTAATTATTTTAAAACAATCAGAGAATACCGCTTCTTGAATAAAAAATTCTTCTTACTTAGACATCTCTTTTAGCTTTTTAAACGTCTCATCCATCGCTCGGTCCTCTGGTCTTGGCATCTGCCTTCTTTGAGGAGGCATTATAGGCATCCTTCTCATTGGCATCGGTCTCCGCATCATAGGCATTCCCGCAGGAGGAAAACCCGGTCTAGGCCTATTATTGCTAGAGACTTCTCCTTTACTTTTATCTTTTTTGAACTTATTTTTTACCTTATGCCAGAATAGCTTTAATCTTTCCCTGTAGATATAAGCAAGAACAATTAATATAATTAAGATTAATATAATAAAAAACCACAGCCAGAAACTACTTCCACCCGTAGGTGTTGTCTTAGTCCTGCAACAAACATCTCCGGAGTTACAAGAATATCCAACTTCTTCCTGGGAATCAGTACATTGAGCCTTACACAAATAGCCAATACTCTCACATTCAGTTTCAGTCGGCTTATCTTCACAAGTTCCTAAACAACAAGCATCTTCATCACTTGCCCTTCTTTCATTTCCAGTGCAAACCTGGTCACTAGTACATACAACACCAGAATACTCTGAGCAAGTCTGTAAATTTTCATTTTGGCAGCATACACTACTTAAACCAGAACAGAAATAATTATTTAGCACCTCTCCTGAAGGGCATTCAGCAGTAGGAATACAAAAATAATTACCTTCTGAGCAAGTAGTAACTGATGTTCCTGTTGTTGCTCTTCCAGTTCTCCCTTCCAAGGCCCATAACATTATTGCAGTATCTCTTATTGAATTTCCCCAACACCCATTATTTCCCTGGCTAAACAAGGCCCAATCTCTAGCCTTTATGACATTATCAGAACTAGAATCACCCAGAGATAATAACGCAAGAGCAGTGTCATAATATTTATTGTAAGCACTAGAACTAGCTTCCCAGTAATTTCCAAGCTTTTGCTCCGCTATTAACTTGTTTCCATAGTCCTCATAACTTGTCACCATAAAAATAAATGCATCTGGAAGATATCTTGCATTTGTATCCGCAAGTGCAACCACATAAGGGATAAACTCTTCAACATTGTGCCTTGTCTTTAATAAGGCTAACGTTGCCCACGCAGTTGCTTCATAATCGCAACTAGAAGAAGTTGAAAAGCATTTAGACTTAACCTGCAACGAGATTGTTCCAAATGCAGGACTTGATTCAGTATCTTCTAAAACATAAATAGTAGGAGAATTTTGATTTTTGTATAACAAAGTTGAAATAAAGTTTTTATCACATTCAATTCTAAACTCCTTATTTAAACAAGAAGGAGAAACTTTTAACCAGAAATTTGCCTGTGCTCTTGTTAAACAAGTACCAGCGTTTGCACTTATTTTTTTATTTTCATTGACATTAACAGTATAATCATTTGAATCATAAGAAATATGACACTCAGAAGCTTCATTAGAATCTTGTTCCAAGTACCATACTAAATCAACAGGAGTTTTGTTTTGTGCTAAAAGCCAATTCTCAGCAGCATCCGTATTTTCGCCCATATGATTCAATGCTAAAATAGCAAGAGCAGTTTCTTTTATATTACATCCATTAGTTCCCCAGCAGTTTTCAGACCTTTTTTTATCTTTCAAAGCATTAACACACTCATCTAAAACAGAATTCTTTGGAGTTGCTAATATTGTCAAAGAAATTTCTTGCAAAGACAATGTGGAGCATTTTCCTGCGACCTTGTCTTCAAGACAAGTAAACGCTGTTTGTATCTTTGATTGATTCTGCTGTGTTGTAGTCGTTGAAGACGTTGTTATAGTATCGTTCCCGGTATCATTTGTCTGTGCAAATACAAAAGCCATACAAAATAAAACCAACAACACTACCACCAGTTTTTTCATATGTTTTTTATGTTTAAAAGGTATTTAAATATTTAGTCTAAATATTTAACAGATTAAAAAACAAGATTTAACACGCAAATATGTTTTGCTAGACTATCAAACCGAACATAGATATATTAAACTTACATAAAAGAATCATTAATCCTTTTCATTAAATGATTATTAATTTAAAATTTATTTAGATGATTATTAATTAAAAAGAATTATTTAGACTTAATTGTAACATCCATTACATCGCTTGCATAATTCTGATTATTGGCTTTTACTTCTACCTTGTATCTTAAAGTACATAAAGCACTTCCCAGGGGAACATTAAACTTAACAGGTCTTGAAACAAAGTCGCCCGAAGCAATCCCCATATCCTCCTCAGTCTTTCCAGTTACAATCCAACTTAAAGCTTCTTTCTCATTTACATCGCAATTACCTTTATCAGCTAAATAAACATCATACTCAAATTTAACAGTATTCGAAGAACCTTCCAACAAATTTTTAATTCCAATTCCAAAACCATCTACCTTTCCTTGCGTCAATTCAATCTGTCTTGAATCAGGATATAAAACTACTTTTTTATCTTCACCAAACATTGTAGCCATTTTATTCTTTAACTGATCATTAGTCATGTCCGCAATAGCAGTTGCCCCCGAAAAAATACTTTTAACCAAAACTAACCCAAGAATTAACATACTCATAGCAAGAACAACAATAACAATAGTTCCAATTGAAAGCTCAATAGCTCCAGATTTATTCATCTTCATCTTCTTTTCCTTTTTGGTTTAACTTGTGAAGGTTCAACATATTTTTTCCCAAACCAAAACTTCCATGTAGGCTTTATTCCCACAATAATCATTAAGGAGAAGAAACCCCATCTCCACTCAATAAGAAAAGCCATTATGTTTGTTGGCGAAACCCAATATGCAAGCAACCCCACCAACCATAATGAAAAAAAGAACACAGCCAATTTTATCAAGGGAATATCAGTCACACTTAACTCTTTTATTCTATTACACCACTTTTTCATATTTATACAATCAATCTGATATTTATAAATGTTTTGCGAAAGTGAAATATACTTTTTATAGGATTAAAAACAGCAAACCTTAAAAGGAC
>CAYNAV010000010.1:0-31201 GCA_964395405.1 Candidatus Woesearchaeota archaeon | reverse complement strand
TAAATTTTTTTATTTTTTATTCCTCTTTTATTTTTCGAGGATATTTTTTATTTTATAATCTAAGGAGAGAAGAAAAATGACAACCGAAACAACTAGAACAAAATTAGGGAAATTAGCCAGTTTAATTGGCTTTGGTGTAATGAGCATTGCAGGGTTAATTAATTTAGATAATCTTGATAAAATGAATACAACGGAATATAGCCTCCTAAAGAGAGATACTTCTTGGGCAACAATGATCGGAGCATCTTCATTAATGCTTGGCGGTTTATATATTCCTTCTATGAATAAGTACCGAAAGAGAGAATGACAAACACATTTTATGACCTTAAATTAAGATAATCACAACAATGACCACAAACGAATTTTACCAATATTGCAGAACACACCACCATGCTTTACAACATGTTGATCCGAGGCACCTCTACCTTGTTAGCTGGCTATCCAAACATCCAGGGGCCATAGGTTTCCAAGGCGAATTATTTCCAGAGGTATTCTTACCAGATAGAACATCCATGGATCTAGCGGGTTTTTATGATAATGCAGTATTAATTGGGGAAGTAAAAACAAAACAAAGAAAACCGCGAGCAAGAGATGAATTAACAGACTTTGCAGAAAGGTTAGCAATTAGAGAAGATCTCAACCCTCAGGATATTAGCCTCTTTTATCTCTGGACCCGGGGAAGCGGAGAAACAGCAGGCATTTTTTCCAAAAGATTGCGCGAAACTCGTTGGAAACAAAGAGAAATTAGATTACCTAAAGCATATCAAACCATTGAAAACTATTCTCCGAGAGGTAATATTCATTTAATAGCAAGAGCCGGCTAGTCTTAAGAATTATTCAGTCTCCAATAAAATTCTCAATCTCTCTTTTCATCTGGATATTTAAAGAAACTTCAAGCCCATAATTAGTTGGTTTTGATAATAAAAATCCACTTTTCAGCAACTCATTAATAACTTTTTTAACTTCCCCACTACTTTTAAGATAATCCGGAAGTCCTTTAGAAAGATTATGAATACTTGTGTGTTTATGCATCCACATCCTATGCCTCGCCAGCTTTCTTAGAATAAACCTCTTAATATCATCCTCAATTGGCATTGTTTCAATAAGCCTATTAAGTTTAAATATTTTTATAAACAACTCCAAATTAGCAATTACTAAAATCATAAGCATGCCCCTTAGAATAGAAATCTTTATAAATTACAGATAATTAGACCATCTATGGAAGAACAAAGCATATTTGTAGAATATTTTGGAAATTCTCCTTATATAAAAGTCTTGGACTTTTTAATTCAAGGACAAGAGTTCGACTATAGTATGACTGAGGTTGCAAAAGGCGCAGGGGTGGGATGGAGTACATTTACAAATACTTGGACAAAACTCTTAAACAAGAATATAATTATGCCAACAAGAGAAATAGGAAATGCTAAATTATTCAAATTGAACAAGCAAAATCCGTTTGTTGAAAAAATAATAAAAATGGATAAAGAGCTAACAAAATTTGAAACGGATAAATTGTTAAATAACTCTGAAATCAAAGCAAAAAACTAAATCTTCAAACTAATCACCTTAGAAATATTCTCCTGCATACACCCTTCTTTTTTGGAAAAAAAGAATTTGTGTTTCAAGAAAAAACTTATCTTCGCAAAGGGTGGAACCTTTGCAATTAACAACCCATGCAGGAATCATATTTTTAATGAAATAACCTTACTAATATTCTCCTGCATGCTAACACCATACAAAGCGCTCGACTCTGAGATAAGAGCATCATTATGGGTAACAACAATATACTGTCCTGAGGTCATATACTGCTTAATCAAAGCAGCTAATCTTTCTGAATTATGTTTGTCAAGCGCAGCGTCAATCTCATCAAAGACATAAAAACAATAAGGATTATACTCTTGTATCGCAAAGATCAAAGACAAAGCAACTAAAGTCTTTTCCCCTCCTGATAAAGATGAAACATCAAAATATTTTCCTCTTGCAACTTTTAGGATAATATTCAATCCTCCATTGAATGGCTCTTTAACATTTTCAGGCTCTAAGAATACCTCGCCCTTTTTACTCAATTGAGTAAAATTTCTCGTAAAATATTCATTCACACTTTCTAAAGTTTTCGTAAAACTCTTTCTTTTTTTCCTATCAATCTCTTCAACAATTTTCATAATCTTCCCCTTTTCATCCTGTATTGTAACCATTTTATCCTCGATAAGCTTACACTGTTCTAAAACAGTATCAAAAACTTCTAAAGCCCGCATATTAATATTACCCAGCTGAGAAATCCTAATCTGGCTAGCTTGTAATCTTTCTTTAACCTTTTCAATAGGCATATTTAATATTTCCATACTCGAGAATTCCGCAAACTCTGTTTTCAAAGAATCAATCTGCGCATTTAGTTGCGCTTTTTGAATATTAACCTGATTAATCCTCTCTTCAAAGTTTCTAATAGTATGCTGTAACCCGACAACTTCTGTTTCAAAAGCCTTTTCCTGATCTTGGAATTCATTCCTCTCATTAAAAAATTTCTGAAATCGCTCATATAACTGTTGTTCTTCAATCTCCTTCTTATTAACAATCTTAATTTTCTCGTTTAACTGTTCGTTAATCTTTTTAAGCTCCTCATTACTTGTTTCAGCATCTCTTAAAACCGCCTTTATCTCCATTTTAATTCTGCTCAACTCTCTTTGCTTTATTGTCATTTCAGTGTCAACATCGACATCAGCAAATGAAAACTCCTGAAGTTTCATTCTAATTTCATCATATTTCTCCTCGACATTTTTCAATTTCTCAAATTCAGGCCTTAATATTTTAATTTTTGAGTCCATCTCACTTTCTTCTTTTTTAACATCTTCCTGTTGTTTAGAAATTTTTTTAATTTGATTTTTTCTTTCCTCAGCATTCTTTATTTTGAATATATCAATATTAATCTCATTCAGTTTTATTTCAAACTCAGAAATCTTCAGTTTTATTTTGCTTATTCTTTCAGCAGTTTCCTGCTTTGAGGTATTGCTTTTATCAATTTCCTTTTTTGCATTTTCTATCTTTTTATTTGCATTTTCTATCACATGTCCAACATGCTCCTTAGTCATCTCACTCCTACATAAAGGACAAATATCAATTTTAGAGATGTCCTGCTTCAATCTCTCCTCTCTTTTTATTTCCTCAGTAAAAACAGCATTTCTTCTTTCATTTTCCAAGTCAGTTTTCTGCAACTCTTCAATTTTTGCTCTCGCTTTTTCAAGTTCTTCTTTTAGTTCTTTTTTCATAACTTCCGCTTTTTCAAATGATTTTACATGCTTAATTTCCTCGAATAGAGAAGAAATGCTATGGTCAATCAACTCAATTTCCTTTTTCGATTCAATTAAAAACCTATCCTTTTCGCTTTTTTTATTTTCAAGTGTAGCAAGCTCGGATTTAAGCACATAATACTTCCTTCTTTGCTTTTCAAGAATATCAAATCTTTCTTGTACTTCCTTCTGCTCATTTTGCTGCTTCTTAATCTCAGGGGATGACGTCTTTATTTCCGAAACATCTTTTTCCAATTCCTTTATTTTCCACTTAAAATCTTCTTCCTTCCCTGTTGCTTCAGAAATTCTCGCTTCAAAATTCTCTTTTCTAACAGTCAATCCAGCCAAATCCGCCCTCAATTCTGCAATTTCCTTGTGCAAAATCTCCTGCTCGCTCCCGGTAGAGGACTGAAGAGTTTTATTTATCCTGTTGATTTTTTCCTGTAGAACGCTAATATCTGCATTTTTCTCAATAATTATCTTTTTTATTTTTTCAATTTCCTTTTTATTATTCTCAATAATCTTTTCAACACCCCAGATATCGCTTTCCTTCTCTTTAATCCCCTTTTCTAGAATAGTAGCCTTACATTTTTTTATTGTTTCTTCAAGCTTCTTATAGTTTAATGCCTCCTGTCGTTCCTTATCCAAATTTTTCAAATAAGCTTGCCTTTCCCTTAAAACCGCTGAGACTTCCTTTAATTTCTCATCTGTTTTTTCAAGCTCACGAATCGATTTCTGCTTCCTCGTCTCATAAATAGAAATACCCGCAACTTCCTCAATAATTTTTCTTCTTTCTTCTGGTCTTGCTTTTACTAGGGAAGCAATTTCTCCCTGCAACACAATATTAAAACCGTTAGGATCAATCCCAGCTTGAGCAAGCATCTCAATTAACTCTTGCCTTGTTTTTGTCTCGTTATTGATCTTATAAATTGAAAGTCCATTTCGTCTCACAATTCTTTTGATTGAGACTTCCAAAGAATCAACAGCAAAAGCCTTATCAGAATTATCAAAAACCATCTCAACAATTGCCTCATTCGCAGCCTTATAGCTCTTATTTCCAGAAAAAAGTAAGTTCGCAGCCTTCGCTGCTCTTATAGACTTTATTGAAATTCTACCCAAAACAAAACATAGTGCATCAGTGATATTGGACTTACCCGATCCATTCGGTCCAACGATAACATTCATTGAATTTTCAAAAGGAATTTCAGTCCTTCTCGCGAAACTCTTAAACCCATGCATCACCAATTTTTTTATATAAGGCATGAAAAACAGAGGAATAAGACATTTTTAAAGATTTAGAAGAGAATCAAAACAACTTCTTCTGCCCTCTTCCCTCAACAATTCTCTTATAAGTGTCCCATGATTTTCTGATTAGCTCAGAATATTTTTCATTATCCCAATTTTCCTGCAAAAATTCCTTTGTCTTTGGGTCAGCAGGATAACCGCTTCCAAAATCTACCCCTAACTCTTTTTTCAACCTTTCAACTTCTTCTTCTCTCTTTTCCTTTGCAATTATAGAACCAGCACCAACAACAGCGTGGTTAAAATCCGCCTTATGTTCACACAATAATTCAACTAATTCTTTCTTCTCAATAAACTTACTTAAAGTTTCACACCAAGCCTTGAGATTAACTGAGGGACAATCAACAATTACTCTTGTTTTTTCATTGATATCTTTCATCAAAGAATTGATAACCATTCCAGCCTTAATAGCTTCGGTAAGATTTAGGTTCGGAGATTCGTCAATCTCTTTTGGGTAGGTGACCTCTGCATGCCAAGCATATTTTCCTTTGATTTTACTACAAATCTCGCCTCTTTTTTTAGGAAGCAAAAGCTTAGAGTCTTTTACCCCCAGCTTCTTTAATTCCTCCTCCTCAGTATCTTTAATTAAGACCCCTGCTAGGACCATTGGCCCCAAAACTGGCCCTCTTCCTGCGTCATCAACTCCAATAAGATAAACCATCCTTAAACCAAATAATAAAGCTTTATAATTCTTCTTAGAATTCAAAATCCAAATATCCTGAAAGATAGCAGCGAGTGGATTTGAACCACTGACCTCGAGGTACCCCGTAAAAAGTTATTATGGGCCTCGCGAGCACTCCAGACTGCTCTACGCTGCTATAACCTAAAAAACTAAAACAAGCTTTTAAACCTTCTCATTACTTATACAATTCTTAAAGTCCTGTAGAGAAAAGCGTCAGCACCTTTTAAAAAATCACCCGAAATATAAACACAATTTTTATCTTGCCAAACCCTTGTCTCATTATCCGAATTCTCAAATATAATCAAGTTATCACTACAAGTCTTAATAGGTAAATCCCCTTCACACGAGCTGCTATCAAAACTATCATTTAAGTTACTATTCAAGCACGCACCCTGCGCCCTCAAAAAGTATTTATTAAAATCAATCAAAATGTCCTGAGAAGCAGGATTATTATTGACTAGATAAAGAACCTTTCCAGAGTATTGGGCTATTGAAAAATTTCCTGAAACAGAAACATTTTCAACCTCTCCAGGCAAATATTGGAAATAATAACTTTCGCCATCCAACATAACACCCCACATACCCTGATCTCTGAAAAAGGTATAATCTCCGTATTTTTCAGAACTTCCAGAACCGCCACTATCATTGCTATTATCCCGACTTATTAAAGAATACCCTGCAGTAGACACAACCATCAATAAGATCAAAATCCCTCCAATTAATAACTGATTAATTTTCTTCTTCTTTTCTATTTCTTCCTGTGTTTTTATTTTTCTCATATTCCAGAGAAGTTTTGCGGGTTTAAAAATATTTACTCTTATTAAATTGAACTAATTAAAGCTCGTTTAGTAATCTGCAGAAATAAGTGTTAGAGGTGTCTTTATGGGTTTAAATTATACTTTTATACTAAATAAAGGGTAATTAAGAAAAAGAAAAATCTTAGACGTTGCATCTTGTATCACTCCCCATTCAAATGAAGCAGTCACAGAACTACTAATAATCTTTGGGAGACGCCAGTCGACCTAGGATAAGCGAAGCCTATAACTCTGAAAGAGAGTTAAAACTAAACTTAAAAGATAACAAAGAAGAAGAAAGAAGAAAAAAAAGAAAAAAAAAGAAAAGGAAAAAAATTCCTTTTAAATTTATGCAGTAGTAGTAACTAAGCTTGCTTCAGTAGCAGAAGTACCAGTATATTTCTTACCAGCTTCTGTCATAACAGCATTATTAGTTAAGTAAGTAACAGCTTTTACAGTATCAGCAGCATTATAACCTGCAACTAATACAGCTACCTTTCCACCAGTTCTTTCGAATGATTGGATTAAGTAACCTCCAGCTGAAACACCTGTTAATGTTGTGAAAGCTTCACTACATACAGGAGTTGTACTTCCTAATAAGTCTGCAGCAACAGTGTTTATACAGCTACCTCCAACAACAACTAAGTTCTTGTTAGAAACAGATGCAACTTCACTATCTGAGACAATTACATTGCCTAATTCAGTAACAGCACCACCAGTTGATGTTCCTCCACTGATTGTAGCATCATTTTCACCAAGATATATTTGAGCATATATCTGTGAAGCAGGATACAACATAGTAAGTTTTGTTTGGTCATCGTTTGCATCTATAGACGAAACAGTTCCCCACAAATCAACTTCCTTAGTTATATCACTATCACTCGCTAAACTCGCAGAGTAACTTGTAGTAGCCGTATGAAGTAAGTCATTTACTTCAACACCATTAGTACTTGTACCAGCAGGATTATTCTTAAGTTGAACAACAAGAGCGTTATACACGTTCGCGTCATCTTTACCTTCAAAAATAATTAATGCCGGGTCTGTAATTGCAGCACCTGTTTCAGGATTGTTCAAATACAAATTTGTATCGTTAGCAGTAGTTGTAGTATTCATTCTATAAGTCAATTGACCTACAGTAAGTGAACTATCTATGTAGACAGCTCCCGTCGCACATCCACCTCCTGAACAAATTGCCGTAGAGTCTATTGTCCAAGTAGAATTGTCCGCTGTCGCATTAGCTGTACCAGTAGCAGTGAAAGCAGTATAGCCATCTCCATCTGGGAAATTCAAAGTTATAGTACTCGATTGAGTTCCTGCTTTGTCTGGGTCTGCCATATCAATCCTTAAAGGCTGATAAAGAGCAACTAATGCTCCATTCTTAGTCTTTATTGTAGGATAAACAGCGTAACCAGTAGCAGAAGAATCGGAAGTTGGATACTTAACTTGTGCCCAACCTTCATCATCTGAACCAGTGAAAGTTACAACATACTGCTTACCGTCTAAAGTAAGAGTACCTGAACCCTCAGTAGTTGTGAATGTTGTACTATAAGTGTCTCCACTTAATACATCCTTGAATTTAACTCTATCATTTGTAATAGAGCTTGAACCTGTTGTAGTATTGTAAATGTCAGTTACCTGAAGAATGTGTCCATACTCCTCGTTTCCAAGAACAATGTACTCATTTTCAGAAAGATTTGCCATTTCCATTACATTTACAGTATAATTAGTGTCATCTCCTAAAAAGAACTGACCACTTTGATTATGTGCAAATTCAACAGTTCCAGCATTTCCAGCATAATCAGTTAATGTAACTGTCATGGTGTCATCTCCAGAATTTTGAACAGCAATAGTTTCTCTAGTTGTTGAATCCTCACCAATACTCATACCAACAAAATCTACTTTAAAACCTCCAAAAACAGGGTCTGTAAAGACTTGTCCTGGGAAGATTGCATCAGAACTTGAATCAGGTCTGAATACACTTACAGTTATACCTGTAAGAGCATCAACAGTTCCAACAAGATCAACAGAAGTTCCATCAATAGGATCATCATCTGAACCAATTAAAACTTGGCTTCCATCAGTAAATGTTAGTTTATTAGAACCAATCAATAATGTAGCAACTACAGTATTAACCGCAGTAGATTCTGTTACTGATTTAATAGCAACATCAATTCCACCGATTTTCTTTGAAGAACCTTCATTTACTTCCTTGCTTTCACCATTAACAGCAATTGTAGCTGTAGTACTTGTACCAGTAACTAACTCAACAGTATATTGAGTTCCATCAATAGTTACAACTGTTGATGGGGTAGGACTACTTCCTCCAAGAGTCAATGTAGATTCTTGAGCAGAAGAGAATAATACCAAACTAGTAGCTGTAGTAGCAGTACTAACAACAAAATCTCTTCCAAACAAAGTTATTGTTTCTCCCTCAGAGTCAGTGTTATTAAACGCAACAGCAGTACCGAATGTAACTGAAGCATTGTATAACGCACTCGCCTGAGTAGTTCCCAAACTTATTCCAAAAACAGGGTCATCGTTAGATGAAGGCTGTTTTGCGAAGATTACTTTTCCAGAATTGTCACCACCAGCTGCTGCACCCGCAACAAACTTGATAGTTTGAGTCATTGCTGAATCAACATTTCCAGAGAAAGTTTCATCTCCTAAAATATTTGGAAGGTCTGATTTTGTAAATATAGACTTTGCAGTATTTAACGAAGTATTTAACCAGATCCTAGTAGCACTCGTATCTAAAGATACAGCATCACCACCAGAAACTGTAGCGTCTGTCGATGAACCACCAGTAGCAGTTGCAGCAGCAAGAGCAGTAGCTAGATTTCCTTGAAGGATACCAGCTTGTGCAGCATCACTTACGGCAGCATTACTACCATAAACAATAGCAACATCAGCAGATCCACTTTGTACAAATGGAGCTGGATAACTTGCAGCAGCAGCCATACCAACAGTAGCACCAATCATTAACGCGCTTCCTAATACTGTCATAGCTTTTTTGAATAATTTTTTCATAATTTTAAAACCTCCTTTCAGCACTATTAGATTAACCGCCTTTGTCAAGGCCCTGCAATGCAAGTTCAGCATTTCTAATAGCCTGGCCGGAAACCTTATGACTAGGGAATGTCACAAGCCATGTGTCACTTGATCACTATCTGAAATCACTTGCTAGTCATGCATATTATTAGTAGTAATATGCAGATATACCAAAAAATCCGACTTTATAAAGATTACCCTTTAGAGGACCAAAATGCCCTCTAAATATCTTGTTTTTAGGCGGTTTACTTATAAACCTTCTGTTATCACACAAAAGGGTAACACATTTAAGAGTTTAGTTATTTACCTTCATTTAAGGAAAAAGATATGGGAGGCATATAATACCCCCTATACAAAATATTTATAAACCTCTTAGTTTTAAAGCACAAGTGGCAGAAAAGATAAGGACAAAAACAAGATATGTAGACATAAATGTGAATAAAGGAAATTTTGTTTCAAAATTCATTGGAAGTCAAAAGTCTCACGATTTCTCTGATATGAAACTATTAAGAACGCTTTTAAGTAACGAAAAAGCACGCATACTTTACACATTAAAAATCCAAAAACCTAAGTCAATTTATGAACTCGCCAAACTCTTAAAACGAGACCTGAAATCAGTAAGACAAGACATAAAACTCTTAAAAAGATTCGGTTTTATAGAGTTTCATTCCTATAAAAAAGGCAATCGTCATTCACTAAGCCCCGTACTTATAGTGGATAGACTAGAGTTAATCATAAACATCTAATTATAACAAAATTTCACAAGAGCGATAATCCTTCCAGACTCTACAGAGATAAGCTGTTGCCCGCCATAAACACTTCCAGAGCAGTTACCCTTTAAAATTTGAGGGATAACATAGCTTCTTTCTTCATTATTCTCATAAGCAATATCAACCTCATAGGCAGAAACACTGGCATCCGTTTCCATAACTTTCTCCATAATCTGGTTTAAACTCTCATTTAGGTAATCACAAGCCATTTTATTGAGATTTGTACATTTCCGATTATTATAACAGCTTTTTATTAAGTCATTTACATTGTCATAGTCCGGCTCATAGACAATAGCACATTCAGTTGTATGCATCATCAGGACATTAACAAAGTTCTCAACATCATCACTTTGCTTAAATTCAGTCTTATTTCTTATGGAAATAACCAAAAATACCATAAGAGCAATAAGCACAATGGCAACAATCAGTACAAACCCAACCATCTCTTGTTGTCCTTTATTCTTTTTAACCATCGACCACCCCCACAGACAGCTTACCAATATCACACTTTTCATAATTGCCAGTTATTTTCTTACAGATTAAAACATAGGTTGAAAACTCTTTTCTGTTCTTTTGTTTAGAATCATAGACTAAATAGCTCTTTTTCTCAAGTATTTTATAAGCCCTAATTGAAGCAACATTCCAAAAGCCAGAATAAGATGAATTAGCCATAACGATTAACTTATCTTCATCAACACATAAACTTCTTCTAGAATCACAATTAAACTCAGGCATATCCGAAATTGTCCTAATAGAAGCAATCGCCTGCTCTTTTTGGAGGTTATTGAAGTTATCCTTTATCCCTATAAATTGCCAACCAATAAAAGCCAAACCTACAAGAACAAAGAAAATCAAAACAGCCACAATCATAAAGGCCATCTGCTGTATCTTCATCTGAGCCCCATTTTTCAAAGAATTTACCATGCTCTACACAACTCCTGCTGGTTTTTATTTTCAATTAACTTAGCTATCTGATTAAGTTGCATCAAATTGTCCATACTAGCATTTAGTGCCATCCCTCCAAAAACAACCAAATCCCCCTTAAGATTAGTATTACAACTTCTTGAATTCATTAAATCTGTTTTTTTAGAAAAAACATCAGCTATTCTTCCAGACCTATACATTAATCGTTTTACATTGCACTCATAGATCCCAGTATCCGAAAAAATAGCCCCGTACATTAGAGAGCCAGTATAATCCAGCTTTTTCCCATTTTTCAAGACATACCCCTCATCATATGCAGTATTACAGCTCCCAGTACAAGTTCCTCTAACATTGATATTGCAATTCGAAGACCCAAAACAAACCCTAACCGAATCAGAAGAGCAATTACCCATTTCAATATTTTGAATATTCATTCCAGAAATCTCGCTTTCAATTTCTTTAGGAGTATCAACGAAACAATACTTCCCTGAAATAAGAAATATTAAATCAGAAACCTTGTAAGGAAAGTAAAACTGCTTTGAGAATATTGTAAATTTCTTACCAGTTTCCCGCATTCCGGAGAAAATATACTTGCTTCTAATAGTCGTCGCAGCACCAGAATCTTTCCACTCGTCTCCAATTTCAGCTCTAGTTGAAACAGAAATCTCATTTGCACCAAATTGACCATCCAAACAATAATTGTTAATCCTAGTATCTGCCGTAAAAGTAATCTCTCCCTTTTTACCCTCTGCAAATCCTGCCTGCAACGGATCAGTTAAAATAGCTATTTTCTTTGCAATTTCAGAATCAGTCTGATATCTTTGTGTATCTGATACTTTCATAGCACCATAAATAGCCAGCACTAAAATAGCAGCACCTGCAACTAATGCAAATATCAATGAAAAATTAAATTCCCCCCTCTTATTCATGCTATATTATAAAAAAATGACTTTATATTTTTATTGTATCATAAAAATATAAATGGTAAAAATTACCCACAACAAATAGATTATGATTCATAAAACAAATAAAGTTTAGTAATCAATATACACTCTACTTAGCCTATACCAAAAATCATTAAAAATAATATGCAAGCTACTAATAAGAGTTATATCACCTAAAATTTTACTCAATCAAAACCTGCTTATCATAAAAACCCTTTTTTATTTTCAATTCTCTTGAAACATCAACACAATAAGGATTCTTACCCTCAGTAATCTTACTGATATTAATGTGATTAATCTTCTTAGATTCCATATTACAAGCATCTGTAACTGGAAACAAAACAACATTCACATCTTCAACACTATACCTCCCCAATTCCCAGGATAAATTTCCTTCATCCCGTAGCGGCCTGGAAAAATCAATAAAGCAAATAGTATTAATTCCCGAAGGCAAATCAATTCTAAAACTAAAATCAGAACTCTGAGATGTCCATGCTTCATCAATCTTATCTTGAAATTTTTCATAAAATTGTCCAACCCCTGCACAATCACCAACACTTAAAAAATTCTTTATAGCAATAAATGCAATTACAATAAAAACCATAATTAAAAATAATGAAAAGATCATTCCAAAAGGAATATCCATCGTTTGTTGCGCGCGTTTAGGTCTTACACTAACTTGTCGCAAAACCGGATCCATAAGACCTGGGCGCAAGTTAGCACGTTTAGGTCTTGACAAATTTAATTTTCTTATCACAAGACTTGGACGAGCATTGCCTCTTTTTTTCATAATATATTTAGAAATTCTATATTTATAAAATCTCTTAAATTTAATGTCTTTTATACTCTTTTTTATCTAACTGGAGTATAATAATATTTTTAAAGAATAAGATACTACTAAAAACATGGGTTCATCAAAAGCAAATTCTCTCAGAGGAATTGCAAGGGTATCGGCTATAGGAATAGCCGGATTATCTTTATTAGCTGGTTGCGATATTCAGGGTTCTAGAAGTATAGGTTGGACTACTTTAGGGCAATCACCAGATCGCACCCCCCAACCTCAACCAATAAGCATCCCTGCATTTAATATTTGTAGCAGGTATCACCCAGATCCACAAAATCCAAGGGTCTTGAATTTAGTCGGGCTTGAAGATAGCGGAAAAAGATATTTTACGCCAGGGGATGATATGACTCTTGTAACTCTTTGGCCTTATCAAGGCGTTGGAAGAACAATTATTTTTGGATACGATTCTGGAAAAAGTGTCGGTGGTATAAATCATAATATCCGCCCAGGAGACTTGCATATAGAAAGTATTAATACAATGGCTCTAAAACAAAACATAAAAAGTTCAAGATGTAAGGTAACTTGGACATTAAATGGTCTTCCTGTAGAAAGTCAGGACATTTACCTTAGAAATCAAGATCCATAATCTCTTAAAACAACTTACTACTCGGTCTCACAATCATTGAACAATCCGCATCTTCATTCTTAAATTCGTCTCTACATTTTATGTAATAAGTTTTATCCTTATTCCATTCGGCAACATGAGTAGTTGAATTTGCATAAGGCATTTCAGTTCCCTCCTGGAATGTAAAATCACAATTATTAAAGCTATAACTGCACTCACTCTTTCGAACAGTCACAATTTTTAACATATTTTCTTCTTCATAAGCCCTCGCAATTACAGGAGCATTTGTATCAATTTCCAATGTGAACCTAGTTGTATTAATAGCAACATTTCCACCAGAATCAACACATTTAATGTAATAAGTATAACTTCCAGCACCCAAATCTTGTCTCTGAGTATGAATTCCATCCGCTTTTCCCGTATCATAAAACATTACATAATCATTATCATTTCCAGTAGTTGAATAATAACAAATTGCGTTTCCATTATTACATCCGAATAATGTCTGTGCCCCCAAAGTAATCGGAGCAGGATTTACGGCTCCAAATACAGTTCCATTAGGGGCAAGATTAGTCATCTTCAAATCAGTGCTTCCTCTTAACTTGAACACATAACTTTGTTCATTCTTATTTCTCTCATTGTCTGGAGCACTAGGCTGATCCTTACATCTTATATAATAAGTAGTCAGATCTCTTGAAACACCAGTTAAATTAGCTCTGCATGTGAATAAATCTAAAGCATTAATTTGGTACAACTGGTCTGAACACTGCATTTGATTTTGCATAACTTCATAACTCTGGTCTTCAAAACTCCATCTACACTGTGCAGGTTCACTTACATAAAATTCTGCATTTGCAGAGTCGGTATTAGCAGCAACACATCCTTCATTTTGGATTGAGGTCATTTTAATTTCAGGAGCAGTATTGTCTGGAGTCGGATCAACACAGAATCTAACAGCATATTCAGCTTCATTTGTATTTCCATTCTTATCCTTACACCTTATATACAATGTCATTTCCTTCCCATTTGCTAATACTATTGACGAATTTGCAAATGCTTTTGTATTTGGCAATATTAATTTTTCAGTATGATTGTACAAGTAAAGATTTGAATTTCCAAGCCATGTTGCCATATCATCAAACTTAGTAGTATGCTGGAAGTCAATCTTACACTGAGCAGGTTCATCAGTATCAACTCCAAACTGCAGTCTTTCAAATGCCTTTACACAAGTTCCCTGATCTTTTGTAATGGTGAATCCAGGTCCTGGTGGAGACGATTTAACATTAGCATAAGAATAACCATTTGTTAACTTATCTTTATTAGGAGTAATAAAAGGAGCATCAACATCATAAGGATTTACATTTACACATTTCTCCTGCTCTGTTCCTGAATTTACAAGCTCACAATTCTGTCCCAACGATTTACATCTATACTCAGAACATGGAAGATCTTTATCATTGCATATTTCACAATCATTTCCGCCTGAAGGTGCTTGCCAAGGAGAACACTGGAATGTTACAACCTGAGTATCTTCCGTTTTATACATTGCTATAAAGATTAGGGCAGCTACTCCGAGGCCGATTGGTAATGCGTAGGGTTGTAAGGACGCGCCTAATCCTCCTGGAGTAAACTGATATGTTGACAATGCCTGCCAAACAAAAGTTCCGCCTCCAAGTGCAGCTGTTAAAGCCATGGTATTGCCAGAACTCATTCCAAATAAACTTCCAATCATATATCCAACTCCAGCCGCAACCGCAGCCCATTGAACACCAGTCAATAAGGCATCACCGATACCACCAGCAGTAGCTCCAAAAGCTCCTGCTAAAAAGTTTTGACTTACAGGTTCTTTAAAACTCAATGTGCTAGGGTTTATTCCATTTTGAGTTAGTTCTTCTGCAGTCAAAGAATTTAATTTACCACCTGTTGAAAAAGTTCCGTCTTGATTTTTTATTAGCTTAGTAGCTGTTTCAGTAACACCACCTTTTGTAAAGACTTTTGCTTGTGGGAGTGTAGCAGTTAAAGTCTGTGCTGTCTTAGATGCAGCATCAGTTATTTTTAAAGGAGCATCTGTAAGAGGAGTTTTAGCACCAGCAGGAACAGATGTTTTTGATAGAGCCGCAAGAGGATTATTTTGAATTAATCCAGGGATAGCAATGGCATAAGGAGCGTAGTCCATGTAATTCACAGAACCTTCTTTATCAGCACCGCTAACCAAAGCAAACATAGCATAACCAACAATAACAACCTTCCCGGTAAAACCAGATGAAAGCTTATTAACAACATTAGGAGCAAACTTCTTTTCTTTCTTGTCAACAGTCCAAGTATAACCATCTTCTGTATATTTTCCTTGATAATTAATATAACCGCCACAATCACCTAAAGCAGTACAAACTTTATTAGCATCATTTGCCCAGCCGTCTTCTAAACACTCACAATTTTCAACACATTTTTCACTTCCAAGCAATCCCTTTTCAAATCCAACAACACATTTTGCAGAAGCTTGTGCACAAACAGAACTAGCATCACCATCTGCCCAAAACTTTAACCCTGGAGAAAAGCTAGGAACACAAATCCCATTAGGTCTATTGGTGGTTGTTTCTTCAGTAGTAGTATCCTCTGAAGTAGCATATCCAGTTATAGCCGCCCCAGTACCAGTCGGATTAGAAAATGTATTTCCTGAACTTCCAGAACTTGGATTAGAAAATGTCTGTGTATCTCCCTTAGTCGGATTAGAGAACACCTGTCCTGATTTTTCAGCTCCGCCACCAATAACCATTCCAACTACTGAAGGAACCCAGAAGCATTCCCTCTTATCAATATTAGTACAATCGGCTTTTTTTGTCTGTGCAAGACAATCCTGCCATCTATTAACTCTACAAGCAGCAAATCCATACTGACCATCTTCTGTTTCAACACTATCTTGTATACAGATTTGATTTCTAAAATCAGCACAAGGCTCAACATGAACCTCGCCATCAACACAAAGCTCCCGATAATATCTTGAACCAACTAAATCAGTTCCATTTCCAACTTTAGAATCATAAACACACCAAGACTCCCCATTCTTCCTTTGATTTCCCGTTCTATCAATACACTCAGTTCTCTGGCAAAAATAATCGCTTCCATCTGGTTTTCCAATACCTAAGATGCTTTGCCAAGCTTCACATCTTGTTCCAAGCAAATAATCACAATTCCCACAATTTTTATTTGAACCATCATTCTTATTACACACTAAATCAGAATTCAAAACCTTACCATTATTCCACGACTTTACTTTATCTGAAGAATATACATTTTCTCTGTTTCCACATGAATCAGTCCAATAAACATCTCCTTGATAACAAGTAGTTCCTGCCTGTCTTGCACAAGCCGTATTTAATTCTTCAGCCGAGCACAAATAATCCTTATAAAATTTCTTATCACTGCTTAAAGTAATATTTGTTCCGTTTATAGCTTCAACAGTTTGAACAGCCCCGCAATCTTTTCTTGTTGTAAATTTACAAGTTCTCTCAAAATCCTGCTCATAAACACACGCCCCAGTATCCTGGCTTTGCGCAGTTGCAATACAATTCAATTCACTTGTAATATCCTTTCTATAATCAATTTCAACACCAAATAAAGTACTCAATCTCTTACATCTTACCAATGGAACGAAAGCAGCCTGGTCAGCAATAACACAACATCCCAACTGACATTGAGGAACATCTGTAACTGCTCTTGAATCCCATGTCCCGCCATTTTCCTGACAAACTCTTTGAGGAGTATTTTCCATACAGATTCCTTCTTCAGAATCATAACAAGTTCCCAATCTACAATAAGAGGTTGTTTCACAAGAAGTTGGAGAATTTTTAAAATTAGCATCACAATTTCCAGCACCCGTATTAATACAATAAGCCCCTGAAGTTGTCTTTTCACAACATGCTGAAGGAGTTGATAAAGTAGATTGCGCTTTAACAACCGGAATCAAAGGTTTATCCCCTTCATAAATTAAATAAGAAATTGCAAAAGTCATAGATATTATTAAGAGTAGTTCAATTCCAGAAATTGCTTTTTTGTTAAATTTACTTCTCATCTTTTTCTCCTTTTTCTATTAACTTTTTTATTTCTTTCATTTTTCTCCATTTTTCCAAAGGACTCCTTTAATTCTTTTCTCCACTCCCCCTTAACAAAGTAAATTACCAAAGATAAAACAGTATATAAAATTACCAACATACCAAAGTTCAACACACTATTAGCTATTACAACAAGCCTAGCTCCAGTTTCATTAGTGCAATAAGAATCATAAAAGACAATCTTAGCACATTTTTCATCACAATAAGAACACCCTATTTGTGGAATAATTAAACCCCCAACAATATAAACAAAAACAATTAAAATTACAGCTAGAATCAATTTCTTTTTTGAAAACCTTAAAAACCTAAAATAATTTCTCATCCAGTATATCCTGCAGGAAATGCATAACTTCTGCTTGCAAATTGAAATTTAGTTTGAGTTGTCTTATCAGTAATCAAGTAAATCGTTGTTCCATCATCCCTTCTTATAGTATCAATTATAAAATCTGGATAAAGGAACATCATACTAGAGATGTCAGCATCACCATACTTAGCTTCATACTGCAATAAAGATGTCGCAATCATTAACATATTATAAACAGGAGAATTAAAATCAATATTAAACTTTTGATATCTCTGGCTTGACTCTCTTGAAACTGAAGTAGGCGCATTGATGCTTACCTTCATCTTTCCAGGCTCCAAACTTACGTTATAATCAACAACCCCTGAAATTACTTCATAACCCTCGCTGTTTAGCTGAGCTATAGAATCAGAATAACACTGATCAACTCTCCCTCTTATTTTTGTTTTCAGTTCATTTTGAAAGTGAGGAATTAAAAAAGGTTTTTGCATAACACAAGGTTGATAATACAAATTTGTATAACACAAATATCCGACCTTATTATCTTGGTATAAAGAATAAAATTCCGGGCCTCCAAAACCTGCTTGTAAACCTAGCCCATTAACTTCTTGCTCAATTGCATCTCGAACACAATTTTCAAATCCAAAACCTTGCCCTGAAGGAGTAATATACTTTGGTTTTACTACTAAAAAGAATGCAAGAATTCCAATAACAATAATAATACCTATTATAATGAAGATTGTCACCTGCGAGCGTTTAGGTCTTGACAAATCTAAATCATTAAACACAAGACCTGAGCGCGAGTCCCCTTTGTTTTCCTTAAACATGTTTTTCACACTCATCTTATCTTTATAAACTTTAATAAACACTGGAAACTATACCTCCAAATGAACAGCTTTGCCTATAAGGTTTTGTCCCATATGCATCAGCACATTTAATATAATATCTCTTGCCAGCCTCTGTTTCAAAAGAATGTTCTGTTCCTATTCCATACATCTCACTAGCATTATCAAAGTCATAATTGCATGACTTAGTGGAATAAACACAGTTAGAATACTCATCAGTTATGATACTCATTGAACTGCCCTGCCTATACACTCTTGTAATCAAAGGTGAAGCGTCATCAAGGAATATGGAGAATACAGTAGAATTTCTCGCTATATCTCCTGTTTCATCATAACATTCAATATAAATTCTGTAATCTCCAGGCAATAAACCTCCATTAAATTCCTGATTATGATTCTTATTTCCGTCGAAATCATTAAAATCAATCATATTATCATACCCTGAAAAAGAATATTTACATAAATGAATATTACCTCCTCCAGATGTCTGAACATTCAGACTAACATTTGTCAATTCAGTGTTTGTCTCAATTTCATTATCAGGAGTAATTTCATCAATTGCTATTTTAGAAGAAACTTTTCTGAAATTCAAATTCAAACTTTCCTGATTTGCATTTCTATCGTTACTTTCATTTAACCAAGGCTGATCCTTACATCTTATATAGATATTATTAGTTGTATTTAATGGAATTGTAGAACTACATCCAAATCCTAAAACAGTCTGATCTTCACACCCATTTTCACACTGCATTTGATTTTCCATCAATTCATAATCCTTATTTTGAGAACTATACCTACATTCTGAAGGCTCATTTGTAAAAACAATTAAATCCTGTGAAGTTTTATTAAACGAAATCAAACTTGCATTTCCAGGATAGGCGCCATTAATCATCGCAGGTTTCGTATCTCTTCCATTGCTCACACACATATCAACAGTATAATATCCTGATTCATGTCCAAATCTGTCTCGGCACTTTGCATATAATGTCAAATCACCTGTCCAGTTTAAACCACACCCTTCCAGATTTGGCAACATAAAAGGCATTGAATGATTATTTGAATAATAATTTGAACCAAAATTAAAGTCCATCTCATCAAATGTTTTTTCAGATAAGTCAAATTTACACTGAGATAATTCATTTGTATTAATTCCAAATGCAAACATATCAAAAGCATTTAAACATCCTCCATTCTGATTTGTAACTTTGAATCCAGTGCTTGTATTTTCATAAGTATTATTTCCCGCCATAATCAGGTTCCCATCTACTTTAATTTCAGGAGCTTTTCCATCATCAACAGCAGCATCACATTTTTCATTCCCTGTTCCTTTATTTACTATTTCACACCCAGCACCCAAACTCTGGCACCTATATTCTGAGCACGGTTTTTCAGGATCATTATTGCACATACTACATTTTCCAGCTCCAGCAGGAGGCTGCCAAGGTTCACATGTGAAGGTAACTTTCTTCGGCGGGCATTCTCCTCCTCCGAAGAATAGGGATGCGATAACCATAATTGCTCCTACAATCAATATCATTGTGGGATTAATTCCAAGAATTATATTCATACTCATAGCTTGAGCAAAACTTGATGCACCCCCTGTCACCATTGCACCCGCTGCAGTTCCTAATGCACTTCCAACTAAGCCCATTCCAGTTGACATTAAAAAACTGCCAGTTGAGCTTAATCCCAGGGATTTTGCAAGTGCACTTCCAATCATGTTTCCTAAAACCCCGCCAATTACTCCACCAATAAATCCGCCCATTCCAGGTGTTGGTGCTATGGGTTTAGTTGCAGCTGCAGGTGTAGAACCACTAATTGTTCCAAGATTTATAGACGGAGTTCCAGCCCCAGTACCACTAATTGTTCCAAGATCAATTGCTCCAGTTACAGTAGACGTTGCAGGCATCCCACTCAGAGCGGTACTCGCCACGGAAGAAGCGGGAGTTCCAGATAATGCACTTGCGACAGAAACTGTACTTCCTGCACTAACAGCACCACTTCCAGCAGAAAAAGGCAGGGATTCGCCTGCAGAAACAAACCTCATAAAAGTTCCCGTTTCACTATTAAACAAAGAACCAATTACTTGTTGTTCAACTCCCCCAGTAGACAATGCTTGTTTATATGGAACAAATGTTGTTCCTGGATCAGAAGTTACTAACATCCCAGTAACCCCCCCACCAACAACCTCTCCAGAAATAACATTTCCAGTTCCAGTACCACTTCCAGAATTATCAGCATTAACATCAGAAGAATAAATCAGTGAAGAGACTTCACCAAGTAAAGCCCCACCAGAACCAGGCAAATCAGCACCATTAACACCCGCAGCTTCTATATACTTTTCAACCTTTCCAATATCAGCATATTTTCCTTTTGTAGGAACAGCCAATGCAACCACCTTCGCAATATAATCCTTAGCAAAACCCTTTGCTTTTGAAAGCTTAACATTTTTTGTATAATCTCCAATATAATTTGCTTCTAAACCACAATCACCTAAGCTTCTGCATAAATCATTCATCTCAGTTGTAAATCTTGCTTCTAAACAATCACCATTTTCAACAATCTCACAACCCCCCATTGGTTTCGCCTTATATAAGACCACACAAGTCCTAGTTGCCAAACCACAAATACTTGTGGCAGACTCTTGCCCATTAGCATTAAATGCAAAACCTTCAGGATACCTCGGAGTACAAACATCAAACTTAAAACTTTTTCCAAGATTAATTTTAGTTATTTCACAATCAAGTTCAGCAGTACATTTAGCAGTTAGATTTTCCTTCCCACCATTTAAGTCAATACACTTTCTCCAATTATTTGTTCTACAAACAGCAGTATTATAGCTCGTGCTTGTATCATTCAATCTATCCTGCTGAACACAAATTTGATTTCTAAAATCAGCACAAGGCTCAACCTGAATTTCCCCTTCAGAGCAAATATATCTAAAATGTCTACTTCCAACAACATCATCGCCACTATCAATCACACCATCATAACCACACCAAGATTCTCCATTTTTGTAAGTCGTACCATCATAAGTGCAAGAAGTCTTCTTACAATAAAAATCACCTCCATCAACATTAAAGTTATTTTCATCCGCACTAGAACATAACCCCCCATTCGTCGCCGTCCGAACGCAATTACCACAAGAAGAAGAATTCCCATTCCCATTCCCATAACCACAACTTTCTGATTTTGAATATACACTTTCCCAATAAGAATTGTTATTCAGTTTAGAAGAATCATAAATATTAGCAGAATTACCACAAGAATCTTTAAAATAAACTTCATCCTTTCCATTCGCACAAGTAGTTTCAGAAGTCTTCTCGCAAGTTGTATTGAGCGCTTCTGCAGTGCATAAAGCTCCAGCATAAAAATTTGCACCTCCAGATAAACCGACACATTCTTCTCTAGTCACAACCTTACACTCTTTTCTCCCATCTTCTGCAATTCCAGTAATACAAGCACCCCTTATATCTGAATATAAAGAAGAAGCAACACATAAAACCTCGCTCACATCCCCTCTCCAAGCCATACTTTCATTTACTCTTCCATTTCTTTTTTCAAAATCACACTGCCCTGAAGTTATAAATCCAGTATCACCATTTGCAAAAAAGCAACATCCTAATTTTGCACCAGGAACGTTACACGCTGCATTCGGATAAGATTTTTGAGCAGCATTATCCTCACATAAATATTTTGGAACATTTTTATCAAAAGTTCCAACATTTAAATCTTCACAACATACTTTTGAGCAGGACGAAGAACCAGAGCATAAAACCCCTCCCGAAAATCCGGAAGCACATTGATCTTGGCTAGTATCTGAACAAACAGCACCATTAATCAACTGCTGACAACATCCTACCTGTCCAGTCGATTGTGCCTTAACCAAAGGAATTAATGGCTTGTCATTTTCATAAATAATATAAGCAAATGCAAAGCTAGCTAAGACTAATAAGAAAATCTCAATTCCAGATTCTATTACCCTTTTATCCATTTTCAAAATCCTCCAGGGAATGCACAGCTTCTAACAGCAAAGTCCATTTCCTCCCCACTTTTTCTATAAATTATTTTGTAAATCTTGTTATTATCATAATCAATCCTGTAAATCTTGAATTCAGGATATAATATCATAAACCCATTATACTCAAAATTGCAATACTGGCTTTCCTGGTTTGCAACTTCTCTGGCAATCATTACAAGCTCATATAAATGGCTGACTAAATAGCTATTAAACTCATTAAAACTTTCTGAATTTCCTTCTTTTGAAATTTCCATTGCTTTATTAACATTAATCCTAATTTTCCCGGGTAAAACCTCAACATTCCAATCAATACCTTCATCGGAAACAGAATAACCCTTGGCATCAAGATCTAGCTTAAGCTCATCAAAACAATTTTTAACCCTTTCGTCTGCATCCTGTTTAATTTCTTCCTCAACAATACCCTTTAATCTGGGATAAGTATTAGTGCAAGTCTTATACAATTCAGGAGTATAACATAAATAATTATATTCTTTATCCTTGTATACTAGGTAATTTGCTGGAGTGATTCTCCCACCATTTTCAAGCACCATACCAACACTAGGCATTATAGCATCTCCAATACACTTGTCTATAAATTGTCTTGGATTTTTTTGTTCAGGTTTTAGTATATCAAATTTCCCATAAAAGAAGAATGCGATTATAACCCCGGTAATAATTAGCAAAGCAATTATTATAAAGATTGTGACTTGCCCTTTGCCCCCTACTTCTCCACCCATAGATTAACCCCCAGCTTTTTAATTTTTTCAATTTTACCTTCGATAACTAATTCAAGAAGATATTTTTCAGCAGTATTCCAACTTATCTCAAAATGTTTAGCAATTTCAGAACTAGTAACTATTTTCTCTTTTTTGATTAGCTCTAATATGTTTTTATGAGTATTCATAGCAATATTAGAACGTGTTTTGCAACGTAATAACCTCTCATTATTACTATGTAGATGCTTATGAAGATATATAAATGTTTTTATTTTAAAAAAGTAGGATAAACAATTGTAAGTATCTAAGCTAAGTGACTGTTTACACCAGGAGAGCTATTAAATTTCGCAGAAAGATCATTAAATGAGATTTTTTGAACGCATTTCCCTTTCCTTTGTTTTATTTCGACATCTCTTTCAAGAAATTGATAGTCCCTAAGACTTAAAAAACCATGATAAGCATCTTCTAAAGAAAGGGGTCCACTCATCATCCAATGATCTCCAATTCCTGGAATTCTAACGTTCAAGTAATATTGGATATCCATTTTCAATCATTCTCAACTCTAGGAGCTAAAATAAACCCAATACCCATCTTATCCCCTGCAAAATCTAACCTTAAAGGGTAATCATCAGAAAATCTTATCCTTACATTATTAGCTAGTTTTCCAGCTTTGATAAACTTCATCAAATACTCTAAAGAATACTTCGATTTCCCAATTCCTTCAATCTTAGATTCATCCCCCGTAAATTCAGCTCTCGCTGAATTTAGCGCTCCAGAGCCTTCAACCATAAAAAACCCATCTCCTGCAACAAAGGAACACGAATCAGCAACAACACTGCAATCTTCAATGGCTTGCGCAAACTGCTCACAAGGCATTTCAACTTTACATGAAAAGTTCAATTCTGGCTCATCCTTATCATCCGATTCGATTTCAATTAGAGACATATGAAACACTCTTTTAACCTTATCAAAAATAGAAATCTTAAGCTTATTTTCTTCCTGCTCAAAAATAATACTAGAAGAAGTTGAAGCCCGTTTCAATATTCTTTTCAAATCGTCAAGGTTTACGCCCCAGATATCATTTCCAGTTTCATACTGTGAAAAGCTTTCTTTAGGAAGCTTGAAAACAACCATTGCAACATTTGCAGGGTCAACCGCAACAATGGACATCCCGTCTTCCATCAGCTTTATTCTAACTTCTGAAACAACCTCAGAAATAATTCCAAAAGCATCACCCAATATCTTAGGCTTGTCAAGTTTTACTATCATGTTTAAAGAAATAAGAGTGACTTTTTAAGGATTATTGTGTTTGAGTTGATAAATTAAAACCTAAATCCTAACACTCTAAAGATAAACTCTTCAATCTCTTTCATTTTATTTTTATTAAGAGAAACTTGTAAACCATAAGAAGTCGGCTTACTAACAATCCATCCATGATTAATTAAATCTTTTGCAATCTTCTTAATATCTTTTCCTAAATGAGATGGGAAACCTTTACTAAGTGTATCAAAATGTGTATGTTTTCCCCCAATAGTCTTTCTTCTTCTAAGATTATACAAGATAGTTGCAACGATCTCTTCCTCTTCCATCTAAACAAGTGTAAAAACTAATATTTAAATGTTTCTAATATTGAAATATAAAAACAAAGATAGAAACATTTATAAAGAAGCCTGTTTAACAATATTTATTAGTAATGAACAATACTAAACAATATTAAATGGAACAAACACAATCAACATTCATCGAAATATTTGGGAACAATCCAATAATGAAAGTCTTAGACTTCCTAATTACCTTCCAGCTCTTTGACTACCCCTTAACAGAAATAGCCAGAAACTCAGAAGTTAGCTATTCAACATTACAAACATTTTGGGAGAAACTAGAAAGAAACAATATTGTAATAAAAACTAGAAGGGTGGGAAAATCAGACCTATACAAGTTAAACACAAAAAACCCGGCGGTTCAACAGTTAATAAAGCTTGATTGGAATCTAACTTCTGGCGCAATTCAAAAACAACAAGAAGTTTCGACCTAAATATATTTTCTAACATTAAAACTTCTTATAAAGTTTCGTCCTAAAAACATAGTAAAAATATAAAAACCGTCCTTAAACTATACCTTTCACAACATAAATCATTTTAAATCACTCAAATCTTTAAGAAATATGAAATTCGCGCATTTAGCAGACTGCCATTTAGGAGGTTGGAGACAGGAAGAGCTACAGCAGTTAAATCTTCAAAGTTTCCAAAAAGCACTAGACATATGCATAAATGAAAATGTAGACTTTATCTTAATTTCTGGCGATTTATTTGATTCAGCCTACCCCCCCATTGAAATCTTAAAAGAAACATTTGCAGAATTCAAAAAAGTTCATGATTCAGGAATTCCAGTATTCATAATTGCCGGAAGCCATGATTTCTCAGCTTCAGGAAAAACATTTCTAGACGTCTTAGAAAAAGCAGGCTTCTGTAAAAACATTGAAAACTATTCAATAGACGAAGATAACAAAATAAAACTAAAACCTCATATCTATAATGGAATTGCGTTTTTCGGATATTCTGGAAAAAAATCTGGAATGGAGATTGAAGACTTAAGAAGAGTATATTTTGACTCTATACACCCCTTCACAATATTTATGGTTCATACAACAATTTCAGATGTTGTAGGTACAATACCCATGGACTCAATAGACAAATTGAAGCTACCATTAGCAGACTATTATGCCCTAGGTCACATTCACCAGGTCTTTGAAACAAGGTCTTCAAATTCTATCTTCGTTTATCCAGGTCCAATATTCCCAAATAACTTCCAAGAATTAGCGGACTTAAAATACGGAAGTTTTCAGTTGATAGAAAAAATAAATTCAGGACTAAAAACAAAAAATATCAAACTTCCAATAAAAGAAGTAGTCTATCTAGAGATAACATTAGATAACGGCTTAACAGCAACAGAAAAGATAATTAATGAACTAGACAAAAATAATCTTCACGACAAAATTCTCCTCCTAAAATTAAAAGGCACACTAATGCAAGGCAAATCAGGCGATATAAATTTTAACGAAATAGAGGAATTTGCAAAAAAGAAGGGCGTTTATTCTTTCTTAAGAAATATATCCTCCTTGAAAACAAATGAATCTGAGATAGATTTAGACCAATCAGATGACAATATGGATAACATTGAGGACACCATAATAAAAGAATATTCTGAAAAAAATCCAGCTGATTTAAACAAATTCCTGCAAAGCTTGATGAATTCACTTTCAATCGAAAAAAATGAAGATGAAAAATCGATCAATTTTGAATCAAGACTACTAGATGATATCAAAAAAATACTAAATTTAGAGTTTATATAATATGATAATAAAAAAATTAAAACTAAAGAACATAAGAAGCTACAAGGAGTTAGAACTGGAATTCCCCAAAGGTTCAATCCTCCTGTCAGGAGACATCGGTTCAGGAAAAACATCCATCCTTTTGGCACTTCAATTCGCACTGTTCGGACTACAACCCGGCCAAAAAGGAAATTCAATCCTAAGGCAAGGAGAAGAAGAAGCAAGTGTAATTTTAGAGGTAGAAATAGACAGTGATAATATAATCATAGAGCGCTCCTTAAAAAAAGCAAAGAATAACTCGATAACCCAAGAAACAAACATAATCACAATAAACAACCAAAGATTTGAACTTTCTACATCCGAGATGAAAAATAGAGTAATTACCCTTTTAAACTACCCAAAAGAATTCGCAAAAAAATCAAACCTATTATACAAGTTCACAGTCTACACCCCTCAAGAAGAAATGAAGGCAATCATCAATGAAAGACCTGAAATAAGGTTAGATACTTTGAGGCATATATTTGGGATTGATAGATACAAAAGAATAAAAGAAAATTCACAGATATTCATGCAAAAAGTAAAAGAAACAATAAGAATCAAGGAAGCAGAAACTTCTGAATTAAATCTTTTAAAACAAAGATTTCTTCAAGAACAAGAGAAAAAAATCCAGATTTCAAGAGAAGTTAATAATCTCTCAATAGAATGCAACAATTTTTCTAAAGAAAAGCAACAATCTATGAAAAACTTAGAATTACTCCAAAAAACAATTGATGAAAAAAGAGGCTTCGATACAGAATTAGGAAAAGCAAAAGTAGCTTTACTAGGAAAAAATGATCTTGAATCCAGATTTCAAAAAGAAATCTTTATCATGCAGAAACAAACATCCGAGAAAATTGATTTTTCACCAAACCAACTCCAAAATATAATGGATATAACTGAAAAACACAAGCAAAACCTTGAAGAACTAAATTCTAAATTCATCGCATTAAACTCAAGAATTTCAATACTTAACTCAAGAAAGGACGAAGCATTTTCAATGAAAGACCAGATACAAAGTCTGGATAACTGTCCCACCTGTTTTCAGACTGTTTCATTAGAACATAAACAAAAAATTGAAAAAAATGCTCAATTCAGCATAAATGAAATTGATATAGAACTTGAAAACAAGGTTGCAGGAAGAACCCAGCTTACTAAAGACATAGAGCAGATAAAACACCTCATCAAAGGTTATGAGAAAGACAAAGAGCAGCTATTGCAAGACAAAATCAAGTCAGAACATCAAAGGCAAATTGAAACAAAGATAAAGTCAGACGTCTTCATATTAGAAAGAGCATCAAATGAGATAAGAGAACTCCAAACAAAGATATCTGAGCTAGAATCAAGACTTATTAGCTATAAACAAGCAGAAGCAAACTTCGAAAGTTATAAGAAAGAATATGACACCATTGCACAAAAAGAAAAACAAAAAGAGATTATGTTAGCAGAGAAGAATAAAGAAATAGAGATTCTAAAAAAATACCTTCTTGAACTTCAGGAAGAAATTTTAAAGAAAGAGAAAGCAAAGTCCGAAGCAGACTATCTTCGTTCGCTTTTAGACTGGATGCAGGAAAAATTCCTCTTCATTATAACATTGACAGAAACAAAAGTCCTTTCAAAATTAAGAAGTGAATTCTCCAAAATCTTTTCAGAATGGTTCTCATCTCTTGTTTCAGAAGACCTTTCCGTAAGACTAGATGAAGACTTTACACCTATAATAAAAAATCAAGATTATGAAATTGACTATGAGTTCCTTTCAGGCGGAGAAAGAACCGCAGTTGCCCTAGCTTATAGACTAGCACTAAACCAAGTCCTTAACTCCCTTCTTTCACATATAAAGACAAAAGACTTAGTAATCTTAGACGAACCTACTGATGGTTTCTCAGAAGAGCAAATAACCAAAATGAGAGATATTTTTAGCCAACTACACGCAGAACAAACAATTCTAGTAAGCCACGAACAGAAGATTGAAGGCTTTGTTGACCATATTATAAGAATAAAGAAAGATGGAACTTCTGGGTTGGAGAGTGTAAGCTCATAAACGATATTTCTAAATTCGCCATAAAAACATTTATATACTTACACAGCTTACACATAATATACATAAGATGGTAAACCTGACACTTTCAATTCCAGAAGATCTAAAATCTGAAATGGAAAAATTCCCCGAAATAAACTGGAGCGAAGTAGCTAGAGCTGCAATAAGAAGAAAAGCACTTCTATTAAAAGAATTTGATAAACTGCTAAAAGAAAGCGAGTTTACCGAAGAAGACGCAGTTGAATTAGGAAGAAAAATAAATAAAAAAGCCTCAAAAAAGATACTCAATAAACTCAATTCAAAAAATGAAGCTAGTGGTTGATGCAAACATACTAATTGCAACATTAATAAGAGAAGGATTTACAAGAGAATTGATACTTAACGAAAGACTATCTCTTTATGTTCCTGAAACAATAATTACTGAATTTTTAGAGCATATTCAAGAGATCGAATCAAAAACCCGAGTAAGTTATAAAATATTAAAAGAGAAAGCAAAAGAAATATTGCACCTTGCGAATATAAAAATAATCAATGAAGAAGATATAATAAAAGAGATGTCCGAAGCATGTAAAATCTCTCCTGACCCTGACGATGCTATTTATTTCGCTCTGGCTATCAAACTTAATTGTCCAATATGGAGTAATGATAAAAAATTAAAACAACAAGACATAGTCAAGATTTATTCTACCCATGAACTTTTTGAATTGTTAGAGTCAATTCAATAAGTGCCCTACTTGCCTTAAGATAAACCAAAACTCCCTAATCTCAAACAAGTACAGTTATAGGATAACAACGCTTAAGGCTTTTGAAACAAAAAGCCTTAAAAACCCTATTTTTGTCATTTAAGTATGGAAGTAAAAATAATCAAGGAAGATAAGAATACCTTAGATGTAGAAATAAACAGCCTAACAATGGTAGAACTCTTAAGAGGTTATCTTAATCAAGAAGGGGCTAAAATGGCAGCTTGGAAAAGAGAACATCCATTCAAGAATCCAGTTCTTCATATAGAAGGCGACAATCCAAAAAAACTTCTTCAAAAAGCAATCGCTTCAGCAGAAAAAGATATAGATAAAATCGTTGACGATTTTAAGAAGTTGAAGTAATTCTAGTATAATAATCCTTAAAAACTTTAAATAACAAATCAGCCCATGGAGTATACAAAAGATATTAGTGAAACTGATTTTCCAGATATTTATGAACTTCCCTGGCCACCAAGACAAGTAACATTAATGAGGAGTTCAATAATGTATAGGGCATGGCATCCCCTTACTCGCCAAGAAATAGCAGATAGAACACGTAGAGCAAGGAGACTGCAATTTAATCACAATAATCCTTAAATTCTCTGAATATTTAAAACAATTATGAAAGAACTAATAAGACTGCTAAGACAAGAAGACATTATATACAGAGAACCAGTTAAACTTACATCAGGCCAACCTGCAGAATTTTATATTGATGTAAAAAAAGCATATGGAAACCCAGGAATAAAAAAGCTAATGGCTAAATTAATATCTATGCAAGTTTCTCCCCAAGCAACATGTCTTGCTTCTTCAGGATACGGAGGAATTCCTCTTGCATCTTCTGTTTCAGAGATTACAAGTCTTCCATTGATATTAGTAAGAGATACTCCAAAAAAACACGGAAAAGGCGGATTTATAGATGGCTATAATCCAAATCAAGAAGATAGAGTCTGTCTTATTGATGATGTTCTTACAACAGGTGGAAGCTTAATCAAATTAGAACAAAGGATATCTCAGCTTCATGCTAAAATCTTAGAAGCTTTGGTAGTTGTAAAAAGAGGAGAACCAAAACTTCCTTTTCCATTTAATTATTTAATAACTGCAGAGGATTTATTATGACAGAACAAAAAATATCAGCAGGAAGCTACGACCTAAACAAATTTCTCTATGGAGGTTATGAAACAGACATAATTACCACTCTCTACGGTCCAGGAGGAAGTGGAAAAACAAATTTTGCAGTATTAGTAGCCGTAAGTCAAGCTAAAAAAGGAAATAAAGTAATTTACATGGATACAGAAGGTGGTTTTTCAATTGAAAGAGTTAAACAGATTTTAGGGAATAAAGAAGAATTAGATAAAGTTCTACAAAATATAATTCTGCTAAAACCAACAACCTTTGAAGAGCAAGAATTAGATTTTGGAAAATTATTGAAAAATGTAAAGCAAGGAAACATCTCTTTAATAATAGTAGACTCAATTGCAATGCTATACCGTTTAGAGTTAGGAGATGCAATAAAATCAGGAGAAGATGAACAAATTAAACAAGTTAATAGAAATCTTGCAAACCAGCTTCGTCATTTAAATGAAATTGCAAGAAAACAAAATATTCCAGTAATTGTAACTAATCAAGTTTATGCTGAATTTATCTCACAAGAAGAATTAAAATTACTTAACAGAGAAAAGCAAGTTTCAATGGTTGGAGGTGACTTGCTAAAGTATTGGAGCAAATGTTTAATTGAAGTTCAAAATAATCACGGAAAAAGACGCCTCATCTTAAAAAAACATCGCTCTCTTCCTGAAAAATCTTTAGATTTTGAAATTATTAATGAGGGGATTAGGAAAAAGGGCTGGATTTAATCACATAGGAAGAAATTCTCCCAAAGCAGGATCATAATAATTATTCGC